>NZ_CP030048.1:3301250-3601363 GCF_015291665.1 Bradyrhizobium sp. CCBAU 53338
TCAGATAGGTGGTGGGCTGGGCCTTGATGAATCGGATGCCGAACATGGCTTGCCTCCTATGGCAGTAAGTTGGTCTAAGCAACTAAGTAAGTTGGACTGTACAACTAACTGTGCTAGTGTCAAGGTCGAACGGGGGAGGCTGCCAATGGCGGGCGAGGATCGGGTCCAAGGGGCTGGACAATCAGGGCAATTGGATTTCGCGCGGCCGCTGACCACGGTCGACGTCGTGATCTTTGCGATTCTCGACGACAGGCTTCAGGTGCTGCTGGTGCAGCGTCCGGCCGGCGAGGGCGAGCCGTTTCCACTCAGCCTGGCGCTGCCGGGCGGCTTCGTCGACGTCGCCAAGGACCGTGACCTCGCCGCCTGTGCGGCACGCAAGCTGAAGGACAAGACCGGCGTCACCAGTCCTTATCTCGAGCAGCTCGGAAGCTGGGGAAGCGCGACGCGCGACCCGCGCGGCTGGTCGGCAACCCACGCCTATTTCGCGCTGATCCCGGCCGATGCAAGGGAGATTACCAGCGATGCGCGCTGGTGTCCGATCAGCGGCGGCAAGGTCAGGGAGAAGCTCGCCTTCGACCACGGCGATATCCTGACAAGCGCAATCCAGCGCCTGCGCAACAAGGTGGAGTATACCTCGCTGCCCGCTTATTTGATGCCTGCGGAATTCACGCTGCCCGATTTGCAACGCGTCTACGAGGTCGTGCTCGATCGTCCGCTGGAGAAGAGCGCCTTCCGCACAAGGATCCTCTCGGCCGACATCATCGAGCCGGTCGCAAAGATGCGGCGCGGCCCGAACCGTCCGGCGCAGCTCTATCGCCTCAGGAAGGGCAGGGAGCCCGTCTATTTCGTGCGGACATTCAATCCGCCGGAATGACGTCGCGTCGGGAGCTCCGGACGCAGATAACATCATGTTAGGTTTATCGCATAACTGGGTAATTGTGTTAGTCCGGCGAAAGCCTATTGTCGCGCCAATCAAACACCCATCGGCAGTGACGAACGCTTGCGGAGACCCCGCACGGCGCGCGGACAGTGCTGCCCAGTTTCTTCGAAGAAGCCCGACCACGGGACGCCAGCAAACCAGTTTGGAGGACTCTCAGGATGACCGGAATCCATCAGGTGAGCCAGTCGAGGAAAGCCGCTGCGAGCGGCTGGATCGGGTCGGCGCTCGAATATTATGACTTCTTCATCTACGCGACCGCCGCGTCGCTGATCTTCCCGCAAATCTTCTTCCCGTCGGACAATCCCACGGTCGCGATCGTCGCGTCGCTGGCGACCTATGGCGTTGGCTATGTGGCCCGGCCGATCGGCGCCTTCGTGCTCGGACATTGGGGCGACACCCACGGCCGCAAGACCGTTCTCATCGTCTGCATGTTCCTGATGGGCATCTCGACCATGGCGGTGGGCATCCTGCCGACCTATCAACAGGTCGGCATCCTCGCGCCGATCCTGCTGGTCATCCTTCGCCTGGTGCAGGGCTTTGCCGTTGCCGGCGAAATCTCCGGCGCAAGCTCGATGATTCTGGAGCATGCGCCGTTCGGCCGGCGCGGCTTCTATGCGAGTTTTGCGCTCCAGGGCGTGCAGGCCGGACAAATTCTCGCGGCCGCCGTCTTCCTGCCGCTGGCGGCTTACATGCCGACTGATGCCTTCAACAGTTGGGGCTGGCGGATTCCGTTCCTGCTCAGCTTCTTCGTCATCGTCGCAGGCTACATCATTCGTCGCGAAGTCGACGAAACCCCCGCCTTTGCGCGAGAAGGCGAAAGGGGAGAAACGCCGCGGACGCCCGTCGTTCAGGCCATCAAGCTGAACTGGCCCGACATGCTCAGGGTCATCTGCATGGCGCTGATGAACGTCATCCCGGTCGTTGCGACCATCTTCGGCGCGGCCTACGCCGTGCAGCCGGCCTACGGCATCGGCTTTGCCAAGGACGTCTATCTGTGGATCCCGGTGCTCGGAAACATGGTGGCCGTGTTCGTCATTCCCTTCGTCGGCAGTCTCTCCGACAGGATCGGCCGCAAGCCTCCGATCATCGTGGGTGCGCTGCTCTCCGGCCTGCTCGCCTTCCTCTATCTCTACGCCATCAGCATCCGGAACGTGCCGCTCGCGATCCTGGTCTCGCTCTTGATGTGGGGCGTCGTCTATCAGGGCTACAACGCGATCTTCCCGAGCTTCTATCCGGAGCTGTTTCCGACGCGCACCCGCGTCTCGGCGATGGCGATCTCGCAGAACATTGGAACGACCATCACGGCGTTGCTTCCGGCCCTGTTTGCGACGGTGGCGCCTCCCGGCTCGGCCAACATTCCGACAACGGTGGGCGCGATCGCCTTCGGCATCACTGTCATCGCGGCGCTGGCGGCTGTCACGGCGAGGGAAACCTACCGGATCAGCATCGACGATCTCGGCAATCCCACGGCCGTTCCGATGGCGCGCTCCGACTACGAGCGGCAGCGGGCGGGCGCCGCGAGCGGTGCTGTCGCCGTTCGGATCTGAAGGGGCAACGCCGCTGCGATGAGGTTCGCAGCGGCGAGACTTCACTGTATAAGCTGACCGTCGATTGAAGTTTGAAGCGCGCGAGCGCGATCATGATGAGGTTTGCAGATGAATCCCGTTGTTGTTGCCGTCGCAATCACCGGCTCCGTTCCGCGCAAGAAGGACAATCCGGCGGTGCCGATCTTGCCGGCCGAGCAGGTCGAATCGACACACCAGGCCTTCGAGGCCGGCGCCACGCTTGCGCATATCCATGTCCGCAACGACGACGAAACGCCGTCCTCCGACCCGGAGCGTTTTGCGCAGGTGCAGCAGGGGATCAAGAAGCATTGTCCCGGGATGATCGTGCAGTTCTCGACCGGCGGGCGCGGCCGCGATCCCTCGGCGCGAGGATCGTCGCTCTACCTGAAGCCGGACATGGCCTCGCTGTCGACGGGGTCGGTGAACTTTCCAACCATTGTCTACGAAAACAGCGCCGCCCTGGTCGAGACTCTCGCCACCGGCATGAAGGCGAATGGCATTCGCCCTGAGATCGAGATCTTCGATCTGTCGCATCTGCACGGCGCGCGACGCCTGATCGAGGCGGGGCTGATGGACGCGCGTCCGCACGTGCAGTTCGTCATGGGCGTCAAGAACGCGATGCCGGCCGACGAGCATGTGCTCGACATCCTGCTGGCTGAACTCCGTCGCCTGATCCCGAAAGCGACCTGGACCGCGGCCGGGATCGGACGCCATCAGGCCGAGGTGATGGGCTGGGCCTTGGCGCGCGGCGCCGATGCGGTTCGCACCGGGCTCGAGGACAATATCAGGGTCGACAAGACGCGCCTCGCCGCCAGCAATGCGGAGCTCGTGAGCATCGCTTGTGAAGCCGTCACGCACCACGGCCGGCGCGTGGCGACTGCGGCCGAGGCGCGATCCTTGCTCGGGATCGCGGGGTAGGGACGCCCGTCCCACACCTGACATCTGCCTGACATGCTCCTGGCTGCCTTCTGCCATTCGGCGCTCGGCGTTCCCGTGCGCTGAGTCTCCGGGTAAGACAGGGCTCACAGGCGTGATCGGCGCCTGCCGGGCAGGCGACGACTGGAATGCGGTTCTTGAAATCTGACAGCGGGCTCCTCGGGGTCCTGCTGGTGCTTGCAATCACCCAACTCATCGGATGGGGTACGATCGGCCTTCCGGCCGTGGTCGGCCGCGACCTCGGAGCTGATCTCGGCATGAGCCTGCCGGCGGTGTTCGCGGGCAGCTCGGTTCTCTATGTCACCATGGGTCTGTGTGCGCCGTGGCTGGCCAAGGCCTTTGCGCGGCACGGCGCGCGCAAGGTGATGATGGTCGGCACTCTTGTTTCCGCGCCGGGCTTTGTCGCTCTGTTTTTCGCGCGCGAACCGTTGCTCTATTTCGCCGGCTGGGTGATTCTCGGCATGGGCGGCAGCGCCACGCTGTCGACCGGCGCCTATATCATGCTCAACGAGGTGGCCGGACGAGGCGCCAAGAATGCGATCGGCGGGCTGATGCTGGTGACGGGTCTCTCCAGCAGCATCTTCTGGCCGACCACGTCGTTCCTGAGCGATTGGCTCGGCTGGCGCGGCACGTGCCTGGTCTATGCGGCGATGATGCTCGCCATCAACCTTCCGCTCTACGCGTTCGTCGCGCCGCGCCGGAAAATTACGACGGAGGATCGCGGCGAGGCCGTCAAGCGTGCGCCACCGTCGGCGATCCCAAGAAGCACCTTCGGTCTCGTCGTCTGCGTGATCACGATGAACGCCTTCGTCAATTTCGGCATCAGCGCGATCCTGATCGAACTGTTGCGGGCGGAGGGCCTCGCGCCCGCGCAGGCGCTTGCTTTCGGTTCGATGCTGGGCGTGATCCAGGTCAGCGCGCGCGGCCTCGACTTCCTCGGCGGCGGCCGATGGGACGGCATCACCACCGGGCTCGTCGCGGGCACGGCACTCCCCGTCGCCATGGTGCTGCTGATGCTGAGCGAGGGCGCGACCTGGGCGGTCGCGACCTTCATCCTGCTCTATGGTGCCGGCAGCGGCGCGATGGCGGTGGCGCGGGCGACGATCCCGCTCGTCTTCTACGACCAGGCCGAATTCGCCAAGGCGATGTCGATGATCGCGTTGCCGCTCAACCTGGCCTCGGCGATCTCGCCACCGCTGCTGGCCGGCCTGCTCACCCAGTTCGGCAGCCGCGGAGCGCTTGGCCTCACGCTGGTGTTTTCCTGCGCGACGGTGCTGATCCTGGTTTGGCTGGGCCGGAGGCGTCCGCAATTGGCTGCGGCAACAGCGACCTGAGGTCATCAGGGTAATATTCGCGGCGCGGAATGGCGCATCGCGGGCCGCCTCCGCTGCGGGGCCGGGGATGGCCGTATGCCCATAGCGCAGTGCTCGGGTCGCCAAAATGGTGTATCCGCAGGGAGCGCGGCCCGCGATCTCGCCGCCGCGCCAAGATCAGCTTCAAGATTCAGTTCCCGGAGGAAATCGACATGTCGGCCCTGCCGCTCTCAGGCATCAAGATCCTTGACTTCACGCGCGTGCTCGCGGGGCCCTTGTCGGCCCAGATGCTGGGCGATCTCGGCGCCGAGGTGATCAAGATCGAGCGGCCCGGCACCGGCGACGACGCGCGTGCCTTCGGCCCGCCTTATCTAACGGACCCCGAGGGCAAGGCGAACAACAACAATTCGTTCTATCTGTGCGCCAACCGCAACAAGAAGTCGGTCACGGTCAACATCGCAAAGCCCGAGGGGCAGGCGATCATCCGCGAACTCGCGAAAGATGTCGACGTCTTCATGGAGAACTACAAGGTCGGCGATCTCAAGCGCTACGGCCTCGACTACGAGACGATCAAGGCGATCAATCCAAAAATCATCTACTGCTCGGTGACCGGCTTCGGCCAGACCGGACCTTACGCGCCGCGTGCCGGCTATGACGCGATTCTCCAGGCGATGGGCGGCCTGATGAGCGTCACCGGCCATATCGACGGCGAGCCCGGCGAGGGCCCGATGAAGGTCGGCCCGTCGATCGTCGACTACATGACCGGCATGAACACCTCGATCGGGCTGCTCTCTGCGCTATACCACCGCGACGTCAATGGCGGGCAGGGACAGCACATCGATGTCTGCCTGTTCGACACCGTCATCGCCTCGCTGTCGCACTGGCTCCAGATCTATCTGGTCAACGGCAAGACGCCGCCGCGCCGCGGCACCTGGGGCAATGGCGGCATGCCGGCCGGCGTGTTCCGCTGTACCGACGGCGAACTGATGCTGGTGGTCGGCAATGACGGCCAGTTCCGGAAGACCTGCGCCGTGCTCGGCGAGCCGGAGCTTGCGAGCGATCCGCGCTTCATCAAGAACAACGACCGCGTCGTGCACGGCAAGGAGATCATGGCGATCTTCGCCGGCCTGTTCCTGAAGCAGCCGGTGGCCTATTGGCTCGAGAAGCTGGAGGAGGCCGGCGTGCCGTCGGGCCCGATCAACAATTTCGAGCAGGTGTTTTCGGATCCGCATGTGCAGTCGCGCGGCATGCGGGTGAAGGTCGACCATCCTTTCGAGCCCAATCTGTCGCTGATCCGCAACGCGCTGACCTTCTCGGAGACCCCCGTGAAGACCTATCGCGCCCCGCCGCTGCTCGGCGAGCACACCCAGGAGATTCTCGGCGGCAAGCTCGGCTATGATGCCGGCAAGATCGACGAGTTGAAGAAGCAGGGGATCATCTAGCGCTTTTCCTTCGCGCCCGCGGGGGCCGGCCACGATAAAATCGTGACTGAAGCATGACGATCGCGCGGCCTTGCGTAGGGCTTGCGCGCAATCCCCAGACAAACACGGTCCGTAGTACAACCGGCTTCCGCTTCGGCCTCGACTCAGATTCGATCAGTCTCACTGAGTTCGGGGAGACAAGTGCATGTCCTACACGATCGGGTTCCAGGCGAAGAACCAGAAGTCCATTCTGGCGACTGAGGCGGCGACGGCCAACCAGGCCGTCGCGATCATTGCCGCGCTGCGGCAAAGTGCCGAGGAGATCAAGTTCATCCGCTCGCCGCAGGAAGGCGACATGGGCATCGAGATGCTGCTGCTACTCGCCAAGGAAGAGGCCGAGGAGATGCCGCAGCGGGCCTAGCCCCGCGCATAGCAGCCACACTTCGAGCTTTGACGAAGCATACCGGCTACGGAACAATGTAGTCAGGCCTCAGTCTCGCTTGAACCGAAGGTGGCCCATGAAACGCGAAGCGCTCCGCGTCGAACCGATCTCGTCCTTTCTCGACCGCGTGAAGGCGCCGACCTCGCCGGTGACGCGCGCCGGTAACATGATATTTGTCGCCGGCCTGCCGCCGTTCCATCCCGAGACAGGCGAGATCGGAGGCATGCCGATCGAGCGGCAGAGCGAGATCGTCATGGAGCAGATGAAGTTGTGCCTGGAGGCGGCCGGCGCTTCGCTCGACAATGTCATGAAGTGCAACGTCTATTGCACCTCCACACAACACTTCGCCGCCTTCAACGCGGTCTATGCCCGCTACTTCCCGGTCGATCCGCCGGCGCGGATCTTCGTCGTGACGCCGGAATGGTTCGGCCCATTCGACGTCGAGATCGACTGCATCGCGATGATGTGAGGGACTAGCGAGCCGCGATCCTGGCGGCCGCCTTCGTCTCCGTCCGTCCCGCCGTCAGCGCCATCGTTGCCACGCTGACGACGCGCTGCACAACGTCCTCGACGTCGTCGAGATCGCATTTTCCTTCCGACAGTTTCGTCAGGCGTTCGCTCTCGCGGATGGTGTGATGCGCCATCGCGAGCGCGAAGTTCAGGCCCCAATAGATATCGACGTCGCTGCGGTCGGGCAGGGAGCGGCGCATCGCGCCCGCGAATTTCCGCAAATGATCGATCTCACGGTTCTTGATGCGGCGGATCGGCGGCACTGACTCGATCGAGGCGCGGATCATGAAGCGTGCCGCGGTGGAGCGCTGGTTCTCAGGGCCAAGGCAACCGCGCAGCGTGGGGCCGACCAGCGCACGCAGGATCACCTCGATCGGTGCGCGGCCGCCGCCGCCTTCCTCCGCCGCCTTCAGCTCGCGCAGGCGCTCGCGGTTGGTCGCGATCGAGCGGGTGACAAATAATTCCGCGATCAGCTCGTCCTTCGAGCCGAAATGATAGTTCACCGCAGCCAGGTTGACGTTCGCCTCCGCGACGATGTCCCGCAGCGTGACGTCGCCGAAGCCGCGATCGGCATAGAGCCGTTCCGCGGCGGCGAGAATGGCAGACCTCGTATGATCGCTGGCCATGGATTGCCCTCCGGGAGGGGAGTTGCATTTCAAACACTTGTATGAAACTATCGTTTGAAGGCCGGAGAAAGTCAATCCGCAATCGCAACTCGTTCGCATCAAGCGCAACGGTTCCGACGCTCGCAAAGCCTCATTCGCGCTTGCGGGCCGGGCATTGCGGGAGGACAGTCCGGCGCAAAACGAGATCGCAAAAGAGAGAGACCGAGGAGCGTCCCATGGATTTCGATATGTCGCCCAAGCAGAAGGAATGGCTCGACCGCGTGCAGTCCTTCATGGCCAAGCACGTGCGTCCGGCGGTGCCTGTTTACAACGAGCAGGATCACAGCGGCGAGCGCTGGAAGGTCATTCCTGTTCTCGAAGACCTCAAGAAGAAGGCGAAGGCCGAGGGCCTCTGGAACATGTTCATGCCGCCGAGCGAGCATGAGGATGACGAATTCCGCGGCGCGGGATTGAGCAATCTCGAATACGCGCTGCTCTCGGAAGAGATGGGCCGCATCACCTGGGCCTCGGAAGTGTTCAACTGCTCCGCGCCCGACACCGGCAACATGGAAGTCTTCATCCGCTACGGCTCCAAGGAGCAGAAGCGCAAATGGCTGCGTCCGCTGATGGACGGCGAGATCCGCTCGGCCTTCCTGATGACGGAACCGGCCGTCGCCTCGTCGGATGCCACCAACATCGAGACCCGCATCGAGAAGGACGGCGATCACTACGTCATCAACGGCCGCAAATGGTGGTCGTCGGGCGTCGGCGATCCCCGCTGCAAGGTCGCGATCCTGATGGGCAAGACCGACTTCAACGCGGCCAAGCACCAGCAGCAGTCGCAGATCCTGGTTCCGCTCGACACCCCCGGCATCAAGGTCGAGAAGATGCTGCCCGTGTTCGGCTTCGACGATGCGCCGCACGGCCACGCCCAGGTGCTGCTCGATAACGTGCGCGTGCCCAAGGAGAACATCCTGCTGGGCGAGGGCCGTGGTTTCGAGATCGCACAGGGCCGTCTCGGTCCCGGCCGTATTCACCACTGCATGCGCACCATCGGCAAGGCCGAGGAAGCGCTGGAGAAGATGGTGAAGCGTCTGACGTCGCGCACCGCCTTCGGCAAGAAGATCGTCGAGCACTCCGTGTGGGAGCAGCGCATCGGCGAGGCCCGCACCAACATCGAGATGACGCGTCTGCTCTGCCTCAAGGCCGCCGACATGATGGACAAGGTCGGCAACAAGACCGCGCAGGCCGAGATCGCCATGATCAAGGTCGCCGCCCCCAACATGGCGCTGAAGATCATCGACGAGGCGATCCAGGCGTTTGGCGGCGCGGGCGTCTCCGACGATGCCGGCCTTGCCAAGGACTACGCCCATATCCGCACGCTGCGTCTCGCCGACGGTCCGGACGAGGTGCACAATCGCGCCATTGCAAGGCTCGAGGTTCGGAAGTATGCCAACTCTCCCAAGCATTAAGCGGGGGAGCCCTGCGGCGCTCCTGACTTGAAGAAACGACGGGGCGTGATCCAATCGCGGTGACCGCTTGACGCAAGTGCGTCGGCGGTTACCGATTAGGATCATGTTCGGACTGAAGAGGGAGCGTCACAGTGGCTGACGGCGTCAGGAAAGACGAAGAGTTCTCGGGCACCAAGCCGGTCGAGGAGCGTCATCGCTTCGACGAGCTGCGGCTCGAAGCCTGGATGCACGAGCACGTCGAAGGCTTTGAAGGCCCGCTGGTCGTCCTCCAGTTCAAGGGCGGCCAGTCCAATCCGACCTACCGGCTCAACACGCCGAAGCGCTCATACGTGATGCGCAGAAAGCCGTTCGGCAAATTGCTGCCCTCGGCGCATGCGGTCGATCGCGAGTATCGCGTCATCGCGGCCCTTGGAAAACAGGGTTTTCCGGTCGCCCATGCCTACGCACTGTGCCAGGACGACAGCATCATCGGCGCTGCCTTCTACATCATGTCGATGGAGGAGGGCCGCGTGTTCTGGGATCCGACGCTGCCGAGCCAGGACAATGACGCGCGCCGCAAGATCTTCACCAGCAAGATCGAGACGCTGGCGAAACTCCACATGTACGATCCCGTTGCGATCGGGCTCGGCGATTTCGGTAAGCCCGGCAATTATTTCGCGCGCCAGATCGACCGCTGGACCAAGCAGTATCGCGCGTCCGAGACCCAGCACATTCCGGAGTTCGAGAAGGTTGCCGAATGGCTGCCCAAGACGGTGCCGGAGCAGGCGCGCGTCTCGATCGTCCACGGCGACTATCGCCTCGACAACATGATTTTCCACGCGACGGAACCGCGCGTGCAGGCGGTGCTCGACTGGGAGCTGTCGACGCTCGGCGATCCCATGGCCGACTTCACCTATCTGTTGATGCAGTGGATCATGCCGGGTCTGCAGGGTGCCGACCTCAAGGCACTCAACATTCCGAGCGTGGAAGAGGCAGCGCAGATCTATTGCAACGTCACCAAGATGACGGTGCCTGATCTCAACTGGTACTTCGCCTACAATCTGTTCCGCCTCGCCGGCATCACCCAGGGCATCGCCGGCCGCGTCCGCGACGGCACCGCCGCCAACGCCAAGGCGCTGGAGTCAGCCAAGCGCACCGTGCCACTGTCGAAGGCGTCATGGGAATACGCGCAGAAGGCGGGGGCGGTGTAGGAATAACAAGAGCGCGGCGGTGGCCGCGCTTTTTTCTTGCACCGCTCTCCTGTCCCGGACGCGCTGCAGCGTGAAATGCTGCTGCGCAGAGCCGGGACCCAGAGTTTTCGTGGAGGTCGATTACCTGGCCGCGCAATGCGCGATCAGCTTCTCCACGAAGCCTGCGCATTTCTCCAGCTCTGCCATCGCGACGAACTCATCCGGCGTATGCGCCTGCGCGATCGAGCCCGGGCCGATCACCACGGAGGGGATATCGGCCATGCTGGCAAACAAACTCGCTTCGGTGCCGAAGGCGACCTTGGCGTGGTCGTTGCGGCCCGCAAGGCTCTTGGCCAGCGTGACGATGGCGGCATCGGCCTTGGTGTCGAGGGCGGGGTAGTCCAAAATCTCCTCGAAATCGATGCCGCAATCCGGATGCTGCTTCTTCATCGCCGGCTCCAGCTCGGCCTTGGCCCAGGCGACGATCGAATCCGTCACCTCCTTGGACTCGGTGATGCCGATGCCGCGGCATTCGAAATCCACGGTGCAGGTGTCGGGCACGATGTTGAGCGCCGCGCCGCCATGCACGATGCTGGTGAGCAGCGTTGAGTGCGGCACGTCGTAGAGACTGTTGCGCTCGACTTCGGCTGCAAGCTTCACGGCGCGGCGACGGATCTCGGTGATCATCTCGGCGGCATATTCGATGGCGTTGACACCGTCAGGCGCGATCGAGGAGTGGCGGGCGAGGCCATGGAACGTCGCGCGCACGCCGTGCTTGCCCTTGTGGCCGATGATGACCTTCATCTCGGTCGGCTCGCCGATGAAGGCGCCGAGCGGCCGCACTTTCTTCTTCGCGACCTCGAGAAGCATCGGCCGCACGCCGATGCAGCCGATTTCCTCGTCATAGGAGATGGCGAGATGAATCGGCGTCGTCAGCTTGGCCTCCAGCATCTCTGGCACCATGGCAAGGCACACCGCGACAAAGCCCTTCATGTCGGTGGTGCCGCGGCCAAAGAGCTTGCCGTCGCGCTCGACCAGCTTGAACGGGTCATGGCTCCAATCCTGGCCGAGGACAGGCACGACGTCCGTATGCCCTGACAGCACCAGACCAGGCTTGTCCTCCGGTCCGATCGTGACCCAGAGCGAAGCCTTCTGCCCGGTCTCATCGACGACGCGCTCACCCTTGACGCCGAGGAAGGCGAGGTAGCTCTCGATATGCGCGATCAGCGGCAAATTGGTGCGGTCGCTGATGGTGTCGAAGCCGACGAGGTCAGCGAGAATATTGCGGATGCGATCGGCGCGTGAACTCGGGAAGATTGGATTGGGCATTTTCTTTTCTGTCGGAGATTGCAGAGGCTGAGGTTGCTTGCACGAACCATACCAACGGGGCGGCCCGTCAGGCAAATGTCAGCGCCTGCTATTGCCCGCGATTTGTTCCAGCGAAGCGAGGTCGCGCGGCAAAAGCTGCTTGAACAGCGCCAGCGATCGGCGGCCTTCGGCAGGCGGCAGGATGATCGCATGGCGCACGGCGGCGGCAATCAGCACCATCGTGATCTGTGAGAACGAGGTGAGGATAGTCCCCGGGACGTTTGGGGCGACGCGTTTCAATGCATCGCAGAGCAGGCCGGCCAGGAAAGCCACATCCTCCCTGTCGATCTCTTGAAGCGTCAGGTCTCCCTGCGTCGCCTGCCAGATGTGATGCATCACGGGATGCTCGCGGAACATCTGGTAATAGCCGTCGGTGATGCGGCCGAGCGCTGCATGAAGGTCGGACAGCTTCTTCATCTCGGCAAGGTCGCGCGCTACGCATTCGCGGCCGATGGCATTGCAGCGCTCGGCAAGTGTTCCGATCACGGCGCTCTTGTCCGGAAAATATTGATAGAGCGAGCCGAAGGCGATGCCGGTGCGCTCGACAATGTCGCTCATCCGGAAGGCGTCGCTGCCTTTTTCCGTCAATATCTCGCTTGCTGCGATCAGGATGCGATCGAAACGCTCCCGGCTGCGCTCCTGCGTCGGCACCAGCGGCGTGCGCCGCCCGGCCGCTTGCGTCGCTTTGCCCGCCCTGATCTTCCGTTCCGGCATCCTGATTTCCCGCGATCCGCGCTTGACGCCAAAAATAAGAGAGTCTATCGCTTTTATCAAATACGAGAGTTTATCGTATTTAATGGAGGCGTGGCATGCGGCAGGTTTTGACGAGCGGATTGCTGTGGTTTTCAGCCCTTGGCTGCGGCCTCATGGCCGGCGTCTATTTCGCCTTCTCGACCTTCATCATGACCTCGCTCGGCCGTCTCGATCAGGCCGCCGGCATTGCGGCGATGAACGCGATCAATGCCGACATCGTGCGCTCGCCGTTCATGCCGTTATTCCTCGGGACCACGGTGGCGGGCGCGGCTTTGGTGGTGATCGGCGCACTGCGTCTCAACGAGCCGGGGGCGATCAGCATGATCGCCGGCGGTGGCCTCTACGTCATCGGGATGTTCGTGGTGACGATGGCGTTCAATGTGCCGCTGAACGACGCACTCGCCGCGGTGCAGGCCTCTGCGCCGAAGGCGGGCGCGGTGTGGACAACGTATCTGAAGGACTGGGTGTTCTGGAACCATGTGCGGACGGTCGTGTCGGCAGCGACGAGCGCGCTCTTTATCGTTGCGCTCGCTGCGTAGCCCGGATGGCGCAAAATTCAGGCGAGACAAGCCGCGAGGATGCGAAGGTCCGCCTGCGATGAAGTTGCGGATCGAAAGAGCGGCGCCGCCACCACACGCTCCGTCCTTGCGAGCGTAGCTGCGCAGCAGCGTAAGAACGCTGCTGCGCGTGCGGGACATGCGAGAGAGCGTATTAAACCGGCTTCCCTGTGTAAGGCATCGAGGCCGTAAGGCCGCCGTCCACCGGGAACGCCTGGCCGTTGACATACGACGCCTCGTCGCTCGCCAGGAATAACCCCATCGCGGCAAGCTCGTGCGGCTGGCCGGGGCGCTTCAGCGGATTGAGCTGGCCGATCTTGTCCTGGGTGCCGCGCTCCTTGGCGCGGTCGAAGATCGGCTTGGTCATGCCTGTTTCGATAAGGCCCGGGCAGACCGCATTGATGCGTACGCCGGTGCCGGTGAGCGAATAGGCCGTGGTCTGCACCAGAGAGATCACGCCGGCCTTGCTCGCGGCATAGGGATGTCCGCTCGCGCCGGCCTTGAGGCCCGCAACCGACGCCGTGAGCACGATCGCGCCGGACTGCTGCTTCACCATGTGGGGCATCGCGTACTTCACCGCGAGGAACGGGCCGATCAGGTTGACGCGCAGGATTTCCTGCCAGTGTTCGACCGTCTGCTCGGCGATCGGAATGAGGCCGCCGGAGACGCCGGCATTGGCCCAGATCACGTCGAGCCTTCCATGCGTCTTCACCGCCTTGTCGATGACGGCCATGACGTCGGTCTCGGAGCCGGCATCGGCGATCATCGCCTCGGCAATGCCGCCGGCCTTCTTCACCTCGTCGACGGTCTCCTTCACCGCCTCGGTGCGATCGACCGCGATCAGTTTTGCGCCTTCCCTGGTGAACAGGTGCGCAGCCGCGCGGCCGATGCCGCTGCCGGCGCCGGTGATGATGACGGATTTGCCTTGCAGGCGACCCATGCGTTTCTCCCTTTGGTGCGCGCGCGACGCTTGCCGCGCGACGGAATTTCAAACAGAATTTCAAACGGCAAAGTGTCTTGAGACACGTTCACACCTGACGTACAGCGACATCACACGGGATGGAAGAGGCTCAATGGCAACCGCAGACAAGCCTGATGTGGTCACGACGCGCTGGTGGTGGGTTCGTCACGCGCCGGTGCGCAATGACGGCGGCAACATCTACGGGCAGAGCGATCTTCCCTGCGACACCAGCGACACCTACGTGTTCAACGCCGTTGCCAAGGTGCTGCCGCGCAACGCGGTCTGGTATTCGAGCAATCTGATGCGCACGCATCAGACCGCCGAAGCGATCTGGGAGGCCGGCTACCCGCGGCCTGCGTCGATGAAATGGGAGGCTGATCTCGCCGAACAGAATCTCGGCCGCTGGCAGGGCATGAACCGCGCCGCGTTCATCGCCAGCCGTCCCGTCGGTTCGAGCTGGTTCGCCGACATCAACGAGCCCGCGCCTGGCGGCGAAAGCTTCATGGACCTCTACAACCGCACCCGCCGCACCGTCGAACGGATCAACAATGAGGCGGGCGGGCAGGACATCATCGCAGTCGCGCATGGCGGAACCATCAAGGCGGCGATCGGCCTCGCGCTCGACGGCCAGGTCGAGCGGGCGCTGTCGTTCGACATCGACAACGTCTCGATCACGCGGCTCGATTATTTCGCAAGCCCCGAGCGTAGCGTCTGGCGGCTGCCGATGGTGAACCAGCAGCCGTGGATCGCCGACGATGCGCATGCCGAGCTGCATCAGTTGGCGGGACCGGAAGTCAAGAAGCTGGCGTAAGCGAATTGTCATTCCGGGACGGTCCGCAGGACCGAACGCGGTATCACATTGAAGATCACTCTGGGAGAGAAGCATGACCTTGTTCGACATGAAGGGGAAAGTCGCCGTCATCACCGGCTCGACGCGCGGCATCGGACTTGCGATCGCGGAACGCATGGCGGAGCACGGCGCCAAGGTCGTGATTTCGTCGCGCAAGGCGGACGTCTGCGAAGAGGTCGCCAAGGGCATCAACGACAAGTTCGGCAAGGGCACTGCGGTCGCGATCGCCGCCAACATCTCCTCGAAGGAAAATCTGCAGAACCTCGTCGACGAGAGCAACCGCGCCTTCGGCAAGATCGACGTGCTGGTCTGCAATGCGGCGTCCAATCCGTATTACGGTCCGCTCGCCGGCATCTCCGATGATCAATTCCGAAAGATTCTCGACAACAACATCGTCGCCAACAACTGGTTGATCTCGATGGTGGTGCCGCAGATGATCGAGCGCAAGGACGGCTCCGTCATCATCGTCTCTTCGATCGGCGGCCTGAAGGGCTCGACCATCCTCGGCGCCTACGCGATCTCGAAGGCTGCCGACATGCAACTCGCGCGCAACCTCGCCTGCGAATACGGCAAGCACAACATCCGCGTGAACTGCATCGCGCCCGGCCTGATCAAGACCGACTTTGCCAAAGCGCTGTGGGACAATCCGGAGAATTTGAAAGCCTCGACCTCGCGCTCGCCGTTGCTGCGCATCGGCATCCCCGACGAGATCGCCGGCGCGGCGGTGTTCCTCGGTTCGAAGGCCGGCGACTTCATGACCGGCCAGACCATGGTGATCGACGGCGGCGCGACGATCAGCTGACGCGTCAATGCCGGTATCATCGCCCGCGAAAGCGGGCGATCCAGTACTCCGCGGCGGAAGTTGTGTGAACGAACTGCCGCCGCGGAGTACTCGATGCCCCGGTCAAGCCGGGGCATGACAGCGAGTGTGTGGATGCGGCCTCGCGACGCGAGCCTAAGCGAGCGATTTCAATCCACCGCCGCGTAAACCAGATCCCGCACCAGCGTCCTTGTAAAATCGCGCTGGCCCGGACCTTGCGTCATGAACACCGTGAACAGATCCTCCCTCGGATCGATCCAGAAGAACGTGCCGGCGATGCCGCTCCAGAAATAGTTGCCGACGCTGCCGGGGAAGGGCGCGATGCCGGCCTCGCGGCGGACGGCGAAGCCGAGACCGAAACCATGGCCGGGCGAGAGCAGCGTGCCGTTGGTGACGACGTGAGGCCCGAGATGGTCGGACGCCATCAGTTCCAGCGTCTTGCGGCCGATGATCCTGACGCCGTCGAGCGTGCCGCCATTGCGCAGCATCAGCGCGAAGCGGGCATAGTCCATCGTGGTCGAGACCAGACCGCCGCCGCCTGATTCCATCACCGGCTGCTCGAGCATGTTGAACAGCGCGACCTTGTCGCCGGTCCAGGGATCGGCTTCGAACGGCTGGGCGAGCCTGCCAGCATTGACCTCGGAGGTGGAGAAGCCGGTCTCGGTCATCTGCAAGGGCGCGAGGATGCGTTCGGTGAGGAACGTGCCGAGTGATTTGCCGCTGACGACCTCGATGATGCGGCCGAGAATGTCGGTGGAGCGGCTGTAGTTGAACTCGTCGCCGGGGTGGCAGACGAGGGGGAAGCTCGCCACCAGCGCGGCGTGCTCGGCATTGGTGATCTTGCGGCTGCGGACGCGGGACTCCTGGTAGATCTTGTGCACGGGGCCATCGCCCTGATGCTCGTAAGTCAAGCCCGAGGTATGGCGGAGCAGGTCCTGCACCGTCATCGGCCGCTTCGGTGGAACCAGTTCCAGCCTGCCGCCGCTGACGACGCCGACTTTCTGGTTCGCGAACTCCGGAATGAACTTGGCGACGGGATCGCCAAGGAGCAGGTGGCCGTCCTCGACCAGCGCCATGACGCCGACCGACACGATCGGCTTGGTCATCGAGAAGATCCGGAAGATCGAATCAAGCGCCATCGCCGGACCCGCCGGGCCCTGCTTGCCGAGCGCCTCGAACCAGCCGATTTGGCCGCGGCGGGCCACCAGCACGGTCACACCGGGCACGGTTCCCTTGTCGATCTCGCGCTTGAAGGCGTCCGACATCGCCTGGAGGCGGGATCGCGACAGGCCCAGCGTTTCCGGATTGGCCTCGGGCAGAGGCGGGGTTTTCGGCGGGGTCGAGGGGCGGGCGGCGGTGGCGGTCATGTTCACTCCCGGGGGCGCGTTATTATAGGGAACGGAGAGTGGCCCAGAAGCCGCGGTACAAACAAGCGAAGCCAGCGCGCTTCACCCTTGCAATCCGTCCTTGCAATCCGGCCGTCCCCTGTGCTTGAAAGCGCCCCTGATCCGCGTGGCAACGCGAGGGTCCGTAGGAGTGTAGCTCAATTGGTAGAGCACCGGTCTCCAAAACCGGGGGTCGCAGGTTCGAGCCCTGCCACTCCTGCCAGCTAATCCCGACATTCAGGATCGACAGGCGGGACGGCGCCGGGCCGAAGGCGCGGACCGCGGTCAGCGGCCCCTGTAAACCCTTGATCTGCATCACGTCCGTCAGCCGGCCCCGCGCGCATCGCACTCCGGCCACACCTTGACCTTTGGCCCCATCCGCAGTAGATACCCCGCACTCGCAGCCGGCCCGTTAGACGCGGATCTCCGGCGCGGCTTTGAAATCCCCGAACATCAGAGCCCGGTTTTCCGGCTCATCCTTCGAGACAGAGGGCTGGGCCACAGGCGGCTGTTCGGATCCCTGAAATCTTCAATGGCGTCTCAAACGATGGCAGTCAGCCCGTTCAAGTTCTTGCAGGAAGTGCGCTCGGAGACCGCCAAGGTCACCTGGCCGACCCGTCGTGAGACCACGATCACCACCATCATGGTGTTCGTGATGGTCGCCGTGGCCTCGATCTTCTTCTTCGCCGCCGACCAGATCATCCGCTACCTCATCACCTTCCTTTTGGGCATTCACTGATGGCTACAGCAACGGCTCAACTGTCCGACAAGCGCTGGTACATCGTCCACGCCTATTCGAACTTCGAGAAGAAGGTCGCCGAATCCATTCGCGAGCAGGCCAAGCAGCGCGGGCTCGAGGAGCTGTTCGAGCTGGTGCTGGTTCCAACCGAGAAGGTCACGGAGGTGCGCCGCGGCCGCAAGATCGACGCCGAGCGCAAGTTCTTCCCGGGCTACGTGCTGGTGAAGATGAAGCTGACCGACGAGGCGTTTCATCTGATCAAGAACACCCCGAAGGTCACGGGCTTCCTCGGCGCCGAGAACAAGCCGATGCCGATCTCTGAAGCCGAGGCCATGCGCATTCTGCATCAGGTGCAGGAGGGCGTGGAGCGGCCGAAGGCGTCGGTGTCGTTCGAGATCGGCGAGAACGTGCGCGTGGCCGATGGCCCGTTCGCCTCGTTCTCGGGTGTGGTCGAGGAAATCGACGAGGCGCGCTCGCGCGTGAAGGTCGCGGTGTCGATCTTCGGTCGCGCAACGCCGGTCGAACTGGAATTCGGTCAGGTCGAGAAGGTCTGACCGGGTAACGCGTAAAGCCGAGAGGCTTTGCGCAAAGAGAGGCCGTGGGAGGGAGAGGGCGGTTGCCAGCCGCATCCGACCCAGACCACGAACCTGAAACCGCCGGCACTCGTCGGCACAACAGGAGTGATACATGGCAAAGAAAGTGACCGGATACCTGAAGCTTCAGGTCCCGGCCGGTGCGGCGAATCCCTCGCCCCCGATCGGTCCCGCGCTTGGTCAGCGCGGTCTCAACATCATGGAGTTCTGCAAGGCGTTCAACGCCCAGACCCAGAAGGAAGAGAAGAACACCCCGATTCCCGTCGTGATCACGATCTACGCCGATCGTTCGTTCACGTTCGAGATGAAGACCCCCCCGATGTCCTTCTTCCTCAAGCAGGCTGCCAAGATCCAGTCGGGCTCGAAGGCGCCGGGCCGTGACAAGGCCGGCAAGGTGACCAAGGCGCAGGTGCGCGAGATCGCCGAGAAGAAGATGAAGGATCTCAATTGCGATACCATCGAATCGGCCATGAAGATGGTCGAGGGCTCCGCCCGTTCGATGGGTCTGGAAGTTGCGGGGTAAGCGGTCATGGCAATCGGAAAGCGTTTGAACAAAGCCCGCGAAGGTGTTGACCGCGAGAGGCTCTACCCGCTCGCGGACGCCATCAAGATGGTCAAGGAACGCGCGAAAGCGAAGTTCGACGAGACCATCGAGGTCGCGATCAATCTCGGCGTCGATCCGCGTCACGCCGACCAGATGGTCCGCGGCGTCGTGACCCTGCCGAACGGCACCGGCCGTACGCTCCGTGTCGGCGTGTTCGCCCGCGGCGCCAAGGCTGACGAAGCCAAGGCCGCAGGTGCTGACGTTGTCGGCGCCGAAGACCTGGTCGAGAAGGTGCAGAACGGTTCGATCGATTTCGACCGCTGCATCGCCACCCCCGACATGATGCCGCTGGTCGGCCGTCTCGGTAAGGTGCTCGGCCCGCGCGGCCTGATGCCGAACCCGAAGATCGGCACCGTGACCATGGACGTCACCGGTGCGGTGAAGGGTGCCAAGGGCGGCTCGGTCGAGTTCCGCGTCGAGAAGGCGGGCATCCTGCAGGCCGGCGTCGGCAAGGCCTCGTTCTCCGAGGAGAAGCTGGTCGAGAACATCAAGGCGCTCGCGGATGCGGTTGCGAAGGCGAAGCCGGCTGGCTCCAAGGGCACCTACATCCAGCGCGTCGCGGTATCCTCGACGATGGGCCCGGGCGTGAAGGTCGAGCCGGGTACCATTCTCGGCTAAGTCTGGAAATTGCATGAGGCGAGGGGCGGAATTGGGCAACCGATTCCGCCCCTCGTCGTTTGTGGGCGGCACTCACCGGAAACGAGAACAATGGCTGACAAGGTCCTGATCTATTCGCGCTTTCCCAAGACGATGATGGCGCGCTTCGCCGAGCGGTTCGAACTGCTCGACACTGGTGGAAAGCCCGCGCGCGACGTCTTTCCTGCCGAGGAGCTCAGCGGCATCCGCGCGTTGCTGACCGCCGGCGGCTCGCCGCTGGGGGCTGAGGCGATGGACCTGCTTCCAAAGCTCGGTGCCATCGTCTGCTACGGCACCGGCTATGACGGCGTCGACCTGAAGGCGGCGGCCAGCCGCAACATCACGGTCGCCCACAGCCCCGGCGCCAATGCGGCATCGGTCGCCGACATCGCGATGACCCTGATGCTGGCGACGACGCGGCGGATTCTGGTGGCCGACCAATATGTTCGCAGCGGTGATTGGGCCGCGTCAAAACAGTCGCCGATGATGCGGCCTCAGGCCGGCATGCCCGGCCGCCGCATCGGCGTCTTTGGCATGGGCGAGATCGGCCGCAAGATCGCCGCGCGCTGCGCCGCCTTCGAGAGCGAGGTCGGCTATTTCAGCCGCGCCAGGTACGATCTGCCCTATCAATATTTCCCGACCCTGGAGGCGCTCGCCGACTGGTGCAGCGTGCTGATGATCGCGGTCCGGGCGGGGGCCGACACGCAGCACGTCGTCAACGGCGATATCCTGGGGCGCCTCGGCGCGGACGGCTATGTCGTCAACATCTCCCGCGGCTCGGTCATTGACGAGAAGGCCCTGGTCGCCGCGCTGACCGACAAGACCATCGCCGGCGCCGGCCTCGACGTCTTCGAGAAGGAACCGCACGGCCCGGACGCGTTGACGGCGCTCCCCAACGTGGTGTTTGCCCCCCATATCGGCGGTCACACCCTCGAATCGCACGTCGCCATGCAGAGCTGCGTCCTGGCCAATTTGGGCGCATTTTTCGAGGGCAAACCGCTGCCTCATCCGGTCAAATCAGCCTGAATCGGCCCTTGTCCGGCTGCCTCGCGCCCTGATAGCAACGGATTGGAACTGGTGTGAATTTTGCTCTTGGCAATCAGGTAGAGAGCGGTTAAAGAACCGCCTCCGGACGTGCCGGCTCTGGCTGGCGCGTCCGTGCACGCATTCCGAAAACCCGACACGCAGGAGATCATTCCTTTTCAGGACGTCCGCAAGGATTGGCCCGAAAAGGAAGGAAAATCCATCGGCCGGTGGGATGCGGGCAGAGGTCAGGCGGTTCGCCGGCTGGCCTTGTCCTGTCCAAGACTGCAGGCGCCCGCGGGAAATTTCGATTTCTCAACGGCTTAATCGCATGGCCTGCATAGACGGGTGAAGACCGGATTTCACTTCGCTTCTCACCTTTCGGTGGTCGCGGAAGGAGTTTGGTTCGGACCTCGACACGCCGTGGGCTCTTACAGGCTCCCGGAGGGCAGGCTTTTAAATTGTCGTCTTGCCCGGCGTGTCCGATGGGTTTTGACCCTGAGGTTCAGGTTTGGGCGGGACGATGGGTGCAACCCGGCGGTCCCGCTTTCGCGATGACCGCCAACCGGAAAGAGCTTGCTGTGGAACGAGCGGCAAAAAAAGACGCGGTCGAACAGCTCAATGGGGTCTTCAAGACCACGAGCGTCGCGATCGTTGCTCAATATTCCGGCCTCACCGTCGCCCAGATGCAGAAGCTGCGCCAGCAGATGAAGCAGGCGGGTGCCTCGGTGAAGGTCTCGAAGAACCGTCTCGCCAAAATTGCTCTTGAAGGCACTGACGTCGTTGCCATCGGCCCCATGCTGAAGGGACCGACCGTGATCGCCACTTCGAACGATCCGGTAGCGGCGCCGAAGGTCGCCGTCGAATTCGCCAAGGCGAACGAAAAGTTCGTCATCGTTGGCGGTTCGATGGGAACGACCGTCCTGAATGTCGACGGCGTGAAGGCTCTTGCCTCGCTGCCGTCGCTTGACGAACTGCGTGCCAAGATCGTCGGCCTGCTCGTGGCCCCGGCGACCAAGCTCGCTCAGCTCGCCAATGCGCCCGCGGGCAAGCTCGCGCGCGTCATCCAGGCTCATGCCTCAAAGGGCGAAGCGGCCTGACGCCCTTCGCAAAACTCAAACCCGAACCAGACTTACACCTAAGGAAACTGAACAATGGCTGACTTGCAGAAGATCGTTGACGACCTCTCGAGCCTCACCGTGCTCGAGGCTGCCGAACTCGCGAAGCTCCTCGAAGAGAAGTGGGGCGTTTCGGCTGCCGCGGCTGTCGCCGTGGCCGGCCCGGCCGGTGGTGGCGCTGCCGCCGCTCCGGCGGAAGAGAAGACCGAGTTCACGGTCGTTCTCGCCTCTGCCGGCGAGAAGAAGATCGAGGTCATCAAGGAAGTCCGCGCCATCACCGGTCTCGGCCTGAAGGAAGCAAAGGACCTCGTCGAGGGTGCTCCGAAGCCGCTGAAGGAAGGCGTGAACAAGGAAGAAGCCGAGAAGATCAAGGCCCAGATCGAGAAGGCTGGCGCCAAGGTCGAGCTCAAGTAAGCATTGCTTACGGGCAGGGTCCCGGGCCGAGGCTCGGGACCCTGGTCCGCCCCGCAAGAGGGCGGCCTGATGCAAAAGGCGTGCGACGGATCGTCCCGACGCAGGCCAAACACGAAAATGTGTGGGGATTTGAGGGTTTAACCCTCGAATCTACTCTATTGTCGCCCCATATCGGGTCGGCAGCACGAAAGCGCGGTGGGCAGGGATGCCGGATTTCCCTGTAAGCCGTTGGGAGAGCAGGCTATTTCGGGCTTTTGCAGTCCGTGAAGACGATCGTTGTGACGGGCGGGCGCGCGCTAGCGCCCCGCGCGTCGTTTTGCGTTTTGAAGGTCTGAAGAACAGATTCAGGACATTCCCGCCTGAAGCTGAGTCTCCGGCCCCCAAAGCGGGTTCGAAAAATTCAACCCGGGGAGCGGTGGCAGCCGCGTTCCGGACGGTTCGCCCAGAGCGGGCGACGAAAATGAGAGGCCACGATGGCGCAGCAGACATTCACCGGTCGCAAACGCGTTCGCAAGTTTTTCGGACACATCAAGGAAGTCGCCGAGATGCCGAACCTCATCGAGGTTCAGAAGGCGTCCTATGACCAGTTCCTGATGGTCGACGAACCCGCGGGTGGGCGCCTCGACGAGGGCCTGCAGGCTGTGTTCCGTTCCGTGTTCCCGATCTCGGACTTCTCGGGCACCTCGATGCTGGAATTCGTTCGCTACGAGTTCGAGCAGCCGAAGTACGACGTCGATGAGTGCCGTCAGCGCGGCATGACCTTCGCGGCTCCCCTCAAGGTGACGCTGCGCCTCATCGTGTTCGATATCGACGAAGAAACCGGCGCGAAGTCCGTCAAGGACATCAAGGAGCAGGACGTCTACATGGGCGACATCCCGCTCATGACGATGAACGGCACCTTCATCGTGAACGGCACCGAGCGCGTCATCGTTTCGCAGATGCACCGTTCGCCGGGCGTGTTCTTCGACCACGACAAGGGCAAGACCCATTCGTCGGGCAAGCTGCTGTTCGCTGCCCGCGTGATCCCGTATCGCGGCTCCTGGCTCGACATCGAGTTCGACGCCAAGGACATCGTCTATGCGCGTATCGACCGTCGCCGCAAGATTCCGGTGACGTCGCTGATGTTCGCCCTCGGTCTCGACGGCGAGGCGATCCTGTCGACCTTCTACAAGAAGATCCTCTACAAGCGGACCAAGGAAGGCTGGCGCGTTCCGTTCGACGCCAACCGTTTCCGCGGTTACTCGACCATCAACGACCTGATCGATGCCGACACCGGCAAGGTCGTGCTCGAGGCCGGCAAGAAGCTCACCGTCCGCGCCGCCCGCCAGCTCCAGGAGAAGGGGCTCAAGGCGCTGCGTCTGTCGGATGAGGAACTCGTCGGCAACTACCTCGCCGAGGACCTGGTCAACCCGAAGACGGGCGAGATCCACGCCGAAGCCGGTGAGGAAATCACCGACAAGTCGATGAAGGCCCTCAACGAGCACGGCTACAAGGAACTGCCGCTGCTCGACATCGACCACGTCAATGTCGGCGCCTACATCCGCAATACGCTCTCGGCCGACAAGAACATGACGCGTGAAGACGCGCTGTTCGACATCTACCGCGTGATGCGTCCGGGCGAGCCGCCGACGCTGGATTCGGCGCAGGCGATGTTCCAGTCGCTGTTCTTCGACGCTGAGCGCTACGACCTCTCCGCGGTCGGCCGCGTCAAGATGAACATGCGGCTCGATCTCGATGCGCCCGACACCCAGCGCACGCTGCGCAAGGAAGACATTCTTTGCGTCATCAAGACGCTGGTGGACCTGCGCGACGGCAAGGGCGAGATCGACGACATCGACCATCTCGGCAACCGCCGTGTGCGCTCGGTCGGCGAGCTCATGGAGAACCAGTACCGCATCGGCCTGCTGCGCATGGAGCGTGCGATCAAGGAGCGCATGTCCTCGGTCGACATCGACACGGTCATGCCGCAGGACCTGATCAACGCGAAGCCGGCGGCTGCCGCCGTGCGCGAGTTCTTCGGCTCCTCGCAGCTCTCGCAGTTCATGGACCAGACCAACCCGCTCAGCGAGATCACCCACAAGCGCCGTCTCTCGGCGCTTGGACCGGGCGGTCTGACCCGCGAGCGCGCCGGCTTCGAAGTGCGCGACGTGCATCCGACGCATTACGGCCGTATCTGCCCCATCGAGACGCCGGAAGGTCCGAACATCGGCCTGATCAACTCGCTCGCCACCTTCGCGCGCGTGAACAAGTACGGCTTCGTCGAGACGCCGTACCGCAAGGTCAAGGACGGTCGCGTCACCGACGAGGTCGTGTACCTCTCGGCGATGGAGGAAGGCCGCTACTCGGTTGCGCAGGCGAACGTGCCGGTCGACGCCAAGGGCCGCTTCACCGAAGACCTCGTGGTCTGCCGCGCCAGCGGCACCCGCGACGTCGTGCCGATGACGCCCGACAAGGTCGACTACATGGACGTGTCGCCGAAGCAGCTCGTTTCGGTCGCCGCGGCCCTGATCCCGTTCCTCGAGAACGACGACGCCAACCGCGCGCTGATGGGCTCGAACATGCAGCGCCAGGCGGTGCCGCTGGTTCGCGCCGAGGCACCGTTCGTCGGCACCGGCATGGAAGGCGTGGTTGCGCGTGACTCGGGTGCTGCGATCGCGGCGCGCCGTTCGGGCGTGATCGACCAGATCGACGCGACCCGCGTCGTGATCCGCGCTACCGAAGATCTCGATCCGACCAAGTCGGGCGTCGATATCTACCGTCTGATGAAGTACCAGCGCTCCAACCAGTCGACCTGCATCAACCAGCGCCCGCTCGTGAAGGTCGGCGACATCGTCAAGAAGGGCGACATCATCGCTGACGGTCCGTCGACCGACCTCGGTGAGCTCGCTCTGGGCCGCAACGTGCTCGTCGCGTTCATGCCGTGGAACGGCTACAACTTCGAAGACTCGATCCTGCTCTCCGAGCGCATCGTGAAGGAAGACGTCTTCACCTCGATCCACATCGAGGAGTTCGAGGTGATGGCCCGCGACACCAAGCTCGGCCCCGAGGAAATCACCCGCGACATTCCGAACGTGTCGGAAGAAGCGCTGAAGAACCTCGACGAAGCCGGTATCGTCTACATCGGTGCGGAAGTGCGTGCCGGCGATATCCTGGTCGGCAAGATCACGCCGAAGGGCGAAAGCCCGATGACGCCGGAAGAAAAGCTCCTGCGCGCCATCTTCGGCGAAAAGGCCTCCGACGTTCGCGACACCTCGCTGCGCGTTCCTCCGGGCGTGCAGGGCACGATCGTGGAAGTCCGCGTGTTCAACCGCCACGGCGTCGACAAGGACGAGCGTGCGCTGGCGATCGAGCGGGAAGAGATCGAGCGTCTGGCCAAGGACCGCGACGACGAGCAGGCGATCCTGGACCGCAACGTCTACAACCGTCTTGCCGAGCTCCTCGAGGGGCGGCAGGGCATTGCCGGTCCGAAGGGCTTCAAGAAGGACACCAAGATCACCCGTGCGGTGCTCGAGGAGTATCCGAAGTCGCAGTGGTGGCTGTTCGCTTCGCCGAACGACAAGCTGATGGCCGAGATCGAGGCGATGCGGAAGCAGTACGACGAGTCGAAGAAGGGGCTCGAGCAGCGCTTCCTCGACAAGGTCGAGAAGCTTCAGCGCGGTGACGAATTGCCGCCCGGCGTGATGAAGATGGTCAAGGTCTTCGTCGCGGTGAAGCGCAAGATCCAGCCCGGCGACAAGATGGCCGGCCGCCACGGCAACAAGGGCGTGGTGTCGAAGATCGTGCCGATCGAGGACATGCCGTTCCTCGAAGACGGTACGCACGCCGACATCGTGCTCAATCCGCTGGGCGTGCCCTCGCGCATGAACGTCGGACAGATCCTCGAGACGCATCTCGGCTGGGCTTGCGCCGGCCTCGGCAAGCGTATCGGCCAGACCGTCGATGCGTATCTGTCGAAGCAGGACATCAAGCCGCTGAAGGAAACCTTGAAGAAGGTCTACGGCGAGGACGAGACGATCAAGACGCTCAACGACAACGAGCTGCTTGAACTCGGCCATAACCTCAGCCGCGGCGTGCCGATTGCGACGCCGGTGTTCGACGGTGCCAAGGAGACCGACATCGAGG
Organism: Bradyrhizobium sp. CCBAU 53338; assembly: GCF_015291665.1. Classification (NCBI taxonomy): domain Bacteria; kingdom Pseudomonadati; phylum Pseudomonadota; class Alphaproteobacteria; order Hyphomicrobiales; family Nitrobacteraceae; genus Bradyrhizobium; species Bradyrhizobium sp. CCBAU 53338. The sequence goes on from NZ_CP030048.1 coordinate 3,327,567, forward strand.
AGATGCTGAAGCTCGCGGGTCTGGACGCTTCGGGGCAGTCGACCGTCTATGACGGCCGCACCGGCGACGCGTTCGATCGCAAGGTGACGGTGGGCTACATCTACATGCTCAAGCTGCACCATCTCGTGGACGACAAGATCCACGCGCGGTCGATCGGTCCGTACTCGCTCGTCACCCAGCAGCCGCTGGGCGGCAAGGCGCAGTTCGGCGGCCAGCGCTTCGGCGAAATGGAGGTGTGGGCCCTCGAAGCTTACGGCGCGGCCTACACGCTCCAGGAAATGCTGACCGTGAAATCGGACGACGTCGCCGGCCGTACCAAGGTGTACGAGGCGATCGTGCGTGGCGACGACACCTTCGAGGCAGGTATTCCGGAATCGTTCAACGTGCTGGTCAAGGAAATGCGCTCGCTCGGCCTCAACGTCGATCTGCACAATTCCAAGATGGGTCCGGCGCCGACGTCGGAAGCGGCCGAGTAACCCGACCTTCCATGCCCGGCCTTCGCGGCCGGGCATTGGCGCCCCTCCCGATGCCTTGAGGGCAGGGCGCCCCGCTCAAGTGATTTTCGAATTTGCGGCCGGAGGCGACCGGTACGCGAGGAGAAGACGATGAACCAAGAAATTATGAATCTCTTTAACCCGACGACGCCGGCTCAGGTCTTCGACCAGATCCGGATCTCGATCGCGTCCCCGGAGAAGATTCTGTCCTGGTCCTACGGCGAGATCAAGAAGCCGGAGACCATCAACTACCGTACCTTCAAGCCCGAGCGCGACGGCCTGTTCTGCGCCCGCATCTTCGGGCCGATCAAGGACTACGAGTGCTTGTGCGGCAAGTACAAGCGCATGAAATACAAGGGCATCATCTGCGAGAAGTGCTCGGTCGAGGTCACGCTGTCGCGCGTCCGGCGCGAGCGCATGGGCCATATCGAGCTCGCAGCGCCCGTCGCCCACATCTGGTTCCTGAAGTCGCTGCCCTCGCGCATCGGCCTCCTGCTCGACATGACGCTGAAGGATCTCGAGCGGATCCTCTACTTCGAATATTACGTCGTGCTCGAGCCGGGCCTCACCGCGCTGAAGGACCGTCAGCTGCTGTCGGAAGACGAGTATCTGAAGGCGCAGGACGAGTACGGCCAGGATTCCTTCACCGCCATGATCGGCGCCGAGGCGATCCGCGAGCTGCTCAAGGGCATGGACCTCGAGAAGCTCGAAGTGTCGCTTCGTGCCGAGATGCAGGAGACCGACTCCGACATCAAGCACAAGAAGCTCGCCAAGCGACTCAAGATCGTCGAGGCTTTCCGCCACTCCGGCAACAAGCCGGAATGGATGATCCTGACCGTCGTTCCCGTGATCCCGCCGGACCTGCGTCCGCTGGTGCCGCTGGACGGCGGCCGCTTCGCGACCTCCGATCTCAACGACCTCTATCGCCGCGTCATCAACCGCAACAACCGCTTGAAGCGGCTGATGGAGCTACGCGCCCCCGACATCATCATCCGCAACGAGAAGCGCATGCTTCAGGAAGCGGTCGATGCGCTGTTCGACAACGGCCGCCGTGGCCGCGTCATCACGGGTGCGAACAAGCGCCCGCTGAAGTCGCTCGCCGACATGCTCAAGGGCAAGCAGGGTCGCTTCCGCCAGAACCTGCTCGGCAAGCGCGTCGACTATTCGGGCCGTTCGGTGATCGTGGTCGGTCCCGAACTGCGCCTGCATCAGTGCGGCCTGCCGAAGAAGATGGCGCTCGAGCTTTTCAAGCCGTTCATCTACTCACGGCTTGACGCCAAGGGCCTGTCCACCACCGTGAAGCAGGCGAAGAAGCTGGTCGAGAAGGAGCGGCCCGAGGTCTGGGACATCCTGGACGAGGTCATCCGCGAGCATCCGGTGCTGCTGAACCGCGCGCCGACGCTGCATCGTCTGGGCATCCAGGCGTTCGAGCCGGTGCTGATCGAGGGCAAGGCGATCCAGCTTCACCCGCTGGTCTGCTCGGCGTTCAACGCCGACTTCGACGGCGACCAGATGGCCGTGCACGTTCCGCTGTCGCTCGAAGCGCAGCTGGAAGCGCGCGTCCTGATGATGTCGACCAACAACATCCTGCATCCCGCGAACGGCCAGCCGATCATCGTGCCGTCGCAGGACATCGTGCTCGGTCTCTATTACGTCTCGATCATGCGCGAGGGCCTGCCCGGCGAGGGCAAGCTGTTCGGCGACATGGCCGAGCTCGAGCACGCCCTGCACGCGAAGGTCATCCACCTCCACACCAAGATCAAGTATCGGTGGGAAGGCATGGACGAGACCGGCAAGGTCTCCAAGCGCTGGATCGAAACCACCGCTGGCCGCGTCATGCTCGGCAACCTGCTGCCGAAGAACCCGCGCATCTCGTACGAGATCATCAACAAGCTGATGACCAAGCGCGAGATCTCGGGCGTCATCGACCAGGTCTACCGTCACTGCGGCCAGAAGGAGACGGTGATCTTCTGCGACCGCATCATGGCGCTCGGCTTCTACAACGCGTTCAAGGCCGGCATCTCGTTCGGCAAGGACGACATGGTCGTACCGCACTCCAAGTGGAAGATCGTCGACACCACCCGTACGCTGGCGAAGGATTTCGAGCAGCAGTACAACGACGGCCTGATCACCCATGGTGAGAAGTACAACAAGGTCGTCGACGCCTGGTCGAAGGCCACGGAAGAAATCGCCAAGGCGATGATGAAGGAGATCTCCTCCACCAAGAAGACTGCGGCTGGAGCCGATGCCGACATCAACTCGATCTACATGATGGCTCACTCCGGTGCCCGCGGTTCGCCGGCCCAGATGCGCCAGCTCGCCGGCATGCGCGGCCTGATGGCCAAGCCGTCGGGCGAGATCATCGAGACGCCGATCATCTCGAACTTCAAGGAAGGCCTCTCGGTTCTCGAGTACTTCAACTCGACCCACGGCGCCCGTAAGGGTCTCGCGGACACCGCGCTGAAGACCGCGAACTCCGGCTACCTGACCCGTCGTCTGGTCGACGTCGCGCAGGACTGCATCATCACGCAGTCCGATTGCGGCACCAAGCTCGGCATCAAGATGCGCGCCATCGTCGATGCCGGCACCGTGGTCGCTTCGCTCGGCTCGCGCATCCTCGGACGCACGGCCTGCGAAGACATCCGCGACAGCTCTGGCAAGGTGATCATCAAGCGCGACACGCTGATGGAAGAAAGCCATCTGGACGCCATCCAGCAGGGTGGCGTGCAGGAGGTGAAGATCCGCTCGGCGCTGACCTGCGAACTCGTCAACGGCATCTGCGGCAAGTGCTACGGCCGCGATCTCGCTCGCGGTACGCCGGTCAACCACGGCGAAGCCGTGGGCGTCATCGCGGCGCAGTCGATCGGCGAGCCGGGCACCCAGCTGACCATGCGCACCTTCCACATCGGTGGTGCGGCGCAGCTCAACGAGCAGTCCTTCGTCGAAGCCAACTTCGACGGCAAGATCGTGATCCGGAACAAGGCCATCGCCCGCAACAGCGAAGGTCACCTGGTCGCGATGGTCCGCAACATGGTGATTGCGATCGTCGATGCCGACGGTACCGAGCGTGCGACGCACCGTATTCAGTACGGCGCGCGCCTGCACGTGGACGAGGGCGACATGGTCAAGCGTGGCCAGCGCATCGTCGAGTGGGATCCGTACACCCGTCCGCTTCTCACCGAAGTCGAAGGCACCATCGGCTTCGAGGATCTGGTCGAAGGGCAGTCGATCTCGGAAACGCTGGACGAGGCCACCGGCATCGCCAAGCGCGTGGTCATCGACTGGCGCTCGACCCGCGGCGGCTCGGACCTGCGTCCGGCAATCGTGGTCAAGGGCAAGGACGGCAAGGTGCTCAAGCTCGCCCGCGGCGGCGATGCCCGCTACATGCTGTCGGTCGACGGCATTCTGTCGGTCGACGTCGGAGCCAAGGTCAACCCGGGCGACATCCTCGCGCGTGTCTCGACCGAAAGCGCAAAGACGCGTGACATCACCGGCGGTCTGCCGCGGGTGGCGGAGCTGTTCGAGGCACGGCGTCCGAAGGATGCGGCGATCATCGCCGAAATCGCGGGCACCATCCGGTTCGGACGCGACTACAAGAACAAGCGTCGCATCTCGATCGAGCCGATGGACAAGACCGATGAGGCGCGCGAGTACCTGATCCCGAAGGGCAAGCACATCCACCTTCAGGACGGCGACGTCGTCGAAAAGGGCGACTTCATCGTGGAAGGCAACCCGGCGCCGCACGACATCCTCGCGGTCAAGGGCATCGAGGAGCTTGCGGCCTACCTGGTCAACGAAATCCAGGAAGTCTACCGGCTCCAGGGCGTGCTCATCAACGACAAGCACATCGAGGTGATTGTCCGTCAGATGCTCCAGAAGGTGGAAGTCACCGACCAGGGCGATACGGACATGATCTCCGGCGAACAGGTCGACAAGATCGAGTTCGACGCGCTGAACGAGAAGGCCAAGGAAGAAGGCAAGAAGCCCGCCACGGGTACGCCGGTTCTGCTCGGCATCACCAAGGCGAGCCTCCAGACCCGCTCGTTCTTCTCGGCGGCTTCGTTCCAGGAGACCACCCGCGTCCTCACGGAAGCGGCGGTCAACGGCAAGATCGATCCGCTCGAGGGCCTCAAGGAGAACGTCATCGTCGGCCGGCTGATCCCGGCAGGCACCGGCGCCTCCATGGCCAAGATCCGCGAAGTCGCCATGAAGCGCGACAAGCTGATTCTGGACGAGCGCGAGAAGCAGCAGTCCGTCGTGCCGCCGGCGCCGGAAGCTGAACTTCCCGCGCTTCCGCCCGCGGAATAATGGTTCATCCGTAGGAATACCGAGGACAACGAAAAGGCCGGCGAAAGCCGGCCTTTTTGCTGCTTTGTTTGCCTGTTGCGATGCGGGATCAACCTTTGTTCATCTTTCCTTCAGGCGCAAAAGCGCTTCTGCTAAGGGAGCTTAGACCGGTGGATCCCGTGACGGGGGCAGGGCCGGAGACCACGGAACTAATATGCTGGATCTCGCAATCGTAGGCGGCGGCCCGGGCGGGCTGATGAGCGCCTGGTATCTGAAGCGTAAGCTCGGCGACCTCTGCCGCATCACCATCTTCGAGGCCTCCGACAGGCTCGGCGGCAAGATCGTCACGCGCAAATTCGATTCGGCGCCGGCAATGTACGAGGCTGGTGTTGCCGAGATCTACGACTACTCGATGACGGGTCCAGATCCGCTGCGCGAGCTGATCCAGCATTTCGGCTTGCAGACGATTCCGATGGATGCCGAGCAGGTGCAGTTCGGCGGTGAGTTGCTCAACGACGTCGCCGGCATGCGCCGCAAATACGGTGCCAAGACTGCGGCCGCGATCGAGGAGTTTCGCAAGCGCTGTGCCGACGAGATGTCGCCGATCGAGTATTACGAAGGCGTCGGCGCCCATGACAACGAGAACCCCTGGGCCTACAAGACCGCCGAGCAGGTGCTCGACGAGGAGGTCAAGGACGAGATCGCAAAGCGGTTCTTCAAGGTGATGGCGCGCTCGGACATCGCGACCGAGAGTCACAACACCAACGGCCTCAACGCGCTCAAGAACTATCTGATGGATGTCGACGGCTATATCGGCCTCTACTCCATCCAGAACGGCAACGAGCAGCTGATCGACTGCCTCCAGTCGGAGGTCAACGCCGACATCCAGCTCAATCATCGCGTGCTGACCGTCGGCAAGGCGTCGACCGGCCGCTATCAGCTCAAGATGATGAACGGGAAGGGGCCGGAGACTCGCGACTTCGATCTCGTGCTGGTTTGTCTGCCGCACTCCTGGCTCTCCACCGTCGGATGGGAAGGCGAGCAGCTGCGCAAGTCGATGGTCAAGCACGTCGCTTTTTTCGACCGTCCCGCGCATTATTTGCGCGTCTCGATCCTGTTCGACAGCCCGTTCTGGGGCGACAGGATTTCCGGCGCCTGGTTCATGTCGGAAGCCTTCGGCGGCTGCTGCGTCTACAACGAGGGCGCCCGTCACGACGTCGGCAAGCACGGCGTGCTGAACTGGCTGATTCCGGGCTCCGATGCGCTCGCCTTCGCCAACCTGTCAGACCAGGAACTGATCGACGCCGCGCTGAAATCATTGCCGGCCTCGCTTGGGGACGCGCGCGCGCACTTCATGGAAGGCAAGATCCACCGCTGGCTGTCGTCGGTGAATGCGCTGCCTGGCGGCCTGCCCGTGCGCGACATCATGACCAACCATCGCCCCGAGCCGAAGGAACATCCCGGCATCGTGGTGGTCGGCGATTATCTGTTCGACTCGACGCTGAACGGTCTGCTCGATTCCTCGGACGCCGCGACCGACATCATCCTGACCGAGATGATGCGCCTGCGCCGCGAGCGCGCGCAGGAAGCCGGCGAGGCGATCTCCGACAAGATCGACCGCGACTATTTCGAGAACTACCGCGGCCTCGGCCCCTATGGCGAGGTCTGGAAGCAGTTCACCGATCCGGATTATCTGTCCGGGCTGATCAGCATCGTCTGGGGCAAGACCAAGGGCGCGCGGCTGCTGGTCGCAGGCTCCGCCAGCGGCGAGCTGGTCGGCGCGTTGCGAGATCGCGGTATCGATGCCTGGGGCATCGAGAACAACCGCGCCATTCACGCCAAGACGCCGAAGGCGCTGAAGAAGTTCAACAAGCTCGGCTCGATCACCGACATGCCGTTCAAGGACGGCAGCTTCGACTACGTGTTCGAGACCAGCCTCTGCCACGTTGCCCCGAAGCAGGTGGTCCGTGCGATCCGCGAGTTGAACCGCGTGGTCAAGACCGGCCTCGTGTTCGGCTCGGTCACCTCGGACATGGCATCGGCCGTGATCGACCGCTACGATCTCTTGCGCGGGGTCAAGAAGCTCGGCACCTGGTGGGAATGGTCCGAACTGTTCTTCGGCAACGGCTTCGATCTGTCGATGCACCGCAAGGACTGCACCGACGCGCTCTGGACGGCGACGCTCGCCGCCAACAAGGGCCCGGGCCAGTGGTATGCCGACGCCGACAGTTTGCGCTATTCCTTCTTCGACAAGGTCGAGGACGAAGACGACGACTAGCATCACGAGGCGGATGAATTCGCCAATTGTTTTGCCGAATTCATCCTGATCGCATAGAATCGCTGCAAGTAGCGGCTTCCGCTATTTCCCTGCTTTCTCTGCGGTCATGCCGGCCGTCAGCATCGGTTGGTTTCATGGCGTCCAGGCCTCTTTCTCCCGACAAACAGAAGCTCGCCGCGCAAGAGGCGGCCGAGCTCGAGGACAAGCTCGTCGCCGGTCAGGAGCCCGAGCTGGAAGACGACGAGGACGACCAAGACGAGGACGACGACGAGCTCGAGCTCGAGGACGATGATGACGAGGATCTCGTCGTCTTTACCGCCCGCGAAGCCGCCGGCGCGCTGGCGACCATCCTGGGTTTCGTCAGACCCTTCCTGTCCAACTACAAGCGCATCCTGGGCTATGTGGCGTTCGGCGTTCTGGTCGAGACGCTGTTCAACGTCATCATGCCGCTCAGCCTCAAATTCCTCATCGACGATGCGCTCGGCGAGGAGGATTTCCAGGCGCTGTACAAGATCCTCGGCGTGCTCGCGGTCGCCGGTATCTTCACATCGATTGTCGCGGTCTGGTACGAGCGCTGGGACGCACGGCTGGCCGCCTGCATCATCTCCGACGTCCGCAAGCGGCTGTTCGAGCACGTCCAGGATCTGCCGGCGGCCTATTTCGGCCGCACCAAGCGCGGTGAGATCCTGTCGCGTTTCTCGGTCGACCTCTCGGCTTTCGAAGGCTCGGTCAAGACCTTTGCCAACAGCGCGGCGCTGCCGTTCCTGGAGTTGATCGCCGGCATCATTCTGATGCTGTTCCTGAACTGGCAGCTCGCCGTGGTCGCGCTGCTGGTGTTTCCGATCACGCTGATTGGCCCGCGCATCCTGACGCCCAAGGCGGTGCAGGCCAATTACGAGCAGAAGCTCAACGAAAGCGCACTGCTCGGCATGGTGCAGGAGAACGTGGCGGCGCAGGCCGTGATCAAGGCGTTCAGCCTGCAACGCAAGATGTTCGGCTTCTTCAGCTTCCGCAACGACGCGACCCGCGACAGGATTGCGGCCGCGGCGTTCCTGTCGACGATGGTGGAGCGGACGGTCACCATCTCGGTGCTGCTGTTGCACCTCGTCGTGCTCGCCATCGGCGCCTATCTGGCGACCAAGGGCCAGATCACCATCGGCACCTTCGTCACCTTCGAGAGCGCGTTCTGGGAAGTGTCCTACAACATCGCCCACGTGATGCACTTCATCCCGGTGTCGATCTCCTCGGCTGCTGCAATCCGTCACATCCAGGAGTTGCTCGACGAGCCGACCCGCGGGGCCGATCGCCCGGGCGCGCCGGATCTGCCGCGCATCACCAACGACATCACCTTCGACCACGTGACGTTCCAGTACGAGGGCGGCCAGACGCCGGTGCTGGACAATCTCAGCCTCAAGCTCAATGCCGGCAAGAGCATCGCCATCGTCGGCCCGTCAGGCTCCGGCAAAAGCACGCTCCTCAATCTGATCCTGCGGCTTTACGTGCCGGACGAGGGGCGCGTCACCATCGACGGCGTCGACGTGCGCAAGGTGACGCTGGATTCGCTGCGTCGGAGCATGGCCGTGGTGTTCCAGGAGAACATGCTGTTCAACATGTCGATCCGCGAGAACATCCGGCTCGGCAAGGAAGGCGCCACCGACGCGGAGGTGGAGGAGGCCGCCAAGAAGGCCGAGATCCACCGCTACATCATGAGCCTGCCGCAGCGCTACGACACGCCGGTCGGTGAGCGCGGCGACACGCTGTCGGGCGGCCAGCGCCAGCGCATCGCGATCGCGCGCGCGATCATCCGTAACCCTTCCGTGCTGCTGCTGGATGAGGCCACCTCGGCGCTCGACCAGACCACGGAGGCTGCGATCAACCGCACGTTGCTGAAGGTCGCCAAGGGCCGCACCATGATCTGGTCGACCCACCGCCTGACTTCGGTGGTCGAGATGGACGAGATCATCGTGATTTCAGGGGGCAGGGCGATCGAGCGCGGCTCGCACGCCGAACTGCTCGCCAAGAACGGCACCTATCGCAAGCTCTGGAACGACCAGATCCATCAGCCGCACGGCGGGGCCGCTCAGGCTGAAGACGACAGCGACGATGACGACGAGGATGAGGACGACCTCGACGAGGATGATGAGGACGAGGACGAGGAGGAGGAGTGACCAAGGAAGTTCGGCTCCAGATCGAAGGCGCCTCCAAGCCTGCGCAATAATCCCTGGGTCGACCACGCCATGAAGCGCGCCCAGCGCTGCGCCGTCCAGTACGGGCCGGTTGCCATCGAAACCGAGCGGAAGTGGAAGGCTTTCGCCGCCGACCATTCATCGCAGGCCCGCTTGACCGGATCGGCATAGTAGCCGGCGATCTTGTTCGCATCCATCGCGTCGGACGCCAGCCATTGTGGGATGTAGACGTTGCAGAGCCGCTCGACGTCGGTGAAGACCTTGTCGCAGCCGGTGCCCGCAACCGGGCAAGAGGTGGCAAAGGCATCGCCCGCCAGCACCACGCCTGGCTGATGGCCGGCATCGTTCACGTAGAGGTCGACGGGACGGATCTTCGGCTCGCCGGCGATGTCGAAGGCGCCGGTGATGCGCTTCAGCCGCGGCAGGGAGGCGTTCAATGTCTCGGCCGGCGCGCGGCGGAACTCGCGCAGCCAAGGATCGTCGAAACCGCGGTACACGAACAGATTGGCCCGCATCCGCGGGCCGATCGGAAACAGCGAGAAATAGGGGATCCGATCGCTCGGCCGCTCCGAGAAATAGGTCAGCGCCGGGAAGTCGAACGAAGTCCGTCCCGCCGGCACCACGTCGAAGCCGATCGAGATCGAATGGCAGGCGCTGATGACGTTGCGCTCGATCCCAAGCTGGTGGCGCAGGCCGACGTTCAGGCCGTTGGCGAGCACCACCAGACGGGCCGAGATGGCCTCGCCGTTCGCGAGGGCGATTCTCTGCCGCTCCGGGCTGGTCTCGACCGATACGGCTTTGGTCCAGATTCGCTCGACCGTCTCGGGGATTTCGTCGCGGATCGCGTTGACCAGGGAATCGTAGAGGATGTTGAACTGCCGACTCGGCGCCTTGTCGAGCAGATGGCCGAAGCGCGCGATCCAGTTCTCGCCGGAGAAAGTTGCCCGGCGCAGCACCGAGTCGGCGATTCCCGTCCGCTGAAATCGCTCGACCTGTCCGTGACCGCTGAGTTTCTCGACGCGAAAATCGACCGGGTAGGTCTCATGCGGGTCGATCATGACTGCCGAAATGCCGGCGCGCCCGAGCATCGCAGCGGCCGTCGAGCCGGCCAGTCCCCCGCCAATGATGGCAATATCGGTGTACCGCATGGCGCTTGTCTCTGCCGGAGGCGGCAGATTGACGCATCAACAGGAAAAAAAACCTTAGCGGGCGATATAAAAGTATATTTCTTCCGGGTATAAATGACTTGTGGGCTGGCGGAACAGGGCGGCTTTCCCACATCAGGGAGGCGCGGCGAGGGTGCCCAACGGGCGATTTCCGGAGGCGCGCGAAGCGCTTTCCAGCTGTGGTTTCGCCTTGACTTGAGCGATTCTCACTTATAGAAAGCGCCTCACTTAACGACAGGCGGTGAGCATTGCCAACGTCGGAACGGGCCACCCGTTGATCCGCTGGGATCGCCAAACGGGCACCAACCTCGACGAATGCCGCTCAAACGCTGTCGATAATAGCTAGGCAATGCCAGTGCGATTTTAGGCCTCTCGAGCAAGTTCTCCTGAGACCGAATTCGGATGCATGACCTCAGTGCGCGGGCCGCGGCTTCACGCTGATCGGCCTCAATACTGCGGTCCTCTGTGGCGTCGAAGCGCTTTCCACTCAGCAATGGGCGGTTGGCGCGATTTCGCTTTGTGCGGATTGTTCCGTGCGAGGTGGCCTCCGTCGGCGGGTAGCGCGACAAGAATTTGCGGTCCCGGCAACGGGCCGCGGCAAGACAGCGGATCCGCAAGGGGCCGCGATAACAAAGGGTAAGGCCAGGATGCCGACGATCAACCAGCTGATCGCTCAACCGCGTGAAGTGCAGAAGTCGCGCAAGAAGGTGCCGGCGCTGCAGCAGTCGCCGCAGAAGCGTGGCGTTTGCACGCGCGTCTACACCACGACCCCGAAGAAGCCGAACTCGGCGCTTCGTAAGGTCGCCAAGGTGCGTCTGACCAACGGTTTCGAGGTGATCGGCTACATCCCGGGTGAGGGTCATAACCTCCAGGAGCACTCGGTGGTCATGATCCGCGGCGGTCGCGTCAAGGACTTGCCCGGCGTGCGCTACCACATCCTCCGCGGCGTTCTGGATACCCAGGGCGTCAAGAACCGTAAGCAGCGTCGTTCGAAGTACGGCGCGAAGCGTCCGAAGTAAGCGGGAACCAGCTCAATGTCTCGTCGCCACTCAGCGGAAAAGCGCGAAGTTCTTCCCGATCCGAAGTTCGGGAACATCATCGTCACGAAGTTCATGAACTCGGTGATGTACGCCGGCAAGAAGTCGGTCGCCGAAGGCATCGTCTACGGTGCGTTCGGTCTCATCGAAGCCAAGACCAAGCAGAGCCCCCTCGGCGTGTTCGAGCAGGCGCTCGAGAACGTCATGCCGACAATCGAGGTGCGCTCCCGCCGCGTTGGTGGCGCGACCTACCAGGTTCCGGTCGAGGTTCGCTCGACCCGCCGTCAGGCTCTGGGCATTCGCTGGCTGATCTCGGCTGCGCGCGAGCGCAACGAGAAGACCATGACCGAGCGTCTTTCGGCCGAGCTCCTCGACGCATCGAACAACCGTGGCAACGCCGTCAAGAAGCGCGAAGACGTGCACCGGATGGCGGAAGCCAACCGTGCCTTCTCGCACTATCGCTGGTAACGGCGAAGCAAACGGACTCGCAAGGAACACCCCATGCCCCGCCAACATGCCATCGAAGACTACCGTAACTTCGGTATCATGGCGCATATCGACGCCGGCAAGACGACCACGACCGAGCGCATCCTCTATTACACCGGCAAGAGCCACAAGATCGGCGAAGTGCACGAAGGTGCCGCGACGATGGACTGGATGGAGCAGGAGCAGGAGCGTGGCATCACGATCACCTCCGCTGCGACCACCGCCTTCTGGGCCGGCAAGCGCCTGAACATCATCGACACCCCCGGTCACGTCGACTTCACCATCGAAGTCGAGCGTTCGCTGCGCGTGCTCGATGGCGCCGTCTGCGTGCTCGACTCGAACCAGGGCGTCGAGCCCCAGACCGAAACCGTCTGGCGCCAGGGCGACAAGTACAAGGTTCCGCGCATCGTCTTCGCCAACAAGATGGACAAGACCGGCGCCGACTTCTTCAAGTGCCTTGCCGACATCGTGGACCGCCTCGGTGCCAAGCCGATCGCGATTCAGCTTCCGATCGGTGCCGAGAACAACTTCAAGGGTCTCGTCGACCTCGTGAAGATGAAGGGCATCGTCTGGAACGACGAGTCGCTCGGCGCGAAGTTCGACTACGTCGACATTCCGGAAGACATGGTCGAGCAGGCCAAGGAATACCGCGAGAAGATGGTGGAAGCCGCCGTCGAGCTCGATGACGACGCCATGGCCGCCTATCTCGACGGCAAGGAGCCGGACGAGGCGACCCTGAAGCGTCTGCTCCGCAAGGCGGTGCTGACCGGCGCGTTCTATCCCGTGCTGTGCGGCTCGGCGTTCAAGAACAAGGGCGTGCAGCCGCTGCTGGATGCCGTCGTCGACTATCTGCCGTCGCCGATCGACGTGCCCGCGATCAAGGGTACCGACGACAGCGGCAACGAGGTCGTGCGCAAGGCGGACGACAAGGAGCCGCTGGCTCTGCTCGCGTTCAAGATCATGGACGATCCGTTCGTCGGCACCATCACCTTCTGCCGCATCTATTCCGGCGTTCTGCAGAGCGGCACCGGCGTCGTGAACTCGACCCGTGAGAAGAAGGAGCGCATTGGACGCATGCTGTTGATGCATGCGAACAACCGCGAAGACATCAAGGAAGCCTATGCTGGCGACATCGTCGCTCTGGCTGGCCTGAAGGAAGCGCGCACCGGTGACACGCTGTGCGATCCCGACAAGCAGGTGATCCTGGAGAAGATGGAATTCCCCGAGCCGGTCATCGAGATCGCGATCGAGCCGAAGTCCAAGGCCGACCAGGAAAAGCTGGGTGTGGCTCTGGCCAAGCTCGCTGCGGAGGATCCGTCCTTCCGCGTGTCGACCGACCAGGAGTCCGGCCAGACCATTCTCAAGGGCATGGGCGAACTCCACCTCGACATCAAGGTCGACATTCTCCGCCGCACCTACAAGGTCGACGCCAACATCGGCGCGCCGCAGGTTGCGTTCCGTGAGCGCGTCACCAAGAAGGCCGAAGTCAAGTACACGCACAAGAAGCAGACCGGTGGTACCGGTCAGTTCGCCGAAGTGTCGATCGTCGTCGAGCCGAACGAGCCCGGTAAGGGCTACGAGTTCGAGTCGAAGATCGTCGGCGGCGCGGTGCCGAAGGAATACATCCCCGGCGTCGAAAAGGGCCTCAACAGCGTGATGAGCTCTGGCGTGGTTGCGGGCTTCCCCGTGGTCGACGTCAAGGTTCAGCTCGTCGACGGCAAGTATCACGACGTCGACTCGTCGGCGCTCGCCTTCGAAATCGCCTCGCGCGCTGCATTCCGCGAAGCCTTGCAGAAGGGCAAGTCCGTCCTGCTCGAGCCGATCATGAAGGTCGAAGTGGTGACCCCGGAAGACTACACCGGTTCGGTCATCGGCGACCTGAATTCCCGGCGCGGTCAGATCCAGGGGCAGGACATGCGCGGCAACGCCAACGTCATCAACGCGATGGTGCCGCTCATGAACATGTTCGGTTACGTGAATAACCTGCGCTCGATGAGCCAGGGTCGCGCAACCTTCACCATGCAGTTCGACCACTACGCAGAAGCGCCGGCCAACGTGTCGGCAGAAGTCCAGAAGAAGTTTGCCTGATTGTCGTCGGTCACGAACTGACGATTGAACGGAGAGTCAAATGGCCAAAGCTAAGTTTGAACGTAACAAGCCGCACTGCAACATCGGTACCATCGGTCACGTCGACCATGGCAAGACGTCGCTGACCGCGGCGATCACCAAGGTTCTCGCCGAAGCCGGCGGCGCGACGTTCACCGCGTACGACCAGATCGACAAGGCGCCGGAAGAGAAGGCGCGCGGCATCACCATCTCGACCGCGCACGTCGAGTACGAGACACCGAACCGCCACTACGCGCACGTCGACTGCCCCGGCCACGCCGACTACGTGAAGAACATGATCACCGGTGCCGCCCAGATGGACGGCGCGATCCTGGTCGTGTCGGCCGCTGACGGCCCGATGCCGCAGACCCGCGAGCACATCCTGCTCGCCCGCCAGGTCGGCGTGCCCGCGCTCGTCGTGTTCCTCAACAAGTGCGACATGGTCGACGATCCGGAGCTCCTCGAGCTCGTCGAGCTCGAAGTCCGCGAACTGCTCTCGAAGTACGACTTCCCGGGCGACAAGATTCCGATCATCAAGGGCTCGGCGCTCGCCGCTCTCGAAGACAGCGACAAGAAGCTCGGCCACGACGCCATCCTCGAGCTGATGAAGAACGTCGACGAGTACATCCCGCAGCCGGAGCGTCCGATCGATCAGCCGTTCCTGATGCCGGTTGAAGACGTGTTCTCGATCTCGGGCCGCGGCACCGTCGTGACCGGCCGTGTCGAGCGCGGCATCGTCAAGGTCGGCGAGGAAATCGAGATCGTCGGTCTCCGCGCGACCCAGAAGACCACCGTCACCGGCGTCGAAATGTTCCGCAAGCTGCTCGATCAGGGCCAGGCCGGCGACAACATCGGTGCGCTGCTCCGCGGCACCAAGCGTGAAGACGTCGAACGCGGCCAGGTGCTGTGCAAGCCGGGTTCGGTCAAGCCGCACACCAAGTTCAAGGCTGAGGCTTACATCCTCACCAAGGAGGAGGGCGGTCGCCACACCCCGTTCTTCACCAACTACCGTCCGCAGTTCTACTTCCGCACCACCGACGTGACCGGTGTCGTGCACCTGCCGGAAGGTACCGAGATGGTGATGCCGGGCGACAACATCGCGATGGAAGTGCACCTCATCGTGCCGATCGCGATGGAAGAGAAGCTCCGCTTCGCGATCCGCGAAGGTGGCCGCACCGTCGGCGCCGGCGTCGTCGCTTCGATCATCGAGTAATTACGAGAATAGGGACCGGCGAGTAGCGAATGGTGACATTCGCTATTCGCTATTCGCCACCCAACGAAGAGAGACCACGGCAATGAACGGCCAGAATATTCGCATCCGTCTCAAGGCGTTCGACCATCGGATCCTCGATACGTCGACCCGCGAGATCGTGAACACGGCGAAGCGCACCGGTGCGCAGGTTCGCGGACCCATTCCGCTGCCCACCCGCATCGAGAAGTTCACCGTCAACCGTTCGCCCCACGTCGACAAGAAGAGCCGCGAACAGTTCGAGATGCGCACTCACAAGCGTCTGCTCGACATCGTCGATCCGACCCCGCAGACCGTCGATGCTTTGATGAAGCTCGACCTGGCCGCCGGTGTCGACGTCGAGATCAAGCTCTAAGATTTTTGGATCACGTTCGCACCTAGCGGACAGAAAGAACAGGAAGCACGCCGATGCGCTCCGGAGTGATCGCACAAAAGGTCGGGATGACGCGAGTCTTTACAGAGGCCGGCGAACATATCCCCGTGACCGTGCTGAAGCTCGGCAATTGCCAGGTCGTAGGCCACCGCACTGAAGAGAAGAACGGTTACGTTGCGCTCCAGCTTGGTTCTGGCAGCCGCAAGACCGTGTACATGCCCAAGGCAGAGCGCGGCCAGTTCGCGGTCGCCAAGGTAGAGCCGAAGCGGCAGGTCGAGGAGTTCCGCGTTTCCGCGGACGCCATGATCCCCGTGGGCGCCGAGATCCTCGCCGACCATTTCGTCGTCGGCCAGTTCGTCGACGTCACCGGCACCTCGGTCGGTAAGGGCTTCGCCGGCGGTATGAAGCGCTGGAACTTCGGCGGTCTGCGCGCCACGCACGGTGTGTCGGTCTCGCACCGTTCGATCGGTTCGACCGGTGGTCGTCAGGACCCGGGCAAGACCTGGAAGAACAAGAAGATGCCCGGCCACATGGGCGTCGACCGCATCACCACGCTCAACCTGCGCGTCGTTCAGCTCGACGTCGAGCGTGGCCTGATCCTCGTCGAAGGCGCCGTTCCTGGCTCCAAGGGCGGCTGGATCCGCGTGCGCGACGCCGTCAAGAAGCCGCTGCCGAAGGAAGCTCCGAAGCCCGGCAAGTTCAAGGTTGCGGGCGGCGAAGCCGAGGCTGCGGCCCAGCAAGAGGGTGCGTGAGATGGAATTGAAGGTCACCACTCTCGAGGGCAAGGAAGCGGGCTCCGTCCAGCTGTCCGACGCCATTTTCGGCCTCGAGCCGCGCCAGGACATCATTGCACGTTGCGTGCAGTGGCAGCTCAACAAGCGTCAGGCCGGTACGCACAAGGCCAAGGGTCGCGCCGAGATCTGGCGCACCGGCAAGAAGATGTACAAGCAGAAGGGGACCGGCGGTGCTCGTCACGGCTCGGCCCGCGTGCCGCAGTTCCGCGGCGGCGGTCGTGCCTTCGGTCCGGTCGTGCGTTCGCACGCCACCGACCTGCCGAAGAAGGTCCGTGCGCTCGCTCTGAAGCATGCGCTCTCGGCCAAGGCCAAGGACGGCGATCTGCTCGTGATCGACAAGGCGGCGCTGGAGGCTGCCAAGACCAAGGCGCTGCTCGGTCACTTCTCGGGCCTGGGGCTCACCAACGCGCTGATCATTGACGGTGCCGAGCTCAACAACGGCTTTGCCGCGGCGGCCCGCAACATCCCGAACATGGACGTGCTGCCGATCCAGGGCATCAACGTCTATGACATCCTGCGCCGTCAGAAGCTCGTTCTGACCAAGGCCGCCATCGATGCGCTGGAGGCGCGCTTCAAATGACGAAGAACATCGAGGCTCGCCATTACGACGTGATCGTCGCCCCGGTCGTCACCGAAAAGGCGACGCTGGCGTCCGAGCACAACAAGGTTCTGTTCAAGGTGGCCGCGAAGGCGACCAAGCCGCAGATCAAGGAAGCGATCGAGAAGCTGTTTGACGTCAAGGTCAAGAGCGTCAACACGCTGGTCCGCAAGGGCAAGACCAAGGTCTTCCGCGGAAATCTCGGCTCGCAGTCGAACACCAAGCGCGCGATCGTGACCCTCGAAGAGGGTCATCGGATCGACGTGACCACCGGTCTGTAAGGTCGCACGACGATGGCACTGAAGAAATTCAATCCCACGACACCGGGTCAGCGCCAGCTGGTCATGGTCGATCGTTCAGCCCTCTACAAGGGCAAGCCGGTCAAGGCGCTCACCGAAGGCAAGAAGTCCTCGGGTGGCCGCAACAACACCGGTCGCATCACCGTGCGCTTCCGTGGCGGTGGCCACAAGCAGACGCTGCGCACCGTCGACTTCAAGCGTGAGAAGATCGACGTTCCCGCAACCGTCGAGCGGCTCGAGTACGATCCGAACCGGACCGGCTTCATCGCGCTGATCAAGTATCAGGACGGCGAACAGGCCTACATCCTGGCGCCGCAGCGCCTGGCCGTGGGTGATACCATCGTCGCCGGCAACTACGTCGACGTGAAGCCGGGCAACGTCATGCCGCTCGGCAACATGCCGGTCGGCACGATCATCCACAACATCGAGGTCAAGATCGGGAAGGGCGGCCAGCTCGCCCGGTCCGCCGGCACCTACGCCCAGCTCGTCGGCCGCGACCAGGACTACGTGATCATCCGCCTGAACTCGGGTGAGCAGCGCCTGGTGCACGGCCGTTGCCGCGGTACGATCGGTGCGGTGTCGAATCCGGACCACATGAACACCTCGATCGGCAAGGCCGGTCGCAAGCGTTGGATGGGCCGTCGCCCGCACAACCGCGGTGTCGCGATGAACCCGATCGACCATCCGCACGGCGGTGGTGAAGGTCGTACCTCGGGCGGTCGCCACCCGGTCACCCCGTGGGGCAAGCCGACCAAGGGCAAGAAGACCCGCACCAACAAGTCGACCAACAAATTCATTCTCCTAAGCCGCCACAAGCGGAAGAAGTAAGGAACGACGGACATGGTTCGTTCAGTCTGGAAAGGCCCGTTCGTCGAGGGTTCTCTGCTCAAGAAGGCAGATGCCGCGCGCGCGTCCGGCCGTCACGACGTCATCAAGATCTGGAGCCGTCGCTCGACGATCCTGCCGCAGTTCGTCGGCCTGACCTTCGGCGTCTACAACGGTCAGAAGCACGTGCCGGTGGCCGTCAACGAGGAAATGGTCGGTCACAAGTTCGGCGAGTTCTCGCCGACCCGGACCTTCCATGGCCACTCGGGCGACAAGAAAGCCAAGAAGGCTTGAGGATTAAACGATGAGCAAACCTAAGCGCGAACGGAGCCTCGCCGAGAACGAGGCCAAGGCGGTCGCCCGGATGCTGCGGGTGAGCCCGCAGAAGCTCAACCTGGTCGCCCAGCTCATTCGCGGCCGGAAGGCTTCTGCTGCGCTCGCCGACCTGCAGTTTTCGCGCAAGCGGATCGCGGTTGACGTGAAGAAGTGCCTGGAATCGGCTATCGCCAATGCCGAAAACAACCACGACCTCGACGTCGATGATCTCGTCGTGGCGCAGGCCTTCGTCGGCAACGGCCTCGTGATGAAGCGCTTTGCCGCCCGCGGCCGTGGCCGCTCGGGCCGCGTCTACAAACCATTTTCGCAGCTGACGATCATTGTTCGTCAGGTCGAAGCCGAAGCAGCAGCGGCTTAAGGGTCGCAGGAGAAAACGATGGGTCAAAAGATCAATCCGATCGGTCTGCGTCTCGGCATCAACCGGACCTGGGATTCCCGCTGGTTCGCCGGCAAGCAGGAATACGGCAAGCTGCTGCATGAGGACGTCAAGATCCGCGAGATCCTGCACAAGGAGCTCAAGCAGGCGGCCGTCGCCCGCATCGTGATCGAGCGTCCGCACAAGAAGTGCCGCGTCACCATCCACTCGGCTCGTCCGGGCGTGGTGATCGGCAAGAAGGGCGCCGACATCGACAAGCTTCGCAAGAAGGTCGCGGACATCACCTCGTCCGACGTCGTCATCAACATCGTCGAAATCCGCAAGCCGGAACTCGACGCGACGCTGGTGGCCGAGTCGATCGCGCAGCAGCTCGAGCGCCGCGTGGCGTTCCGCCGCGCCATGAAGCGCGCCGTTCAGTCGGCGATGCGTCTCGGCGCGGAAGGCATCCGCATCAACTGCTCGGGTCGTCTGGGCGGTGCGGAAATCGCGCGCATGGAGTGGTATCGCGAGGGGCGCGTGCCGCTGCACACGCTGCGCGCCGACATCGACTACGGCGTTGCGACCGCGTTCACGACCTTCGGCACCTGCGGCGTCAAGGTCTGGATCTTCAAGGGCGAGATCCTCGAGCACGATCCGATGGCCCAGGACAAGAGAATGGCCGAGGGCGAGACGGGTGGCAGTGGTGATCGTGGTGGCCGTCAGCGCCGCGATACGGCTGCAGCCTGATCCAGCACAGGAATTTGAGGGCTTAAAGCCATGATGCAACCTAAGAAAACGAAGTTCCGGAAGGCGCATAAGGGCCGCATTCACGGCGTTGCGACTTCGGGCGCGACGTTGGCGTTCGGCCAGTTCGGCCTGAAGGCGACCGAGCCTGAGCGCGTCACCGCGCGTCAGATCGAAGCCGCCCGCCGCGCGCTGACCCGCCACATGAAGCGCGCCGGCCGCGTCTGGATCCGCGTGTTCCCCGACGTTCCGGTGTCGAAGAAGCCGGCCGAAGTCCGCATGGGCTCCGGCAAGGGTTCGCCGGAATTGTGGGTCGCCCGCGTCAAGCCGGGCCGGGTGCTGTTCGAGATCGACGGCGTCAACACCCAGACGGCGCGTGAGGCGCTGACCCTGGCGGCCGCCAAGCTGCCGATCAAGACGCGCTTCGTCGAGCGCATTGCGGAGTAATGGCCATGGCCCAGATGAAGATCGAAGACATCCGCGCGATGAGCCCCGACCAGCAGGACGACGCCGTCCTGAACCTGAAGAAGGAGCGCTTCAACCTGCGCTTCCAGCGTGCCACCGGGCAGCTCGAGAACACCTCGCGTCTGCGCGAGGCTCGCCGTGACATCGCCCGGATCAAGACCGTCGCCGCGCAGCAGCGCGCGAAGAAGAAGTAAGGGGCTAACGGATATGCCGAAACGTACTTTGCAAGGCGTGGTCGTCAGCGACAAGACTGCCAAGACCGTCGTGGTGCGCGTCGATCGCCGCTTCACGCACCCGATCTACAAGAAGACCATCCGCCGTTCGAAGAACTACCACGCGCACGACGAGAACAACGAGTTCAAGCCGGGCGACATGGTCTGGATCGAAGAGACCAAGCCGATCTCGAAGTTGAAGTGCTGGATCGTGATCCGGGGCGAACACAAGAAAAGCGCCTGATCTGTTGGCCTTGGCCGACTGACTTCAGGGAAATGTTGAGCGCCGGCTAGGCTGGCGCAAAGAGAAAGAGGACGAGGTGCATCAATGATTCAGATGCAGACCAACCTCGACGTGGCCGACAATTCTGGCGCACGCCGTGTCATGTGTATCAAGGTGCTCGGAGGCTCCAAGCGCCGCTACGCCACGATCGGCGACGTCATTGTCGTCTCGATCAAGGAAGCCATTCCGCGTGGCAAGGTGAAGAAGGGCGACGTGATGAAGGCCGTCGTGGTGCGTGTCCGCAAGGACATCCGCCGCGCTGACGGTTCGGTCATCCGGTTCGACCGCAACGCCGCCGTTCTGATCAACAATCAGTCCGAGCCGGTCGGCACCCGTATCTTCGGGCCCGTGCCGCGCGAGCTGCGCGCCAAGAACCACATGAAGATCATTTCGCTCGCGCCGGAGGTGCTGTGATGGCTGCGAAGATCCGCAAGGGCGACAAGGTCGTCGTGCTGACCGGCCGCGACAAGGGTCGCACCGGCGAAGTGTTCGAAGTTCGCCCCGACGCCGGCACGGCGCTCGTGCGCGGCATCAACATGGTCAAGCGTCACCAGAAGCAGACGCAGGCCCAGGAGGGCGGCATCATCTCGAAGGAGTCGCCGATCCAACTGTCCAACATCGCGTATGTCGGCAAGGACGGAAAGCCGACCCGCGTCGGATTCAAGATTCTGGCGGACGGCAAGAAGGTCCGCATCGCCAAGAGCTCGGGAGCTGAGATCGATGGCTGAGGCCGCTTACACCCCGCGCCTGCGCGCGGAATACGACGCGAAGATCCGCACGGCCATGACCGAGAAGTTCGGTTATGAGAACGTGATGCAGGTTCCGCGCCTGGACAAGGTCGTGCTGAACATGGGCGTGGGCGACAGCGTCAACGACCGCAAGAAGGCCGAGACCGCCGCTGCCGAACTGACCCAGATCGCCGGCCAGAAGGCGATCGTGACCTATTCGCGCATCGCGATCGCGACCTTCAAGCTGCGTGAGAACCAGCCGATCGGCTGCAAGGTCACGCTGCGCAAGGCCCGCATGTACGAGTTCATCGATCGCCTGGTGACGGTCGCGCTGCCGCGCGTCCGCGACTTCCGCGGCCTGAACCCGAAGAGCTTTGACGGCCGCGGCAACTACTCGCTCGGCATCAAGGAGCACATCATTTTCCCCGAGATCGACTTCGACAAGGTCACGGAAGCCCGCGGCATGGACATCACCGTCTGCACCACGGCCAAGACCGACGAAGAGGCGAGGGCCTTGTTGACCGCTTTCAATTTCCCGTTCCGGCAGTGAGACGCTGACCTAAAGCCTCTCAAACGCGGATACCCAGGAGCCAAGCATGGCAAAGAAGAGTTCAGTCGAGAAGAACAACCGGCGCAAGCGGATGGTGAAGAACGCCGCCCCGAAGCGCGAGCGGTTGAAGGCGATCATCGCCGACAAGACGCTGCCGATGGAGGAGCGGTTCGCCGCGACCCTGAAGCTTGCGGAAATGCCGCGCAATTCGTCGGCCACCCGCATCCGTCTGCGTTGCGAGCTGTCGGGCCGTCCGCGCTCGAACTACCGCAAGAACAAGCTGTCCCGTATCGCGCTCCGCGACCTTGGCTCCAAGGGCATGGTCCCGGGCCTCGTGAAGTCGAGCTGGTAAGGAGGGTCGTTTAGATGTCTACGCACGATCCAATCAGCGATCTGATCACCCGCATCCGCAACGCGCAGATGCGCTCCAAGAGCAAGGTCTCCACGCCTGGCTCGAAGATGCGCGAGAACGTCCTCGAAGTGCTCAAGAGCGAGGGCTACATCCGCGGTTATGCGACCCTCGAGCACTCCTCGGGTCGCAGCGAGATCGAGATCGAGCTGAAGTATTTCGACGGCGAGCCCGTCATCCGCGAAATCGAACGTGTTTCCAAGCCCGGGCGTCGCGTCTACGCCTCGGTGAAGAACCTGCCGCGGGTCAATAACGGACTCGGTATTTCGGTGTTGTCGACGCCGAAGGGGATCATGGCCGACCACAGTGCGCGTGAAGCGAACGTGGGCGGTGAAGTCCTCTTCACGGTGTTCTGAGAAGGGTTTTTGATCCATGTCACGTGTTGGCAAAAGGCCTGTGGCGGTGCCGTCCGGTGTGACCGCGACCGTCGACGGGCAGACCGTCAAGATGAAGGGGCCGAAGGGCCAGCTTCAGTTCGTCGTCCATGACGACGTCGAGGTGAAGCTCGAGAGCGGCCAGATCAAGGTCCAGCCGCGGGCCGAGACCAACCGCGCGCGGGCGCTGTACGGCACCGCTCGCGCCCAGGTCGCGAATCTGGTCGAAGGCGTCACCAAGGGCTTCGAGAAGAAGCTCGAAATCACCGGCGTCGGTTACCGCGCCGCGATGCAGGGCAAGAACCTGCAACTCGCGCTCGGCTACAGCCACGACGTGATCTACACGATCCCGGAAGGGATCACGATCACCGTGCCGAAGCCGACCGAGATCACGGTGACGGGCAGCGACATCCAGCGCGTCGGCCAGGTCGCCGCTGAGATCCGCTCGTATCGCCCGCCGGAGCCCTACAAGGGCAAGGGCGTGAAGTATGTTGGCGAATTCATCTTCCGCAAGGAAGGCAAGAAGAAGTAACGGAGCCGGTCATGTCCAAAGCCAAGGTTACCAATGCCCGGCGCAAGCGGAGTGTGCGGCTGAAGCTGCGCCGCTCCGGTGGTGGTCGTCCGCGTCTGTCGGTGTTCCGCTCGTCCAAGCACATCTACGCCCAGGTCATCGACGACCTGAAGGGCGAGACGCTGGCCTCTGCCTCCTCGCTCGAGAAGGCGATGCGCGACGGCGGCAAGACCGGCGCCGACATCGATGCGGCGAAAGCGGTCGGCAAGCTGCTGGCCGAGCGCGCTGCCGAGAAGGGCGTCAAGGAAGTCGTGTTCGATCGCGGCAGCTACCTCTACCACGGGCGTGTCAAGGCTCTCGCCGACGCTGCGCGTGAGAGCGGGCTGAGCTTCTAACAGAATTTGAGGATTGAGGCGCAAGCCTCTGAAGGATTGGAAAAATGGCAGAACGCGAACAACGTGGTGGACGCGATCAACGCGGCGGCGGGCGTGAACGCAAGGAGCGCGAGGAGCGCGACAGCGAGTTCGTCGACAAGCTGGTCCACATCAACCGCGTGGCCAAGGTCGTCAAGGGCGGCAAGCGCTTCGGTTTCGCGGCGCTGGTCGTGATCGGCGATCAGAAGGGCCGCGCCGGCTTCGGTCACGGCAAGGCGCGCGAAGTGCCTGAGGCGATCCGCAAGGCCACCGAGTCCGCCAAGCGCAACCTGACCCGCGTGTCGCTGCGCGAGGGCCGTACGCTGCATCACGACATCGCCGGCCGTCATGGCGCGGGCCGTGTCTACCTGCGTGCCGCTCCGGCCGGCACCGGCATCATCGCCGGCGGCCCGATGCGCGCCGTGTTCGAGACGCTCGGCGTCCAGGACGTGGTCGCGAAGTCGATCGGCTCGTCGAACCCGTACAACATGGTTCGCGCGACCTTCGATGCGCTCAAGCACCAAGACAGCCCGCGTTCGGTCGCGGCGCGCCGCAACATCAAGGTGTCCACCCTCCAGGGTCGTCGCGTCGGCGGCGATGCCGAGGCGGCTGCGGACTAACCAACGTTTTTCGGAGTAGACCACGATGGCCAAGGACGCCGCTAAGTCCGCAAAGACGATCAAGCTCGAGCAGACTGGCAGCGCGATCCGCCGCCATCACTCGCAGCGTTCGACGCTGATCGGGCTCAAGCTCAACAAGATCGGCCGCACCAGCGAACTGCCGGACACCCCGGCCGTGCGCGGCATGATCGAAAAGGTTCACCATCTCGTTCGCATCGTCGACGAGAAGTAAAATTTGCGCGCATGATCCCGAAAAGTGGATCCCGGTTTTCGGACCAGGTCATGCGCAAAACACAAGGAGCAGGGCGATGAAGCTCAGCGATATCGCCGACAACGCCGGCTCGCGCAAGAAGCGCATGCGCGTCGGCCGTGGCATCGGTTCGGGCAAGGGCAAGCAGTCCGGCCGCGGCGGCAAGGGCCAGACCGCGCGTTCGGGCGTGCGCATCAAGGGTTTCGAAGGCGGTCAGATGCCGATGCATCGCCGTCTGCCCAAGCGCGGCTTCAACAACATCTTCCGCGTCGAGTACGCCGAGATCAATCTCGACCGTCTCCAGGATGCGGTCGATGCCAAGAAGCTCGAAGCCGGCAGCATCGTGAACGTCGAGGCCCTGGTGAAGGCCGGCGTGCTGCGCCGCGCCAAGGGCGGCCTGCGGCTGCTCGGCCGCGGCGAGCTCAAGGCCAAGCTGAACATCGAAGTCCATGGGGCCACCAAGTCCGCGATCGAGGCGGTCGAGAAGGCCGGCGGTTCGGTGAAGATCCTCGCCCC
This sequence comes from Bradyrhizobium sp. CCBAU 53338, assembly GCF_015291665.1. Taxonomy (NCBI): domain Bacteria; kingdom Pseudomonadati; phylum Pseudomonadota; class Alphaproteobacteria; order Hyphomicrobiales; family Nitrobacteraceae; genus Bradyrhizobium; species Bradyrhizobium sp. CCBAU 53338. The sequence continues at coordinate 3,352,511 of NZ_CP030048.1, forward strand.
TGCCAAGGAAGAAGGCGAGGCGGCGTAACAACTGCGTCATTGGCCCGCGCCTCGCGGGCCTTTACGCATGCGGGACGATGGACTTATCGAAGCCGAAGCCCCAGATAATGTCCGGCGTCCGCTAGAATAGCCCGGCCGCGGGTATGACGGCGCAACAGGCGGCGGGAGAAAGTCCAATATGGCCTCAGCAGCGGAACAACTGGCAGCCAATCTCAATTTCGGCGCGTTTGCCAAGGCCGACGAACTGAAGAAGCGCATCTGGTTCACGCTGGGTGCGCTGCTCGTTTATCGGCTCGGAACCTACATCCCGCTGCCCGGCATCGATCCCAACATCTGGGAGCAGGTGTTCAAGTCGCAGGCGGGCGGCATCCTCGGCATGTTCAACATGTTCGCCGGCGGCGGCATCCACCGCATGGCGATCTTCGCGCTGAACATCATGCCGTACATCTCGGCCTCGATCATCATCCAGCTCCTCACCACCGTCTCGCCGCAGCTCGAGGCGCTGAAGAAGGAGGGTGAGGCGGGCCGCAAGACGCTGAACCAGTACACCCGCTACCTCACGGTGATCCTGGCCGCATTCCAGTCCTACGGCATCGCGGTCGGCCTCGAAGGTGCCGGCAATGTCGTCAGCGACCCCGGCATGTTCTTCCGTCTTTCCACCGCGATCACGCTGACCGGCGGCACCATGTTCCTGATGTGGCTGGGCGAGCAGATCACCTCGCGCGGCATCGGCAACGGCATCTCGCTGATCATTCTCTCCGGCATCGTCGCCGAGCTGCCCGCAGCTCTCGCCAACATGCTCGAGCTCGGCCGTCAGGGTGCGATGTCGACCGGCCTGATCCTGGTCGTGATCGTGATGGCGGTCGCCGTGATCGCCTTCATCGTGTTCATGGAGCGCGCCCAGCGCCGGCTGCTGATCCAGTATCCGAAGCGCCAGGTCGGCAACAAGATGTTCGAGGGGCAGTCCTCGCATCTGCCGCTCAAGCTCAACACCTCGGGCGTGATCCCGCCGATCTTCGCGTCCTCGCTGCTCCTCTTGCCGACCACGGTTGCGAACTTCAACGCAGGCAAGGGGCCGGAGTGGTTCCAGTGGATCACCACGCAGCTCGGCCACGGCCGTCCGCTGTTCCTGGTGCTCTATCTCGCGCTGATCGTGTTCTTCGCCTTCTTCTACACCGCGATCGTGTTCAACCCGACCGAGACCGCCGACAATCTGAAGAAGCATGGCGGCTTCATCCCGGGCATCCGGCCGGGCGAGCGCACCGCGGAATATATCGACTACGTGCTCTCGCGCATCACTGTGCTCGGTGCGATCTATCTCGCGATCGTCTGCTTGATCCCGGAGATCCTGATCTCCTACGCGTCGGTGCCGTTCTACTTCGGCGGCACCTCGCTGCTGATCGTGGTCAGCGTCACCATGGACACGGTGGCACAGGTGCAGGGTTATCTGCTGGCTCATCAGTATGAGGGCCTGATCCGCAAGTCGAAGCTGCGAGGCCGCCGCCGCTAAGCCGCGGCGTCCTCCAAGGCGGCGCGCCTGCGCCGTCGATTCGCCGCGCGAGCGACGCGCGGCGCCTTCGGAAGGCGATCGACAACGGTTCGGTCGCACCGGCAGAGCTGCTCTCTATGCAGCGCAATCACTGATTTCAAAGCTGTCTTGGCGTCCGGGCGTTTGCTCCCCTATGATATGGGTAGCGGTGCGGCGCTGATTATGATTTGCACTGTTACTGAATTTTCAAACACAGGTGCGCGATCTGTCGCTCACCAATCCGGGGGGCGTACGCAATGAGAATTATACTTCTGGGACCGCCAGGATCGGGCAAGGGGACCCAGGCGCAGCTGCTGGTGCAGCGCTACGGTATCGTCCAGCTCTCGACCGGCGAAATGTTGCGTGCAGCCGTCGCGGCGGGGACGCCGGTCGGGCTGAAGGCCAAGGAGATCATGGCCAGCGGCGGACTCGTGCCCGACGACGTCGTGGTGGGAATCATCTCCGACCGCATCGACCAGCCCGACGCGAAAAATGGATTCATCCTGGACGGTTTCCCGCGCACCGTGCCGCAGGCCGCAGCGCTGGATGATTTGCTCAGGCACAAGCATCTCAAGCTCGACGCCGTGATCGAGCTCCGCGTCAACGAGAGCGCGCTGTTGAGCCGCGTCGAGACCCGCGTCGCCCAGATGCGGGAGCGCGGGGAGGAGGTCCGGCTCGACGACACCCCGGAAGTCCTGACCAAGCGCCTCGCCAGCTACCGCAGCCAGACGGAACCGCTGATTCACTATTATTCCGAGCGTCGGAAGCTATCGACGATCGACGGCATGATGGCCATCGACGAGGTCACTCGTGCCATCCACCGCCAGCTTCTGGCGCTGGGCGCGGTCGACCCAAAGACCCATGCCCGCAGCGCGGCCAAGGCGGCGCCCGCGAAGAAGGCGGTAAGGAAGGTCAAGGCAGCGAAGAAATCGGCCAAAAAGGCGGCGAAATCAGCCAAAAAGGCTGCCAAATCGGCCAAAAAAGCCGTGAAGGGCGCAAAAAGGGCGGCCAGGAAGGCAGCCCAGAAGACGGTCAAAAAGACCGCCAAGAAGACCGCCAAGAAGGCCGTCAAAAAGGGTGCCAAAAAGGCCGCAAAAAAGGTCACGAAAAAGCGAGCCAGGCGCTAGCGGCGGTTGACGGAAGCCCCCTGAATCCCTTAATAAGCCCCGCATCCAAGTCGGATAGTTTCAAACGATGCCGGGCCCCAGGAAGACCAGGGGTGGGCGTCGTGTTCGCGTTTGTGAACACCTGCCCGAGAAACACAAGCACTTAAAGCCCGATTCCTGACGAGGGATCGGCAACAGGAGAGAAGGCCGTGGCCCGTATTGCCGGCGTGAACATTCCGACCAACAAGCGCGTGCTGATCGCGCTCCAGTACATCCATGGCATCGGCCAGAAGATCGCTGGTGAGATCCTTGAAAAGGTGAAGATCCCCGAGGATCGTCGCGTCAATCAGCTCAGCGACGCCGAGGTGCTTCAGATCCGCGAAGTGATCGACCGCGACTATCTCGTCGAGGGCGATCTGCGTCGCGAAGTCGGTATCAACATCAAGCGTCTAATGGACCTCGGCTGCTATCGCGGCCTGCGCCATCGTCGCGGTCTGCCGGTGCGCGGCCAGCGCACCCACACCAATGCGCGTACGCGCAAGGGCCCGGCCAAGGCCATCGCCGGCAAGAAGAAGTAAGTTTTCGAATCCAATCGCGGCGTGTGGCGATAGGGGAAGCCCGTTCGCCACGCGCCTTTCGTTCCATCAGGTGTAGCCGCTGGCATTACGGCGGCGTTTGAGATCTTCAGGAAAGGTACTCTATGGGCAAGGAAGCCACCCGTGTTCGTCGTCGTGAGCGCAAGAACATCGCCTCCGGCGTCGCGCACGTGAACTCGTCCTTCAACAACACGACCATCACCATCACCGATGCGCAGGGCAACACGATTGCCTGGTCCTCCGCCGGCACGATGGGCTTCAAGGGCTCGCGCAAGTCGACCCCGTATGCTGCGCAGGTTGCTGCCGAGGACGTCTCCAAGAAGGCGCAGGAACACGGCATGCGCACGCTGGAAGTCGAGGTCGCCGGTCCCGGTTCGGGCCGTGAGTCGGCGCTCCGTGCGCTCCAGGCCGCGGGCTTCACCGTCACCTCGATCCGCGACGTGACCACGATCCCGCACAACGGTTGCCGTCCGCGCAAGCGCCGGCGCGTCTGATGCGAAGTTGCGGGCGCTGTGGTGCCCGCGATGCTTTTTTTAAGAAGCCGCGGGTTTGATCTGCGGCCTTTCTCCAACGCCAGTATTTGAATTTTTCAAATCGACTGGCCTGTATGGGTGAAACAGTGACGATCCAGAAAAATTGGCAAGAACTGATTCGGCCGAACAAGCTCCAGGTCACGCCCGGCAGCGATCCGTCGCGCTTCGCGACCATCGTTGCCGAGCCGCTCGAGCGTGGTTTCGGCCAGACCCTCGGCAACGCGCTGCGTCGCATCCTGCTCTCCTCGCTTCAGGGCGCGGCGGTGCAGTCGGTGCACATCGACGGCGTGCTGCACGAGTTCTCCTCGATCGCGGGCGTCCGTGAGGACGTCACCGACATCGTGCTGAACATCAAGGACATCTCGATCAAGATGCAGGGCGAAGGCCCCAAGCGCATGGTCGTGAAGAAGAGCGGCCCGGGCGTCGTCACGGCCGGCGACATCCAGACAGTCGGCGATGTCACCGTGCTGAACCCTGACCTCCAGATCTGCACGCTCGACGAGGGCGCCGAGATCCGCATGGAGTTCACGGTCGCGACCGGCAAGGGCTATGTGCCCGCCGAGCGCAACCGTCCCGAGGATGCACCGATCGGCCTGATCCCGGTCGACAGCCTGTACTCGCCCGTCCGCAAGGTCTCCTACAAGGTCGAGAACACCCGCGAGGGCCAGATCCTCGACTACGACAAGCTGACCATGACGATCGAGACCAACGGCGCCATCTCGCCGGATGATTCGGTGGCTTACGCCGCCCGCATCCTGCAGGATCAGCTCAACGTGTTCGTCAACTTCGAAGAGCCGCGCAAGGAAGTCGCCCAGGAGATCATCCCGGACCTCGCCTTCAACCCGGCCTTCCTCAAGAAGGTGGACGAGCTCGAGCTGTCGGTGCGTTCGGCCAACTGCCTGAAGAACGACAACATCGTCTACATCGGCGACCTCGTGCAGAAGAGCGAAGCGGAAATGCTCCGCACCCCGAACTTCGGCCGCAAGTCGCTGAACGAAATCAAGGAAGTGCTGGCCCAGATGGGTCTGCACCTCGGCATGGAAGTGCCGGGCTGGCCGCCGGAGAACATCGACGAGCTCGCCAAGCGTTTCGAAGATCACTACTGAGAATTCGTCGTTCCGGGGCGATGCGCGAGCATCGAACCCGGAACCTCGAGATTCCGGATCGTCGCTTCGCGGCGTCCGGAATGACCGACCAGGGCGAACGCAGGCAGCCCACCTGAGCAACATGTCCGACGAACCGTCGCGGCAGTTTTAAGTAAGGACTACACACATGCGTCACGGCAAGGTTCATCGGAAGCTCAACCGCACGGCCGAGCACCGCCGCGCGATGTTCGCCAACATGGCGGCCGCGCTGATCAAGCACGAGCAGATCGTCACCACGCTGCCCAAGGCCAAGGAGCTTCGTCCGATCGTCGAGAAGCTCGTCACCCTCGGCAAGAAGGGCGGCCTCTCCATGCGTCGCCAGGCCATCTCCGAGATGCGCGACAAGGACCAGGTCAAGAAGCTGTTCGACGTGCTGGCGCCCCGCTACAAGGATCGCCAGGGTGGCTACACCAGGATCATCAAGGCCGGCTTCCGCTACGGCGACAACGCCGCGATGGCCGTGATCGAGTTTGTCGATCGCGACGTCGATGCCAAGGGCCAGGACTCCGGTCCGGTGCAGGCGAAGGAAGCCGAGGCGGCGTAAGCCGACTCGCAATCAGCGTTTCAGAAGCGGCGCCCCTGGGGCGCCGCTTTTTTTACATCCGGCAGCCATTTCTCGTGCTGCGCACGATGATGACGAAATCAAGCGTGCGATTGCGCAAGGCATCGCGCACGACGGTCGCAAGCTGAAGCCGCCGATGGCCTATGCTGGCTGCGCCACCATGACGGCCCAGGATCTCGATGCATCGTCGCGTTTGTCCGGACGCTACCGCCGAAAAGCTCAATCCTCACGCGTCGGTGAGGGACGATTGAAGCTGCGTGTGCAGCGCACGATATCTCCGTCAACAGCAATGGAGATTGACTGATGAAGATCGACCTTTCCGGAAAGACCGCCCTCGTGACCGGCTCGACCGCCGGCATCGGCCACGCAATCGCCAAGGGTCTTGCCGGCTCGGGCGCGAGCGTCGTGATCAACGGGCGTAGCCGGGACAAGGTCGATGCAGCCGTGCACAAGCTGGAAGCGACCGGCGCCAAGGTGCGCGGCATCGCCGCCGACGTTTCGACTTCGGCAGGCTGCAAGGCGCTGGTGGCGGCGCTGCCCGAGGTCGATATCCTCATCAACAACGCCGGCATCTTCGAGCCGAAGGACTTCTTCGAGATTCCGGACGAGGATTGGAGTCGATTCTTCGAGGTCAACGTGATGAGCGGCGTGCGGCTGTCGCGCGCTTACATGAAGGGCATGCTCGAGCGCAACTGGGGCCGCATCGTCTTCATCTCCTCGGAATCGGGTCTCAACATTCCCGTCGAGATGATCCACTACGGCACGAGCAAGACGGCCCAACTCGCGGTCGCGCGTGGCCTCGCGCAGCTCACCCGGGGCAGCGGCGTCACGGTGAACTCGGTGCTGCCTGGCCCGACCATGTCCGAAGGCGTCGAAACCTTCGTGAGGGATCTGGCCAGGCAGAACGGGCAATCGGTCGACGAGGCCGCCGCCAATTTCGTCAAGCAACACCGCCCGAGTTCGCTGATCCAGCGTTTTGCCAGCGTCGACGAGATTGCCAACATGGTGGTCTATGTCGCCTCGAAAGAGGCATCCGCCACCAACGGTGCGGCACTGCGCGCCGAAGGCGGCATCGTCAATACGATTGCGTAAGAGGGGCGCATGACGGCGTATGTGATTTCCGAAGTCGAGATGCGCGATCTCGATGGTTTCGAGGCCTATCGCGCGCTCGCGGCGAAGACGATCGCGCAATATGGTGGGCGATATCTCGTTCGTGGCGGCAAGGCGGAGCTGGCGGAAGGCAACCTTCCGCCGAGGGCCATCGTCGTCGTCGAATTTCCGTCGATGGCGAGGCTCAAGGAATGGTATGCCTCGCCGGAATACGCCGAGGCGTTGAAGATCCGCGCCGGCGCACTGGAACGCCGGTTGCTGTTCGTCGAGGGCGTGGTTCCGGACTAGCTGGTCTTCCCACTTGCCGCTTTAATTCGGGGCCCGACCGGTTAAAACAGGGGCTCCATGTTCCGTCCCCTCTCGACCCGCCACAAGCGCCTGTTCAGGCTGACGTCTGCGCGATGGCAGCGACGGGCAATCTTTCTGCTCGGGGGGATCGGGGTCGGCGCTGCGGCCGTGGCGCTGGCGCAGCTCGCTGATCTCGCGCAGCACGCCTTTGCACTCCTGCTTGGCAAGTCGCGCTATGCCGTGCTGGCGGTGACGCCGCTCGGATTCATGCTGTCGGCCTATCTGACCATCCGCCTGTTTCCGAACGCGCAAGGAAGCGGCATTCCGCAGGCGATTGCCGCGCGGCATCTGACCGATCAAAGTGCGCGCGAGAGCTTGGTCTCGATCCGGATTGCAATCGGCAAGATTATCCTCACGCTGTTCGGCCTCCTCTGCGGCGGCTCGGTGGGGCGGGAAGGGCCGACTGTTCAGGTCGGCGCCTCGATCATGTTCGCGCTCGGGCGTGTCTCGCCGCGCCGTCAGCCCGGGTTGATCCTCGCCGGTGCCGCCGCGGGCGTCGCCGCGGCCTTCAACACGCCGCTTGCGGGAATTGTCTTCGGCATCGAGGAAATGAGCCGCGCTTTCGAGACCCGAACATCCAGCCTCATCATCGCGGCGGTCATCGCGGCCGGCCTGACCTCGCTCGCGCTGGCCGGCAACTACGCCTATTTCGGCAGCAGCGCGATGTCGCTTTCGCGTGGCGCCGACTGGCTGGCCGTTCCGCTGTGTGGGATGGTCGGTGGCCTCGCCGGCGGCCTGTTCAGCCGGATCGTCATCGCCTTGGCGCGCGGTTTCAAGACCCCGCTCGGACGTGCGATCAAGGGCCACCCGCTCTGGTTCGCGTGTGCTTGCGGTCTCGCCGTCGCGATCTGCGGCCTGGTGTCTGGCGATACGATCTATGGCACGGGCTATGAGCAGGTGAAGACGGCGCTGGAGCACGGTACGCCGCTGCCTCGAGATTTTGGCGTGCTCAAGCTCCTGGCGACCACCTTCGCCGCGATTAGCGGCATTCCCGGCGGCATCTTCTCGCCCTCGCTGGCGGTCGGTGCCGGCATCGGCAGCAACATCGCGGCGCTCTTCCACGACGCGCCGCTCGGCGCGATCATGCTGCTCGGCATGGTCTCGTATTTCGCCGGCGTCGTGCAGGCGCCGATCACCGCCTTCGTGATCGTGACCGAGATGACCGACAATCACGGCATGGTCGTGCCGTTGATGACGGCCGCACTGATCGCGCATTTCGTCTCGCGGATGATCTGTGAGGAGGGTATCTATCACGCGCTGGCAAAAGGCTTCGTCGAGCGGGCGACGCGTTCGCGTGAGGGGGAGTGACGATGAGCCGTTTCTGGAGCAGCTTGACGCATGAGTTGAAGCCCTACGTGCCGGGCGAACAGCCCCGCATGGCGGATTTAGTCAAGCTGAATACCAACGAGAACCCGGCAGGTCCGTCGCCGCGTGCGCTGGAGGCGATTCGCGAGGCGGCGGCCGATACGCTGCGTCTCTATCCGGACCCGCAGGCCACCGCGCTGCGGGCGACCCTGGCCGCCTATCACGGCGTGAGCCCCGAGCAGGTGTTTGTCGGCAATGGCTCGGACGAGGTGCTCGCGCATGCCTTCGTCGCCCTGCTGAAGCACGATGCGCCGCTGCTGTTTCCGGATATCACCTACAGTTTCTATCCGGTCTATTGTCGCCTGTTCGGCATCGCCTACGAGACCGTGCCGCTCGATCAGGCCATGCGGATCCGCGTTGCCGACTATCGCCGGCCGGCCGGTGCGATCATCATCCCCAATCCGAATGCGCCGACGGGGATCGCGCTGCCGCGCGCCGAGATCATAATGCTGCTTGAAGAGCATCCGGATGTGCCCGTGGTCGTCGACGAGGCCTATGTCGATTTCGGCGCCGAGACCGCGATTCCGCTGGTCGCGTCCCATCGCAATCTGCTGGTCGTGCAGACCATGTCGAAGTCGCGTGCGCTGGCCGGGCTTCGGGTCGGATATGCGATCGGCGATGCCGATCTGATCGATGCGCTGACCCGCGTGAAGGACAGCTTCAATTCATATCCGCTTGGCCGGCCGGCTCAGGCCGGCGCGATCGCCTCGCTCGAGGACGAAGCCTATTTCCAGCAGAGCCGCCTTCGCGTGATCGAGGGCAGGGAGCGGTTGACCCGTGGACTCAAGGGCGCTGGCTTCGAGGTGCTGCCGTCGCTGGCAAACTTCGTCTTCGCGCGCCATCCCGCGCATCGGGGGGCTGCCCTTGCAGCGGCGCTGCGGGAGCAGGCGGTGATCGTCCGCCACTTCTCCGCACCTCGGATATCGGACTATCTGCGGATCACCGTGGGCACGGATGAGCAGATCGACCGGATGTTGTCGGCCTTGTCCCGGATCATGGGATAACTAAGAACGGTGGGCACGGCGCAAGCGCCTTTGCCCACCTTGCGAGAGACTTGCCTACCACCCCTCCAGCACGATCTTGCCGCGCGACTTGCCGCTCTCGAGCAGTACATGTGCGCGCTTGAGATTGGTGGCGTTAATCGTGCCGAAGGTCTGGTCGAGCGTGGTGCGCAGCACGCCCTTGTCGATGAGGTCGGCGACGTCGTTGAGCAGGTGATGCTGCGCGATCATGTCGGGCGTCTGGAACGAGGAGCGCGTGAACATCGATTCCCAGTGCACCGAGATCGCCTTGCCCTTGAAGGTGCTCATGGTGAACTCAGGAGGATCGTCGATCAGGCCGAAGCGCCCTTGCGGCGCCATCAACTCGGCGATGCCCTTATAGTGCTGATCGGTGAAGGTGAGGCTCGCCACCAGCGCGACCGGCGGCAGCTTCAGCTTCTCGATCTGCTCTCTCATCGGCTTGCCGTGATCGATTACCGCATGCGCGCCGAGATCGAGGCACCATTTCTGCGATTCCGGCCGCGTCGCGGTTGCAACCACGGTGAGGCCGGTGAGTCGGCGTGCCAGCTGGATCAGGATCGAGCCGACACCGCCGGCGCCACCGGTGATCAAGAGAGTGCGCGGATCGACGCTTTTGCCTGGGACCGCACCGAGGCGGTCGAACAGCAATTCCCAGGCGGTGATGGAGGTGAGGGGAAGGGCTGCGGCCTGCGCGAACGAGAGCGATTTCGGTTTGTTGCCGACGATACGTTCGTCAACCAGATGGAATTCCGAATTGGTGCCCTGGCGCAGGATCGAGCCCGCGTAAAACACCTCGTCTCCGGGCTTGAACAGCGTGACCTCGGGGCCGACGGCGTCGACCACGCCGGCTGCGTCATACCCCAGGATCTTGGTCTCGCCTTCGGGCGGGGCGGCGCGCTTGCGTACCTTGTAATCGACCGGATTGGCCGAGATCGCCTTCACAGCGACGCGGATGTCGCGTCCCCTGGGCTCCGGCTTGGCGGTCTCGAAATCGATCAGCGCGTCCCGATCGTCGATCGGAAGCGACTTCCTGTAGCCGACGGCCTTCATGGCTTGTCTCCATCAGATGGCGAATTCGCCTGCCGCTCTAATTGTCGCGCTGGCTCCCATTTGGCAAGTACTGTACGTTTGGGGATATAGTCCCTGTTTGGATACTATTGGGAAAATGCAGATGAAGCGGCGTAATTTTGCCCGTCGTCCGGGCTGCTCGGTCGAGGCGACGCTGGATCTGATCGACGGCAAATGGAAGGGCGTGATCCTCTATCACCTCCAGAGCGGCACCCAGCGCTTCGGCGAACTGCGCCGCATGATGCCCGGCATCACCCAGCGGATGCTGACCAAGCAGCTTCGCGCGCTGGAGGAGGACAAGCTCGTCATCCGCAAGGTCTATGCCGAGGTGCCGCCGCGGGTGGAATATTGCCTGTCCGAGCTCGGCGAGAGCCTGCGGCCGGTGATCGACATTCTCAAGGCCTGGGGCGAGAGCCACCAGCAACGGCTGTCCTGTGCGCCGCCGCCGGTGGTCGTGAAGAAGGCGAAGCGCGCGGCGTGATATCCGGGAGCGGCGTGCCGCTCCCGGAAGAGATCGCCTTAGAACGCGACTTGCGTCCGCATCGCCACCGCATTGAACGTCGAGCCCGCGTTCACCGCGGAGACGGCGCTGGCCTGCTTGGAGATGTCGCCATGCAGATAGTCGAGCATGAAGCGGACATTGTTGTTGACGTACCAGTTCAGCGCGGCGGTGTAGATGGTTTGCCGTCCACCGGCGATGCCGGCGGCGGTTGCGAGCTGATCGTTCAGGTTCATCGTGCTCACGCGTCCTGCGATTTCCCATGCGCCCCAGCCGCCGCCCGCGAGTGAGAAGGGATTGGCCGGCTTGATGCCGCCATAGGCGGCCGACGCCGGATTGTAGGCACGGTGCTCGCCGGTCAGGACGTACCCGACCTGCGCGTAACCGCCGTCGAACTTCAGGCTCGTCGCGCCAACCGGCGGCAGGCCGGTGTTCGCCGTGCGGTCGACGTTGAACCAGTAGTATTCGCCCTGCGCGATGAACGAGCCATAGGTCGCGGCCGCTTCGACGCCATAGACCTGCGCGCCGGAGACGTTGGCGATTGCACCGGTCGAGATCAGCGTCGTCGGATCGATCCGCAACTCCGGCCGGTCGCTGAGCGTGAGCGTCTGGGCCTGCGTTACCAGGTTGCGCGGCGGCTGGATCAGCCATTCCGCGTCGGCGCCGATATGCACGGAGTAGCCGTTGCCGCTGATCGGATTGCCGGCGACACGGGCGACTGCGCCATACTGCTCGCTGGTGCCGGGCGGCGAGACGCTGGACGCCGAGTGAATCTGGCCAGTGGTCGGTCCCGTGACGTAGGCGCCCATCCAGAGCTGGTCATTCCACCAGCGGGTCCCGACGGCCGAGCGGAAGTCGCCGGCTGCAATATTCTGCGCGATGAGACCGGGCGTGGCGCGCTCCATGAACATGATGTCGTTGGAGCTGGTGGATTCATCCATGGTCCAGGCGATATCCATGACGCCGGCCTCGACCGCCATCTTGCCGCCGAATGGCTTGAGGCCGGTGTAGCTGAGAAAGGCGTTTTCGATGCCCGACGTTCCGCCGCCCGGAAGGAAGCCGACAGCAGTGCCGCCAGCCGCGCCGGTGCCGCCAAAACCGTCGGACGAACCGCCGAAGTCGTAGATCAGGCTGTAGTTCCAGTCGCCAAAGAACTTGCCGACGATGCCGATGCGCGCGCGGCGGATGTTCTCGCCGCTGTCGAGCTTTTGCGGCACAGTTGATGCTGTGTCGGGACGGTAATTGTAGCCGCCGACATCCCAGTGCACGCGGCTCGTGATGGCCACGCAGTTCTGGTCGTCGGCCGTGCAGATGGTCGGCCGGTTGTTCGGCATCGTCACCACGACACCGGACGGGGCCACCGGGCCCTTGACCGGAATTGCCGCGTTGGCATTGGCGAGGGCAGCCTTCGCCTCGGAGCGCGCTTCAGCCTTGGCCTCTGCCTTCGCTTCCTGTCTCGCCTTCGCCGTGGCTGCCGTGTTGGCGGCGGTCTGGCTCTGAAGCTTGTCGAGCTTCTGCTCGAGCATCTTCAGCTGCTGTTTCAGGAGCGCGATCTCCTGTTCGCTGTTGCTTGCCGATTGGGCCTGGGCCTGTGAGGCCGCCAGCACGCCGGCGAGACCAATCGCCGTGGCTGCAATTCTCGTCCTGCTCATGTTGTGACTCCATCCTTTGACGAACTTCCCCAAGTCGCAACGGGAGAGCCTAAGAGTGATCGATGACTGCCCCGCGACGGCACGCGCCCGGTTGCGCGGTTCCCACTGATGCCAATTCGCCGCAACCGAATCCGCCATCGCGCACAATGCAAGATGACGCGCATCATGCCAATCCACCAACCCCTGCAGATCGCGATTTCGCACGCGGGGCTTGCATGCCGGACACACCGGCCAGGAGCTGAATATTGCGGTCCGGCGCCCTTCTATTGGGGAGCGAACGCGCCTATATTCCGGCGTCTTTTCCAAGAGGTAGGAATGTTTCGATCGACCTGGACCGCCGTCGTCACGGCATTGTGCATAGCCTTTTCGGCCCACTTCAATCCTGCTGCGGCGCAGGACCGTCGCGTGCCCTCGTCGCCGGCCGAGCTGCGGCTGTCCTACGCGCCGATCGTGCAGCGTGTGCAGCCGGCGGTCGTCAACGTCTATGCCGCCAAGGTGGTGCAGAACCGCAATCCGCTGCTCGATGACCCGATCTTCCGCCGCTTCTTCGGCGTGCCGGGCCAGCAGCAGGAGCAGGTGCAGCGGTCGCTGGGCTCGGGCGTGATCGTCGATTCCTCGGGTCTCGTCGTCACCAATGTCCACGTCATCGAGGGCGCCGACCAGGTGAAGGTGTCGCTGTCGGACAAGCGCGAGTTCGAGGCCGAGATCGTGCTGAAGGATTCCCGCAGCGATCTCGCGGTGCTGCGCCTCAAGGACACCAAGGAGAAGTTTCCGGCGCTCGAATTCACCAATTCGGATGAGCTGATGGTGGGGGACGTCGTGCTGGCGATCGGCAATCCCTTCGGCGTCGGTCAGACCGTGACCCACGGCATCATCTCGGCGCTGGCGCGCACGCAGGTCGGCATCACCGACTATCAGTTTTTCATCCAGACCGACGCGGCGATCAATCCCGGCAATTCCGGCGGCGCGCTGGTCGACATGAACGGCCGGCTCGCCGGCATCAACACCGCGATCTACTCGCGCTCCGGCGGCTCGCAGGGCATCGGCTTTGCGATTCCGGCCAACATGGTGCGCGTCGTCGTCGCCTCCGCCAAGAGCGGCGGCACCGCAGTGAAGCGGCCGTGGCTGGGGGCGAAGCTCCAGGCCGTGACGCCCGAGATCGCCGAGAGCCTCGGCCTGCGTTCGCCGACCGGCGCGCTGGTCGCGAGCGTCGTTCCGAACGGTCCTGCCGCGAAGGCCGGTTTGAAATCCTCCGACCTCATCACCGGCATCGACGGCCAGACCGTGGACGATCCCAACGCGTTCGACTACCGCTTCGCCACCCGTCCGCTCGGCGGCAGTGCGCAGATCGACGTGCAACGCAGCGGCAGGCCGCTCAAGCTCGCGATCGCGCTGGAGACGGCGCCCGATACCGGCCGCAACGAACTCGTCCTCACCGCCCGCTCGCCGTTCCAGGGGGCGAAGATCTCGACCATCACACCCGCCCTTGCCGACGAGCTGCACCTTGACGCCGACACCGAAGGCGTCGTGATCACCGATCTCGGCGGTGACAGCGCGGCCGCGAATGTCGGCTTCCAGAAGGGCGACATCATTCTGGCCGTCAACAACCAGAAGATGGTCAAGAGCGTCGACCTGGAGAGAGTCGCCAGCGAGCGCCAGCGGCTCTGGCGCATCACGCTCTTGCGCGGCGGTCAGCAGATCAACGTCACGCTGGGCGGATGAGTCCGAAGCGACCACAGGAGACGCCAACTCTCTTTGCCGCGGCGGGGCTCGATCACGAGGCCCCGCATCCGCTGCCGGATCGGCTGCGGCCGCGTGCGCTGTCGGAGGTGGTCGGCCAGGATCACATCCTCGGCCCCGACGGCGCGCTGACGCGCATGCTGGAGACGCGCACGCTGGGTTCGCTGGTGTTCTGGGGCCCGCCCGGCACCGGCAAGACCACGGTGGCGCGGCTGCTGGCGGATGCGACCGACCTGCATTTCGAGCAGATATCGGCAGTGTTCTCCGGCGTCGCCGACCTGAAGAAGGCGTTCGATGCCGCGCGGGCCCGCCGCGAGATGGGCAAGGGCACGCTCTTGTTCGTCGACGAGGTGCATCGCTTCAACCGTGCCCAGCAGGATTCGTTTCTGCCCGTGATGGAGGACGGCACCGTCGTCATGGTCGGCGCGACTACGGAGAATCCGTCCTTCGAGCTCAACGCGGCGTTGCTCTCTCGCGCGCGCGTGCTGGTGTTCCGCTCGCTTGATGCCGCGGCGATCGAAAAGCTGTTCGCGCATGCGGAGGAGGTCGAGGGCCGCAAACTGCCGCTCGATGCAGAGGCGCGCGCCGTCCTGGTGCGGATGGCCGATGGCGATGGCCGCGCGTCGCTGACGCTGGCCGAAGAGGTCTGGCGCTCGGCACGGGCTGACGAGGTTTTCAATGCCGCGCAGTTGCAGGACATCCTGCAGCGTCGCGCGCCGATCTACGACAAATCGGCCGATGGCCATTACAACCTGATTTCGGCGCTGCATAAATCGGTGCGCGGCTCCGATCCGGACGCGGCGCTGTATTATCTCTGCCGCATGCTCGATGCCGGCGAGGACCCGCTGTTCCTGGCGCGGCGCGTCGTGCGCATGGCGGTGGAGGATATCGGCCTTGCCGATCCACAGGCGCTCGTCGTCGCCAATGCCGCGAAGGACGCCTTCGACTTCCTTGGCCATCCCGAGGGCGAGCTCGCCATCGCGCAAGCGGTGGTCTATCTCGCAACGGCGCCGAAATCGAACGCGGTCTATACCGCCTTCGGGACGGCGATGCAGGTCGCAAAACAGGCCGGTTCGCTGCTGCCGCCCAAGCACATCCTGAACTCGCCGACCAAGCTGATGAAGTCCGAGGGCTACGGCGCAGCTTACGAATACGACCACGACGCCCCCGATGCCTTCTCCGGCCAGGACTACTTCCCGGAGGCCCTGGGCCGCCAGACCTTCTACGACCCGCCAGAGCGGGGCTTTGAGCGCGAGATAAGGAAGCGGCTGGATTACTGGGCCAAGCTGCGCAAGGAGCGGGGCGGCTCGCGCTAAAGCATGATCCGGAAAAGTGCGTAGCGGTTTTCCGAAAAGATCATGCTCAACAATAGCCTAAGGCGCGATGACGATTCGCCCTCATCTCGTCGCGCTTTAGAAGGGCCATTTCGTCGTGACGAAAGGCCACTTTTAGGGTAGGCAGGCAGCCATGAGCCGCCGCATCAAAAGAACCAATCAAGAGCCCCGTTCGCGCGACGAGCGCAAGGATTCGCGTCCATTCAAGGCGCGTAGCACGAAGAAGGCGGGGCCTCGTCCGGCGGCCAAGCCGGGCAGCAAGCCGCCGCGCTTTGCGGCTGAGCGCACTGAACGGCGTCCGCCCAAGGCGGAAGCGGAGAGGGCCGTGCCGGCAAAGCCGGTTGAGGCGCTGCTGCCGACCAAGGTGCAGACCGTCACCGTGACGGCGGACGAGAACAACATGCGCGTTGATCGTTTCCTCGAAGCGCGCTTTCCCGGCCTGTCGTTCTCCCATATCCAGCGCGTCGTCCGCAAAGGCGAGCTGCGCGTCGACGGCAAGCGCGTCGACAGCAAGGACCGGCTGGAGGAGGGACAGAGCGTCCGCATTCCGCCGCTGAAGCTCGACGCACCAAAGGTTGTCGGCGAGCTTTCGGAGGCCGCGCAGAAGACGCTGAAGGCATTGAAGGAGATGACCATCTACGAGGACGACGACGTCCTCGTGCTGAACAAGCCCGCCGGCCTTGCCGTGCAGGGCGGCTCGGGCATGACCCGCCACATCGACCAGATGCTGGAGGTGATGCGCGATTCCAAGGGGCAGAAGCCGCGCCTCGTGCATCGCATCGATCGCGAGACGTCAGGCTGTCTGCTGATCGCCAAGACGCGCTTTGCTGCCTCGCATCTGACCGGCGCGTTCCGCTCGCGCTCGGCGCGGAAGGTGTATTGGGCGCTGGTGCCAGGTCTGCCGAAGCCGAAGCAGGGGCGCATCTCGACCTTCCTTGCAAAGGAAGAGAGCGAGGACGACACCATCATGCGCATCGCCCAGCACGGCGACGAGGGCGCCAGCCACGCGGTGACCTATTACGCGGTGGTCGAGACCGCCGGCAACAAGCTGACCTGGGTATCGCTGAAGCCGGTGACCGGCCGCACCCATCAGCTGCGCGCCCACATGGCGCATATCGGCCATCCCATCGTCGGCGATCCCAAATATTTCAACATCGAGAACTGGCAGCTGCCGGGCGGCCTGCAAAACCGGCTGCATCTGCTCGCGCGCCGCATCGTCATCCCGCATCCGCGCGGCGGCGTGATCGACGCCACCGCGCCGCTGCCGCCGCATATGCAGCAGTCGTGGAATCTGCTCGGGCTGGACGCGAGCCGGTTCGATCCGATCGAGAACGCGCCGGAGGAGTAGGATTGGGTCGACGGTGTCGTCGCTTCAATTCCGAAACTGCTCCAGAAACATCCGCAATGAGTCATGCGGGCTCTCGACGTCGGTGATCAGCCAGCCCTCCGGCTCGTTGACCAGGATGAAGTTCAGCCTCACAGGCCGGCCGCGATTGTCGAAACTCGCCGCGACATAGGTCTTGTCGTATTCCTTGCGGATGATTGAGATCGCGACCGGGCCGAGCTTCCAGCTCGGGCTCTGAACCAGGAAATCGTAGGGCTCGCTGCGCGGCGCGGACCACGCTCTGCGCAAGGAGGGATCGAAGAATTGCCGGGCCGTGGCATCGTCCCGCGGCAGGCCCCTGGAGAGTTCCGGCACGCCCTCGCCATAATGGGCGTAGACGTTGCGGATCAGCGATTCCGGGGTGCGAAAGCCGGCCTCGGCTCCGGCCGGCCAAAGCCCGGCGAACAGGGCCACGATGCCCGCAAGTTCCCTCATGCCCGCTCGCTTTATCGGCCGCAACTCTTAGCATAAAATCTTGGCATAAAATCTTGGCTTAAAACGCGCTTACCTTAAAAGCCTAGCATCCAGTGACCGGGACCGAAAACTCACATGCGCGAATTGTTCGAAGAAGCCGCCAGGCAACCACCGCCGGACCCCCGGGAATCGGCGCGCGCTTCGGCACGGATGCCGCTGCGCAAGCGCTTCTACAGGGAGGCCGGCGTCACCGAGGCCGAGGGCGGCTTTACCATCACGCTCGACGGCAAGCCGATCCGCACGCCCTCTGCACGCCCGGTGGTGATCCCCTCGCGCGGGCTTGCCGATGCCGTGGCCGCGGAATGGGCCGCCCAGGGCGAGGCGATCGATCCTGTCACCATGCCGCTGACGCGGATCGCCAACAGCGTGGTCGAGGGCGTGGTCGACCGCGTCGAACTCGTCACGGACGACCTTGCAAAATACTTCGAGACGGACCTGCTGTTTTATCGCGCCGGTCATCCCGATGGGCTGGTCGCTCGCGAGGCCGCCCATTGGGACCCAGTGCTGTTTTGGGCCGCCGAGACGCTGGGGGCGCATTTCATCCTCTCCGAGGGCATCACGCATGTGAAGCAGCCCGACGAGGCGCTCCGGGCGGCCCGCAGCGCGCTGCCGGGAGATCCCTGGTCGGTGGCTGCCCTCCACATGGTGACGACCCTGACCGGCTCGGCGTTGCTGGCGCTGGCGCTCGCCCATGGCGCGCGTGACGCCGATCAGGTCTGGGCCGCCGCCCACGTCGATGAGGACTGGAACATCGACCAATGGGGCGTGGACGAGGAGGCGGCCGTCCGTCGCGCCGCGCGCCTCAGGGATTTCGAGGCCGCCGTGGCGGTCCTTACGGCCGTGAACCCGCTCGGGGCCTAAGGTCCTTAACGAGAGGTTTACGAGGGGGCCTTAGGGTGGGAATCGCGTTCCCCGGGCCCTTGAGATGCCGACGCCGATAAGCTCGATCATTCCGGTCAGTGCCGCCAGCCCCGTGGCTGATGCGGCAACGCCCGATCTCGTGCTGCAGGCCGGGAGCGTCGTCGATGCCAGGGTCGTCAGCGTGCTCGCCGACAATCTGGTGCGGATCGCGATCGCCAATCTGTCGATGGACGTGATGTCCGAGGTGTCGCTGACCCCAGGGCAAAATCTCGAGCTTGCGGTCTCGCAAAACGACGGCACGATCAGGCTCGCCGTGGTCAATGGGGCAGGCGGGGCGAGCGCCGATCAGGTGACGTTGACGCCGACGGCGGCGTCGCTGGTCGACAGCCCGTCGCTTGCGCCGTCCGCAATCGCGGTGCGTAACCCCCTGACGCCGGCCGAGCAGGTCGCTGTCACCGTCGCCTCGGCCGAGGCCGTGACCAAGCAGGGCGGCCAGGCGCCTCTATTCGCCAACCTCGCATCGGTCGTCACCGGTAGCGATCTGCCTGAGGGGCTGAAGCAGGCCGTGCTTGATGTGCTGGCACAACAGACGCCGCTCACCACTGCGCTCGACGGCGGCGATATCGAATCCGCCTTCCAGAAGTCCGGACTGTTTCTCGAGGCCTCGCTTGCAGCAGTCGCGACGCCGCCATCAGGTGCGGTGCCCGACCTGAAGGCCGCGCTGCTCGTGTTGCGCCAGACGCTGGCGGCGACGTCAGGCACCCTCAAGCCCCCAGGGCCGCAAGTCGCAGCACAAAGCGCAGCGGTTTCGCTGCCCGCTGCGGCCGCGCCGCGGATCGCAGTTTCGGTCCCGCAAGCGGCAGGCGAGGCCGTGCAGTCAGTAATGCCGACGGTTGACGCAGAGGTTGCTCAATCCGCCCAACTGCCGCGCGAGGCTGCGCTTGCGGCTGCCGTGCTGAAAGACATGGCCGGCGGTGCGTCGCAGGCAACACCGCCGCGGACCATCTCCGCAGGCCTTGCCGCGACCCTGCTGCAAGAGGTCACGCAAAACCTGCCGCGCATGACCGGCAATGTGCCGGGTTCAAATAAAGCAGTGCCTGACAGTCACGCCTTCGAAGCGGCCGCGCGTGCGACCACGCCGCCACCGTTTCGCGGCGCGCTGCCATCGCCGCAGGCCGTCGCCTCGCCATCGCTTGCACCAAACGCACCGCTCGCTGCGACCGTGCATCGCCTGCTCGGCGACACCGATGCCGCGATCGCGCGGCAGACGTTATTGCAGGTGGCCTCGTTGCCCGATCGCGCCGATGCTGGCGGCCATCGCATCGACCCGACCGTGCCGCAGTGGAATTTCGAGATTCCGTTCGCGACCCCGCAGGGCACGGCGATGGCGCAGTTCGAGATCTCGCGCGATGGCGGCAACGATCAGGCCGATCCCGCCAAGCGCGCCTGGCGCGCGCGCTTCACGCTCAATGTCGAGCCGAGCGGACCGGTGCATGCGCTGATCACGCTGAGCGGGGACAAGACCTTCGTGCGGATGTGGGCCGAGCGGCCCGCAACCGTGCAGCAGCTTCGCGCCGGGATCGGTGAGCTCAATCAGGCGCTGACCAAGGCCGAGCTCAAGCCCGGCGACATCATCGTGCGCGACGGCACCCCGCCGCAGCCGGCACCCGCGCGCGCCGGGCATTTCCTGGATCGCGCCACATGAGTGACGAATCCAAGCTCGCAATTGCGCTGCATTACGAGAAGGGCAGCGGTGCGCCTGTCGTCGTGGCCAAGGGCAAGGGCACGATCGGCGCCAAGATCGTCGAGATTGCGAAGGCCAACGATATCCCGATCGAGGAGAACGAGATTCTGGCCGGCGCGCTCTCCAAGGTCGAGCTCGGTGAGGAAATCCCGCCTGACCTCTACAAGGCCGTCGCCGAAGTCCTCGTGTTTGTGCTGCGGCTTTCGGGCCGCGCGCGCTAGCGACGATCCCTGGCGCGCCTGACGCGCGGGCGCATCACGCCTCGTCGGCCGGCTTCGTCGCCGTCAGCGCCTGGTCGATGGCGAAGCCGCCGATCTCGCTCATCGCCTGCGAGATCACGTCGCCCTTCCGCGCAAAGCCGCTGGAGAGATAGTCGAACTGGGTCCGCGCCAGCCGCAGCACCTCGATCGGCACGGAGATAGCGGTCTCGTTGAACGCGTCGACCGAGGCGCGCAACGTCTCGAGTTCGGTGGTGAGCTTGCCGATATGGCCTTCCGCATCCTGCATCAGGTCGAGCAGCTTGCCGCGCTCGGTGTCGAACGCGGCCCGTTCGGCGGCCGCAGCTGTCGTCGCCTCGGTGAGCTGCGCCCGCAGCGCGGCGATCTGGCCGACCATCGCGTCGGAGGCGAGCTCGGTGGCCTCGCGCAGCTCCACCAGGCGCTTGTTCTGTTCCTGCTGTTCGTGAAACAGCCGTTCGGCCGACATGGCCCGTTGGGTGAGTGATGCAATCAGCGCGGCCGCGCGCAGCAGAATCTCGCCGTTCCGCCCCGACACCATGCTGGCCATGCGCCGCAGGAAATCTGTGGTCTCGGACGCGCTGTTCGGAAGCAGGGGAACGACCGTGGCGGACATGAGGTGATGCTTGCAGCCGGACGTGGTGACCGCCGCCGTACCGACTGAGCTCACGCAACATTCGGCGCCTGATCGAAGCGGTGAGCAAGCCTGAATCGGCAGGCCCGGTCAACCTGTCAGCCCCGTCAAAATGGCGGTCATCCCGCCGCCAGTCCGCGCAAGGATCAGCCGTCCTTCTGCCGGCCGATCCGCCCCAGATGGGTGAAGCCGAAGCCGGCCGAATATTTCAGGCCATAGCCCAGGGCCCGGTCGATGCCGATATGGGCGAGCCAGATCAAGGCGATGGACAAGGTGAGGGGCGAGGCGAGGCCGAACCCCAGCGTCATCAGCGTCACCGGCGCCATGTAGCTGTGGGCGGCGTTGTAAGCCAGCGCGCCGAATTTGGCGTCCGACAAATAGGCCAGGAAGCTCAGATCCGGCACCAGGAAGAGCAGTAGATAGACCGTCCAGGAGCCGCCCCAGGCCGCATAGAGCGCCGTCATGCCCGCGAACAGAACGAGCCCCTCGAGCCGCAGCAGAATCCGGACGCCGCCGGTCACGGCGCCGGCTTCAGTCCCTCTCTCGTCCATCGTCGCCTCCGGGCAAAACTTTGTAATTCCTTGCGCTTTCACGCTGCGGCAGGGCAGCCCTGCGGCGCCGAAAGCCGCTTCCCGGCTTGCAAAATGCCGTGTTAGAACCCCGCATCACTTAAGGCTTAAGAACTGGCGGGAGCAAATGAAACATATCCTGGACGCCCTTGAAGACCGTCGCGCCGGCGCAAAGCTCGGCGGCGGGGAGAAGCGCATCGAGGCGCAGCACGCCCGCGGCAAGCTGACCGCGCGTGAGCGCATCGAGCTCTTGCTCGACAAGGGATCGTTCGAGGAGTTCGACATGTTCGTCGAGCACCGCTCCACCGAGTTCGGCATGGAGAAAAACAAGGTGCCCGGCGACGGCGTCGTCACCGGCTGGGGCACCGTCAATGGTCGCAAGACCTTCGTGTTCGCTAAAGACTTCACCGTGTTCGGCGGCTCGCTGTCGGAAACACATGCGCTGAAGATCACCAAGCTCCAGGACATGGCGATGAAGGCGCGCGCGCCCATCATCGGCCTCTATGACGCGGGCGGCGCCCGCATTCAGGAGGGCGTCGCCGCGCTCGCCGGCTATTCCTACGTGTTCCGCCGCAACGTGCTCGCCTCGGGCGTGATCCCGCAGATCTCCGTCATCATGGGCCCCTGCGCCGGCGGCGATGTCTATTCGCCTGCCATGACCGACTTCATCTTCATGGTGAAGAACACCAGCTACATGTTCGTCACCGGTCCCGACGTGGTGAAGACCGTGACCAACGAGGTCGTCACCGCCGAAGAGCTCGGCGGCGCCTCGGTGCACGCCACGCGTTCGTCGATTGCGGACGGCGCCTTCGAGAACGACGTCGAGACGCTTCTGCAGATGCGTCGCCTGATCGACTTCCTGCCGTCCAACAACACCGACGGCGTGCCGGAATGGCCGAGCTTCGACGACATTGGCCGCGTCGACATGTCGCTCGACACGCTGATTCCCGACAATCCGAACAAGCCCTACGACATGAAGGAATTGATCCTGAAGGTCGTCGACGAGGGCGACTTCTTCGAGATCGCGGAGAGCTTCGCCAAGAACATCGTCACCGGCTTTGGCCGCATCGCGGGCCGCACCGTCGGCTTCGTCGCCAACCAGCCGATGGTGCTGGCCGGCGTGCTCGACAGCGATGCATCACGCAAGGCCGCGCGCTTTGTCCGGTTTTGCGACGCATTCAACATTCCGATCGTGACCTTCGTCGACGTGCCGGGCTTCCTGCCGGGCACCGCGCAGGAATATGGCGGCCTGATCAAGCACGGCGCGAAGCTCCTGTTCGCGTACTCGCAGTGCACCGTGCCGCTGGTGACGATCATCACCCGCAAGGCCTATGGCGGCGCCTTTGACGTCATGGCCTCCAAGGAAATCGGCGCCGACATGAACTACGCCTGGCCGACCGCCCAGATCGCTGTCATGGGTGCCAAGGGCGCGGTCGAGATCATCTTTCGCAGTGACATCGGCGACCCCGACAAGATCGCTGCGCGCACCAAGGAATACGAAGACCGCTTCCTGTCACCCTTCATCGCCGCCGAGCGCGGCTACATCGACGACGTCATCATGCCGCACTCGACCCGCAAGCGGATCGCACGCGCGCTGGCGATGCTGAAGGACAAGAAGGTCGAAGCGCCGGCGAAGAAGCACGACAATTTGCCGTTGTAGAGGGCCATGGCAAAGAAGAAACCAAGTAGAGCGAAACTGCAGGCGACGGCGAGTGCTAAGGCAGAAGTCGTTGCCAAAGCATCCTACGAGCGAAAGCGCGTGACCACGGAGGTGATTCCTCCAGATGTGACACGAGCGAGAACAAGCGCGTGGCTCGACTTGGTTTCTCCCCTTACTGAATGGGCCGGATTGAAGGGGGATGAACTTAGACTCAAGCGAGCACAGTTGCGCCTTCAGCAAGAAGACGTGTTGGGCGAAATTGTTCGGAGAGCTCAAACGCGCATAAAAGGGTCTACGGCGGAGCTTAAGCCAATTCAGAACAAGTTTCTCGTCCCATTTCTTGAGAAAGCGTCGCTAGAAGATGAGGAAAGCTCCCTAATTGATCTTTGGGCAGGTTTGTTGGCCTCTGCGGCTGAAGGTGG
Organism: Bradyrhizobium sp. CCBAU 53338; assembly: GCF_015291665.1. Lineage (NCBI taxonomy): Bacteria > Pseudomonadati > Pseudomonadota > Alphaproteobacteria > Hyphomicrobiales > Nitrobacteraceae > Bradyrhizobium > Bradyrhizobium sp. CCBAU 53338. Next base: position 3,376,103 of record NZ_CP030048.1, read on the forward strand.
AAGTTCCCAGCATATTCATTTCGTCAGCATCATTTCCCAGTTGTCGCCAGCGCAAGGTAGTCTGTTCGCCAAGCTGATTCATACCAAGTCGGAAGAAAGACTTGGGCTTGCGATGGATTACATCAAGAACCTAGAATTTCACGCGGTTCGCGACGCGCTGACAAAGAGGCTTGAGCCAATACTAGCATCGCTTCCAACGGCGTTTGACCCAATCGAGTCCAAGATTGCGGAATATCTGGATTGCTTGGGCGTGGCGGTTGTGTACGGCGATCTGGGAATAGCTAGCCCGGATAATTTTGTCGAGATCGATTTTCCAAATGGAGAGATCTATTCCGACGCTATTGACGTCGATTTCTCAATTCTCGAAGCCGTTGGGTTGATCCGAAGAGTGGAAACAACCTTCGTTGCTAAGGAGATCTATTCAATATCGTTGGTCTATTATCACCTAGCAAGCATGGGGTTCCATTTCGCTAAAGCTTGTGGCTTAGTCCGGCTCCTCGGGGAGGTAAGCTCGATCGAATTCGATGGCGACGATATGATGGTCCATTTCGACGATGGGCGGTCGCTTAGGGTGAGCCTAACGTTGTTTCCCGTGCTTCTCGACGCTTCTTCATTGGAAAGAGAAAATTTTCATATCACTGCGGTTTCGATTGAATGGGAAAAACTGGAAGAAGAAATCCTCATTGAGGATCTTTTAGAAGCTGCCCAGGGCAAATGATACTTATCTCGCCCGACGTGACCCCAATGACCGAAGACGATCAGACCGACGAAATCTCCGACATCGAAGATCGGATCGAGCGGCTCGCCGAGATCGCCGAGCGATGCCGGAAATACATCCTGGCGTCCAAGATCGCGATCGGCAGCGGTGCGACGCTGCTCCTGGTCACCATTCTCGGATTGTTTGGGTTTGGTCAGACCGCCGCGCTCGGCTCGATCGCCTTGGTGCTCGGTGGCATCGTCTCGCTCGGCTCGAACATCAGCACGTTGCGGCAGACGGACGATGCGATCGGGGCTGCAGAGGCGCGCCGCGCTGCGCTGATTGGAACAATCGACCTGCGTGTGGTCGCCGATACACCGATGAAGCTGGTGTGACGCGCTGCCTTACGCGGCAGGCTTGAGGCTCAGCACCTGCAACTCCGCGCGGCATTCGGCGGCGAAGGCCTGAAGCCGTTCCGCGGTGTGCTGGTCGAGGATCGCCTTCGCCAGACGTTCAGCACGGGCTACTTGCGCTTTGAGATAGTCGATGCGGGCCATGTGTCACCTTCCGCAGGGATAATTTGAGGCAAATTGCTTCGTTCCAGTGGCCATGAGCCTATGGCTAACCCTGGGTTAATGATGTGCGGTGGGTCACACCGAGCGCGTCGCGTCCGCCGCAGCGAAATGCGCCATCTGGTCGTCCCGCGCTTTTGCGAACGCAGGCCTCGCCGTGGCGCGCGCGACGTAGGCGCGGCAGGCAGGGCTCCCGGCGAGCCCGTCGAAACGTTCGACGATGCGCAGCACGTCCGCCATTAGGATGTCGGCGACGGAGAAGGAGCCCGCAAGCCATTCGCGGTCGGCCAGCACCGCTTCCATGCGCTTGAGGCGAAGCTCGATGAAGTTGTCGAAGAACTTCGATCCCGGCTCGCCCATGAATTTCAGCATCGTCCAGGGAAGGCTTGCCATCTCCACCGAATTGAGCGCACCGAATACCCATTCCGTCACGTCACTGCGGCCGCGCCGATCAGACGGCATCAGCTTGGCGCTGAGCCCGCCGAGATGCAGCAGGATCGCGCCGGTCTCGAAAATCGAGAGATCGCCGTCGGTCAGCCATGGCGCCTGGCCGAACGGCTGGTGCGCCAGATGCGCTGGGCCACGGTCGTCGAATGGCGTGCTGGCGACGCGATAGGGCAAGCCGGCCTCTTCTAGCGCCCAGCGCACCCTGAGGTCGCGGACATAACCGCGCGGTGGCGGCGGAACCCAGTCGTAGGTGAACAAGGTGAGGTCGGGCATGCGGTGTCTCCGTGCTGTCTCAGGGATAGGACGGATGGAGGCGGCGCGTTCCGACAGGCAGAGGCGATTTTTTTGCGTGGTGCTACCGGCACGCCGGGTAGCCGAAGCGCCTGACGATTTCGCTTCCCGAGATTGAATGAAAGGCGAAGGTGTCCATGAAATGGTTGCCGGTCACGTATTGGCGCAAGGCGGCGCTGTAGGCGCTGGCCATTTGTTGCGTGAGCGATGGGCTGATGATGCCCTTTTTCCTGGAGCTGCCGAGATTCATGTTCCGTCGCGCGGCGCTCGCGCGAGACGCTGGTGCTGGCGCAGGAGTTCGCGAAATAGCACGCTATCCTGACATCCTTGCAATGAACCTGAACGGGCGATTCAGCGGCAGTTCATGTCATGCCCGCGACACTTCCTCCGCATCACTTGATCGATGAAGCAGAGGATATCTCATGGAGCGCCGGAACTTTTTGAAACTTGCCTTCGGTGTCGCGGCGGGAGCGGCCGCGTTCACCGCCGCCGCACAGGCTGCGCCGCTGGCGCCGCAGGTGCTCGGGAATGGCGGCACGCCATCGGCCAATCCGGATGCTCATCCCGCCGTCACCAGCAGTGAGGAGGCCGCCCAGCTCAAGCCCGAGCAGGTGCATTGGCACGGTCACGGTCACGGCCACTGGCACCGCCGTCACTGGGGCTGGCGCCATCGCCATTGGGGCTGGCATCGTCGCTGGCACCATCATCGGCATTGGCGCCGCTGGTAACGGCGCTGGACTGAAAAGGGGATCGCGACTGCGATCCCCTTTTTGTCGAGGTCGGGCCTCAACGAAAATGGCCGCGCAGGCTTTTGCCGCGCGGCCATTTCGCGGGTGCGGTCAATCAGAACGGACGGCAGCGGCCGGCGTACCAGCGGAAGCCATAGGGGCACACGCGCGGACGCACGACGACGACCGGCGGGGCGACCACGACCGGAGCGGGGGCGACGACGACATGACCGCGCATCGGACGGCAGCCGCCATAGGCGCCGCGGTACCAGCCCGGGCCGCAACCACCGGCGGCGCTGGCCGCCTCGCTGAAGCCGACGACCGCGCTGGCGAGCATCAGGGCGGCAAACAGATATTTCATTTGATTTTCCTTCTCGTCCTTGGGACTGGGCCTGGCGCTTGCGGCGCACAATCAATCAAACCATACGATTTGACATGTTAATTTTTGCGACATGTCGGCACGGCGCGATCCAAACCTGCCAATCATGACCTGAATGCGGCATGAATATTCGCCGCGTGCGGCCTTGCGCGACATGATGGCGCGTGAGCCTCGTCCCGATGAATCGGAACGAGCTCACGAATCTTGTTTGATGCGCTTTGTGGACGCCCGGCCATGACGACGGCGAAAGTCGGTACGCGACTTGTGCGCTCTCACACAAATCGCGCGATCAGTCCTTGCCGTTCCCGAACAGGGCCGCAAACTGCTTCTCGCCGGTGCGCGTAAAGTTCACCACGCGGCTGCCGGGGGTGGCGTCGCGCGCGGCCCATTTCAGCTCGGCGAAACGCTGCATCATCGCGGCGCCAAGCGTGCCGGCGAGATGATGGCGCCGCTCGCTCCAGTCGAGGCAGGCCTTGCAGACTGGCCGGCGCGGATGGCTGAGCATGTCAGGCGAGATCTGCAGATGCTTGGCGAGGAAGCGCTCGCCGTCCGCGGTCAGCTCGATGTCCTGCTTCTTCTGCCTGACCAGGTTTCGCATCCGCAGGCTGTCGAGCATCTGCACGCCGAGATCGCCGGCGAGATGGTCGTAGCAGATCCGCGCGCGCCGCAGTGCCGGGTCCTTCGGCCCGGTGCGCACGCGCATGTGGCCGGTGCGCGCGGCAAGTCCGGCAAGGCCTTCGAGCACGCCGGCGACGTCGTCGTCGGTGAGGCGGTAGTAACGGTGACGACCCTGCTTCTCCGGCTCGACCAGCCCGCCGGCCTCGAGTTTCGCCAGATGCGAGCTCGCGGTCTGCGGCGTGATGCCCGCCTCCTGCGCCAGCTCGCTCGCGGTGAGCGCGCGGCCGTTCATCAGCGCCGTGAGCATGTTGGCGCGGGCGGGGTCGCCGACCAGCGAGGCGACCATGGCGATGTCGGGTCCTGATTTCATGCTTCGATGGTAGCCGAAGCATTGTGGTCGGGCAAGCGCGTAGCGTGGTGCTGCGAATACGTCATTGCGAACGAAGCGAAGCAATTCAGATGCTTCAGCGGCGACGGTGTCGCTCGCGCTGCGCAATGAAAACCAAGGAGCCCATCATGTCCGTCACCGTCTTCATCCGCTACCAGCTCGATCCCTTCAAGCGCGCCCAGTTCGAGGAGTATTCGAAACGCTGGCTCACCATCATCCCGAAATGCGGCGGCGACCTGATCGGCTATTTCATGCCGCACGAAGGCACCAACAACATCGCCTTCGCGCTGATCACCTTCGAAAGCCTGGCTGCCTACGAGGCCTATCGCGCGCGGCTGCGGCAGGATGCGGAAGGCATGGCGAACTTCCATTTCGCCGAGGACAACAAATTCATCCTCGCCGAAGAGCGCACCTTCCTGCGCAAGGTGGTAGTGTAGGCCATCCAGTCAAGGAGACGCCCATGATCGCCGTGATCTTCGAGGTCTGGCCCAAGCCAGAACACAGTCAGACTTACTTCGACCTCGCGGCCGATCTGAAGCCGATCCTGCAAACCATCGACGGCTTCATCTCGGTCGAGCGCTTCGAGAGCCTGACCGAGAAGGGCAAGATCCTGTCGCTGTCGTTCTGGCGCGATGAGGCCGCGGTGCAAGCCTGGCGCAACACGATGGAGCACCGCCGCACCCAGGCCAAGGGCAGGGCGAAGATCTTCTCCGACTATCACCTGCGCATCGCCAGCGTCGTCAGGGACTACGGCATGACCGATCGCGAGCAGGCGCCGAAGGACAGTCGCGCCGTGCACGACGCGCACTAGGGCTGTCGGGCGCGCACTGGCGCTGCCCACTCAGTGTGCCTATCTCTGCGCGGCCAACAAGGGAGAGAAACATGCATGTGACGACCGCTGACAAGCGCGCGACGTTCAGGAAGATGCACGAGAGCGGCTGCTTCATCCTGCCCAATCCGGTCGATGTCGGCAGTGCCAAGGCCTTGCAGCATCTCGGTTTCAAGGCGATTGCGTCTTCGAGTGCGGGCTTCGCCTGGACCATCGGCAAGGCCGACAATCGCGTCACCGTCGAGGATGTCTGTCAGCATCTGGCAGCATTGAGCTCGTCCGTCGACATTCCCGTGAACGCGGATTTCGAGGGCGGTTTTGCGGTCGAGCCTGACAAGGTCGCCGATCACGTCGAGCGCGGCGTGCGCACCGGCGTTGCCGGCCTCTCGATCGAGGATTCCACCGGCGACAAGGACAAGCCGTTCTATGAGCACGCGCTCGCGGTCGAACGCATCAAGGCCTCGCGCAAGGCGATCGGCGACAGCGGCACGCTCTTGGTCGGACGCTGCGAGGCGTATCTCTGGGGCGTCACCGATCTCAAGCTCGTCATCGACCGGCTCACCGCTTACGCCGATGCCGGCGCCGACTGCCTCTACGCGCCGGGCCTGAAGACCCGCGAGGACATCGCCGCGGTGGTGAAGGCCGTCGCACCAAAACCGTTCAATCTGCTGATTGGTGCCTCCGGCCTGTCGTTGAAGGAAGCCGAAGATCTCGGCGTGCGCCGCATCAGCGTCGGCGGCTCGCTCGCGCGCGCCGCCTGGGGCGGCTTCATGCGTGCGGCGAAGGAGATGGCGGAGAAGGGGACGTTCACCGAACTCGCCAGCGGTTACCCCGGCGGCGAGCTCAACAAGATGTTCAGCTAGAACCAGAACAAAGCGGCGGGATCTTTCGATCCCGCCGCTGTCACATCGTGTTGCAAATCGTTACTTCGCGCCGTCAGACGGTGTCTGCGTAGCCGGCGCGGGCTTTGCCGCAGGCGTATCCGCCGGCGCAGCCGGCTTGCTCGGTGCGGCGCCCGTCGTCACGCCGGGCGAGGTGTTGCTGCGCGGCGTCACGTCACGCATGCCGGGAGGTGCGGCCGGATTGGCCGGAGCCGTCTGCTGCGCGGTCTGCGTGCTCGGCGTGGTACTTGCCTGGTTGCTCGTGCTGCTGTTGTTCAAGCCGTAGAACACAGCGCCCAGCACCAGGGCGATTGCCACCGCGAACAGCGCGACCTTGCCGCTGGAGGCGGGGCCTTCGCCCAGTTCGGGATCGGCCTGAAGGTCGGCATCCCGGCGCGCCGCGCGAAGATACTCATCGTCGGCGAGGTTCGGGCGGTACGGATCGTTGGGAAAACGGTCGTCAGCCATCGATTGGATCTCCTCGTTGATTGCGTTCTGACAACCCCGAGGTGCGAGATTCCGTTCCGCGCGCATTATGCTTTCGTCGCATGTTGCCCTCGCGCCAGGAATCGGGAACCTGTTCATGCGGGAACCCAGTGCGTAAGTTCCATCGCGGGAGAAGGGAACAAGGCGATGTGGAACCTGCCGCCGAGCGATAGCGTGCTGCATTTCCTGTCTCTTGTCGCGGTGGCCGCGCAAGGCATGACCGCCGCACTTGCAGCGGGACGGCGCAGCATGGACTGGCTTGGCGTCTGCTTCCTCGGCTGCATCACGGCGCTCGGCGGCGGCACGCTGCGCGATCTCTTCCTCGGGCACTATCCGCTGGCCTGGGTGCAAAACCCTGTTTACCTCGCGCTCGCCGGCGGTGCCGCTTTCCTCACGATCTTGATGGCCCGTCTCGTGCACCGGCTGAAGATTGCCTTCATCGTGCTCGATGCCATCGGCCTCGTCGTCTTCACCATGGCCGGCTGCGACGTCGCCTGGCAGATGGATGCCTCGCTGCCGATCGTGATCGTCTCCGGCATGGTGACGGGCTGCGCCGGCGGCGTGCTCCGCGACGTGCTCTGCAACGACGTGCCGCTGTTGTTTCGCTCCGAGCTCTACGCCAGCGTCTCGGTGGTGACGGGGTTGTTCTACGCGACCGCCTTCGGCCTGAAGCTCAATGCCGAGCTCTGGACCATCCTGACCTTCGTGCTCGGCATCAGCTTCCGCCTGCTTGCGGTGCGCTACAAATGGGAAATGCCGAAATTCGTCTTCACGGGGGATGAGGAGAAGTAGCTACGGCTGTTGCCCGCGTGCCTTCGCCACCTGTGCCGGCGTTACCAACGGGCCGGCATTGCCCCAGGAATTGCGGATGTAGTTCGTCACCGCCGCGATCTCCTCGTCGGACAATTGCCTGGCATAGGGCGGCATCTCGCCGGTGTTCGGCGCGCGCGGCGTCGTCACGGTGTGGGCGCCATCGAGGATGATACGCAGGGTCGAGGACGGGTTGATCGATTGCAGCAGCGCGTTCGCCGGCAGCGGCGGATAGATGCGCGGTGCGCCGGAGCCATCGGCCTCATGGCAGGCGATGCAGAACTTTGCGTAGACCGCCTGGCCCGCCTTCATCTCGGCCTCGTCGGGCGGCGTCACGTTGGTCTCGCGGCGCGCCGGCGGCAGGCTCTTCAGGTACACCGCGATTGCGCGCACATCGGCATCGCTCATCTTCGAGGTCGAGTTGACGATGACCTCGGCCATGGGACCGCCGGCATGGCTTTTGGCGTTGCGGCCGCTCTGCAGGTATTCCGTGATGTCATCCGCGCTCCACGATTGCAGCCCGCTGCGCGCGGCGCCATCGAGGCGCGGCGCGTACCAGCCGCCGATCTCGCTGCCGGCCAGCGCCTGCGCAGTCTTGTCCGCACCGAAATAGTTCTTCGGCGTATGACAGGCGCCGCAATGGCCGAGGCCGGTGACGAGATAGCCACCTCTGTTCCAGGCCGCGCTCTTGCTCTGGTCCGGCTCGAACAGGCCGGGCGAGAAGAACAGCAGGTTCCAGCCGCGCATCAGGAAGCGATAGTTGAGGGGCCAGTCCAGCTGCGGTGGTTTGTTGCGGTTCACGACGGGCGCGAGCGTGCCGAGATAGGCGCGGATTGCCAGCGTGTCGTCCTTGGTCATCCGCGTGAAGTAGGGGTAGGGGAAGGCCGGGTAGTAAAGCGAGCCGTCGGGCGCGGTGCCGGTGCGCACGGCACGGGTGAAATCGGCGTCCGTCCAGGCGCCGATGCCGGTGTCGCGGTCCGGGGTCAGGTTCGGTGCATAGATAGCGCCGAAGGGCGTGTCGATGCGCTTGCCGCCGGCAAACGGTTTGGCGGGGTCGGCGGTGTGGCAGCCCGCGCAGTCGCCGGCCTCAACCAGCGTCTTGCCGTAGGCGATCAGCTCGGGCGACGGCTCGGCGGCGAAAGCGGTCGTCGCAACCGCACTGCACAAGAGCGCAACAGCCAGAATCGTCCGCATCGAAAGCCTTCCCCTGCGACCATCGGTCGAGTGCCCGAGCATAGCGGCGTCATGTCGTTTCGCGACAGCCGGGGTATGGTGACACAAATTGAAAATCGCCAATGCCTTTCCGGCCACGAAATTGCGTTTTTTTCCCGCCGCCGCCGAAGGTCCAGATTTGTGATGCGCCGCGTTAAATATCCGACATAGAGTGGCAGAGGTGGTCGGCGTGCCCTAGCTAAAAACAACGGGCAGGCAACGGCTTAAGCAGCCAAACGCTCAAAAGGGCGGAAGAGGACAATAATGGGCATCAACCAGGGTCCGATCAGTCTCGATCAGAAATACACCCAGGACACCGGCCATATCTTCACGACGGGCATCCAGGCGCTGGTCCGTCTGCCCATGGCCCAGATTCGCCGCGACCGCGCCGCCGGCCTGAACACCGCAGGCTTCATCTCCGGCTATCGCGGCTCGCCGCTCGGCGGCTACGATCAGCAGCTCTTCGCCGCGCGAAAACATCTCGAGCAGTACAACATCAAATTCCAGCCCGGCGTGAACGAGGACCTGGCGGCGACCGCGGTGTGGGGCTCGCAGCAGCTCAACCTCTCGCCCGGCGCCAAGTATGATGGCGTGGTCGGCATCTGGTACGGCAAGGGCCCCGGCGTCGACCGCTGCGGCGACGTCTTCCGCCACGGCAACGCCGCCGGCTCCGCCAAGAATGGCGGCGTGCTGTGCCTTGCTGGCGACGACCACGGCGCCAAATCCTCCACCGTTCCCCACCAGTCCGACCACGCCTTCATCTCGGCGCTGATGCCGTATCTCTATCCCTCGAGCATCCACGAAATGATCGAGATGGGCCTGCTCGGCATCGCGATGTCGCGCTACTCCGGCTGCTGGGTCGGCATGAAGGTGATCACGGAGACGGTGGAGACCACCGCCGAGATCGACCTCACCGACGAGATGAAGCCCTTCATCATCCCGCCTGACTTCGAGTTGCCGCCCGGCGGGCTCAATCTGCGCTGGCCCGACGACCGCTTCGAGCAGGACCGCCGCCTGCAGGACTACAAGGGCTTTGCCGCGATCGCTTTCGCCCGCGCCAACAAGGTCAACCGCATTACCATGGATTCGCCGAACGCACGCTTCGGCATCATGGCCTCGGGAAAGAGCTATGAGGACGTCCGCCAGGCGCTGCGCGAGCTCGGCATCACCGAGCAGGTCGCCGCCAAGATCGGTCTCCGTCTCTACAAGATCGGCATGCCCTGGCCGTTGGAGCCGGAAGGCGTGCATGAATTCGCCGTCGGGCTCGAGGAGATCTTCATCGTCGAGGAGCGCCGCGAAATCGTCGAGAACCAGGTCAAGCAGGTGTTGTTCAACTGGCGCGACGACGTCCGCCCCCGCATCGTCGGCAAGATGGACGAGCACGACAAGCGCTTCCTGACCTTCGCCGCCGAGCTCAGCGTCGCCTCGCTTGCGACCTCGCTGACCGAACGACTCCTTCGACTTAATCTCAATCCTGAAATCGCGGAGATGCTCCGCGCCAAGGCCGACTGGTTCAACGGCCGCCAGGCGTCCCAGATGATCCCCACGGCGCCCGTCTCCCGCACCCCGTATTTCTGCTCCGGCTGCCCCCACAACACCTCGACCAAGGTCCCCGAAGGCAGCCGCGCGCTGGCCGGCATCGGCTGCCACTTCATGGCGCTGTGGATGGATCGCTCGACCGAGACGTTTACCCATATGGGCGGCGAGGGCGTGCCGTGGGTCGGCATCGCACCGTTCACCAACGAGAACCACATCTTCGCCAATCTCGGCGACGGCACTTATTTCCACTCCGGCCTTCTCGCCATCCGCCAGGCGGTCGCGTCCAAGACCAACATCACCTACAAGATCCTCTACAACGACGCCGTCGCCATGACCGGCGGCCAGCGCCATGACGGCGATCTCTCGCCGCAGCAGATCACTTTCCAGCTCCACGCCGAGGGCATCCGCGAGATCTATCTGGTCTCGGAGAATCCCGATGCCTATCCGGCCAGCACCATCGCGCCCGGTGTGAAGCTGCACCATCGCGACGAGCTGCAAGACGTCATGAAGATGTGCCGCGAATACAAGGGTACGTCGGCGATCGTCTTCGTGCAGACCTGCGCCGCCGAGAAGCGCCGCCGCCGCAAGCGCGGCCTGATGGAAGATCCGGCGCGCCGCGTCATGATCAACCCGGCGGTCTGCGAAGGCTGCGGCGATTGCTCGGTGCAGTCGAACTGCATCTCGGTCGAACCGCTGGAGACGGAGTTCGGCCGCAAGCGCGCCATCAACCAGTCCGCCTGCAACAAGGATTATTCCTGCCTGAAGGGTTTTTGCCCGTCCTTCGTCACCGTGGACGGCGGCAAGCCGCGCCATCGCGCGCCGGCTGATCTGTCCGACATCGGTGCAATTCCCGAGCCGGCCTCGCGGCCGACGCTGGACAAGCCTTACAACATCGCGGTCGGTGGTGTCGGCGGCACCGGCGTGCTCACCATCGGTGCGTTGCTCGGCATGGCTGCGCATATCGAGGGCAAGGCCTCGATGATCCTCGACATGTCCGGGCTCGCGCAGAAGGGCGGTGCGGTGCTCAGCCACGTCCGCCTGTCTGATCATCCGGCCGAAGTGACGTGCTCGCGCATCGTCACCGGCACCGCCGACGTCGTGCTCGCAGCCGACGAGGTGGTTGCGGTCGCCAAGGACACGATCTCGCTCTGCGACACCAGCCGTACCCGCGGCATCATCAACAGCCACGTCATCCCGACCGCGGACTTCGTGCTCAACCGCGACTTCAACTTCCAGACCCGCAAGCTGAATGGCTTGCTGGAAACGGCGCTGCACAAGGACTCGGTCTTCTTCGACTTCACCAAGCCGGCCGAGCAGCTGCTCGGCGATGCCATCGCCACCAACATGATGATGATGGGCTACGCCTATCAGAAGGGCCTGTTCCCGCTGTCGGCGGAATCGATCGAGCAGGCGATCGAGATCAACGGCGTCTCGATCAAGATGAACAAGGAAGCCTTCCGTCTCGGCCGCCTCGCGGTCGCGGACCCCGCGCGCCTCGCCGAGATGTTGAAGGGCACCGACGAGGTTGAGGCGCCCAAGGCGCTGGACGCCATGACGCTCGACGAAATCATCGAGCACCGCGCCAAGCATCTCACCGCCTATCAGAATGGCCGCCTCGCCAAGCGCTACCGCAAGCTGGTCGACCAGGTCCGCGACGCCGCGGTCAAGGGCGGTTACGGCGATGCGCTGCCGCGCGCGGTCGCGATCAATTATGCGAAGCTGCTGGCCTACAAGGACGAGTATGAAGTGGCGCGGCTCTTCACCGACGGCGCCTTCGCAAAGCAGCTCCAGGACCAGTTCGAGGGCGACTTCAAGTTCAGCTTCAACCTGGCCCCGCCCATCCTGGCGTCAGGCGTCGATGCGCTGGGCCGCCCGAAGAAGCGCGCGTTTGGCCCGTGGATGCTGAAGGTGTTCGGCGTGCTGGCCAAGTTCAGGTTCCTGCGCGGCACCCCGCTCGACATCTTCGGTCGCAGCGCCGACCGAAAGCTCGAGCGCGATCTGATCGTCGGTTACGAGAAGGACGTCGCCACCGTGCTTGGCCTGTTGTCGCCGGTTACGGTCGACACGTCGGTCGAATTGCTCTCGCTGCCCGACCGCATCCGCGGCTACGGTCCGGTCAAGGAGAAGGCGGTGGCGGACGCGAAAGCCCGCTACGCCCAGCTTGCTGCGGATCTGGCGAACCCGCCGCCTGCGCCAAGGCAGATCGCGGCGGAGTAGGGGCTTTCGGTGGCGTAGCGGATTGCGCGAAGCGCAAACCGCTGGGCGTAACCCACCACTTCGACGTCCGCGTGGAGAGCAAAAAGGTGGGTTACGCTTTCGCTCACCCACCCTACGAATTCTCCTTTGAAATCAACCCCAGCTCTACTGTGCATGGGGTTGTTTTCGTAGGAGGAGACATTTCGACAAAAGCGAAATACTGCTTGCGCCGTCGGGCAAAACACCTTTAGGCTTTCGGCTGTCTCTTCCGTCATCGTGAGCGCCGCGAAGCAATCCAGAAATGCATCAGCGGAAAGACTTCTGGATTGCTTCGCCGCGCTCGCAACGACGGTGAGGAGGCGCACGGCCACCCCACTTGCGCCAACCCGCTACCCTCTCGTCCGACGGAATATTTCCGCGCTTGCCAATCCGCCCGGTGCGGTTCAGAAAAAAGAGCCAAGAAGAAACGCGAGCGGAGACCTCTGTTTTGACCATCAAGGGCAAGGCCTACATTGCCGGGATCTACGAACACCCGACCCGGCATGCGCCGGACAAATCCACCGCCCAGCTTCACGCCGAGGTCGCCAAGGGCGCGATCGAGGATGCCGGGCTCTCCAAGGACGATGTCGACGGCTATTTCTGCGCGGGCGATGCGCCCGGCGGTGCCTGGCCGATGGTCGACTATCTCGGTCTGAACACCAAGAAGCTTCGTCACGTCGATTCCACCGAGACCGGCGGTTGTTCCTACATCATCCATCTCGGCCATGCCGCCGAGGCGATCGCCGCGGGCAAGTGCTCGATCGCGCTTGTTACGCTCGCCGGTAAGCCGCGCACCGGCGTGATGCCGCCGCGTGCGGCCGGCGCCGAGGTCGATTTCGAATCCGCTTACGGCGCGACCACGCACAATGCCTATGGCATGTGTGCCATGCGCCATATGCACGACTATGGCACCACCTCGGAGCAGCTCGCCTGGATCAAGGTCGCAGCTTCCCACCATGCGCAATACAATCCGCATGCGATGCTCAAGGATGTCGTCACCGTCGAGGACGTGCTGAACTCGCCGATGATCTCCGATCCGCTTCATCGCATGGATTGTTGCGTCGTCTCCGACGGCGGCGGCGCGCTGATCGTGACGACGCCCGAGATTGCCAAGAGCCTGAAGAAGCCGCTGGTCAAGTTGATCGGCCATGGCGAGGCCATGAAAGGACCGCGCGGCGGCAAGGATCTCGACCTCACTTATTCGGCCGGTGTCTGGTCCGGTCCGCGTGCGTTCGAGGAAGCCGGCATCACGCCGAAGGACATCAAGTACGCTTCGATCTATGACAGCTTCACCATCACGGTGCTGATGCAGCTCGAAGACCTCGGCTTCTGCAAGAAGGGCGAGGGCGGCAAGTTCGTCGCCGACGGCAACCTGATCTCGGGCGTGGGCAAGCTGCCGTTCAACACCGATGGCGGCGGCCTTTGCAGCAATCACCCCGTCAACCGCGGCGGCATGACCAAGATCATCGAGGCGGTCAGGCAACTGCGCGGCGAGGCGCATCCGAAGGTGCAGGTCAAGAATTGCGATCTCGCCATCGCCCACGGCACCGGCGGATTGTTGGGCGTCCGCCACGCTGCCTCGACGGCCATTCTGGAGCGCGTGTGATGAGCGAAGCCAAAAAATATCCGGCCCCGGTCACGAACCCCGAGACCGCCGCATTCTGGGATGCAGCCAAGCAGGGCAGGTTCATGATCAAGCGCTGCACCGCCTGCGGCGAAGCGCATTACTTCCCGCGCTCGATCTGCCCGTTCTGCTACTCCGACAAGACGGTGTGGGAGGAGGCGTCGGGCGAGGGCACGATCTACACCTGGAGCCTGATGCGGAAGTCTCCGACCGGCCCCTATGCCATCGGCTACGTCAGGCTGAAGGAGGGTCCGTCGGTGCAGACCAATTTCGTCGACTGCGATCTCGAGAAGCTCAAGATCGGGCAGAAGGTGAAGGTGGTGTTCAAGCCGACCGACGGCGCGCCGCTGCCGTTTTTTACGGTGGCCTGACTGCTTTCTTCCTTCTCCCCTTGTGGGAGAAGGTGGCGCGAAGCGCCGGATGAGGGGTTCTCTCCGCACCGAGAGTCTTGCTGCCGAGGCAACCCCTCACCCAAACGAGCTTGCTGCACCGTCCTCGCAGCCCTGTCCCGCAAGGAAAGAGGGCTGCAACCGGCGGTGTCGAAGACATTCGGGAGGAAACAAACAAAATGTCCGCCAGATACGAAGAACTGAAAGGCCTGAAAAATCTCGGCCAGAAATATGCCTATGGCGATCGCGAGGTCATGCTCTACGCCTACGGCATCGGCCTGGGTGCCGATCCCATGGACGAGAACGAGCTTGCCTTCGTCAACGAGGGCACGTTCACGCCGCGGCCGCTCAAGGTGGTGCCGACCTTCGCCTCCGTCGCCGCCTGGGGCTCTGGTCCCGGCGAGATGAAGCTCAACCGCGTGATGGTGGTGGACGGCGAGCGCGACATTACCTTCCACCAGCCGCTGCCGATCGCTGCCAACATCACCGCCGACTCCTCCGTGCTCGAGGTCTACGACAAGGGCGAGGGCAAGGGCGTTGTCATTAGCCATCAGACCGTGCTCAGGAACGAGAAGGGCGACAAGCTCGCGACTCTCGTCGCCTCCCGCTTCGCCCGCGGCGACGGCGGCTTTGGCGGGCCGAGCCTGATCCAGCCCGATCCGCACAAGATCCCCTCGCGCAGCCCTGACAAGACCATCGACATCGTCACGCGGCCCGATCAGGCGCTGGTCTATCGTCTTTGCGGTGATCGCAATCCGCTGCACTCCGATCCCGAGTTCGCCAGGAAGGCCGGCTTCCCGCGTCCGATCCTGCACGGCATGTGCACCTACGGCATCACCTGCCGCGGCGTGCTCCAGACCTACGCCGACTACGACGCGTCCGCCTTCCGCCAGCACGTCGCGCGCTTCTCTTCGCCCGTCTACCCCGGCGAGACCGTGACCATGGACCTCTGGAAGGACGGCAACACGATCTCGTTCGAAGCCAAGGTGAAGTCGCGCGGCGTCACCGTGATCAGGAACGGCAAGACGGTGCTGGGTTAGGCGGATAGAGGCGAAGAAAGAAAAGCGAAACAGGGAGAAGCCACCATGGGACTACTCGACGGCAAGGTTGCGCTGATCACCGGCGCGGGCGGCGGGCTCGGTGAGGCCTACGCAAAGCTGTTCGCGCGGGAAGGGGCCTCGGTCGTCGTCAACGACCTCGGCGGGCCCCGTGACGGCTCCGGCGCGGACAAGTCGATGGCGCAGCTTGTGGTGGACGCGATCAAGGCCGAGGGCGGCAAGGCCGTCGCCAACGGCGCCGACATCTCCACCATGGAAGGTGGGCAGTCGGTGTTCGACGACGCCATCAAGCATTTTGGCCGCGCCGACATCCTCGTCAACAATGCCGGCATTTTGCGTGACCAGACCTTCGCCAAGGCCAGTGAGTCAGATTGGGACAAGGTGATCAAGGTGCACCTGAAAGGCACCTTTTGTTGCACCATGCCGGTGTTTCGCTGGATGCGGGAAAACGGCGGCGGCGTCATCGTCAACACCTCCTCGACATCTGGCCTGATCGGCAATTTCGGCCAGACCAATTACGGCGCTGCCAAGGGCGGCATCTGGGGCTTGTCCAACGTGCTGGCGATCGAGGGCCGGAAGTACAACATCCGGATCTGGACCCTCGCCCCAGGGGCCCTGACCCGCATGACCGCAGACCTGCCCCGCTATAAGGAGAACCCAGGTGCGGCGCTGGGGCCGGACGGCATCGCGCCGGCCGTGCTATATATGGTCAGCGATTTGTCGGGCGACCAGACCGGCAAGGTGCTGGGCGTGTCCGGGCCTCGCGGCGTGCGCGAAATGCGGATGATGGAAATGGAAGGCTGGAGACCGCCGCACACGGGCTGGAACGCCCAGGACATCGTCAATCATGCCAAGGAGATCTTCTTCTCCGAGGAGCAGATCAAGATGGGTGCGAGGCGGTTCTAGCCATCGACAAAGAGAAACAAGGAAGACGATGAAACTCACCGCCGACGCCAAGGGCACCTTCGCAATCGCGCCGACGCCGTTCCACGATGACGGCCGGATCGACGAGCGCTCGATCGACCGCCTGGCCGATTTCTACGAGGAGGTCGGCTGCGACGGCGTCACGGTGCTGGGCATCCTCGGTGAGGCGCCAAAGCTTGATGCCACCGAGGCCGAGCAGGTGGCGGTACGCTACGTCAAGCGTGCCAAGAAGATGCAGGTGATCGTCGGCGTCTCCGCGCCGGGGTTTGCCACCATGCGCTCGCTGGCGAGGGCCTCGATGGACGCGGGCGCGGCCGGCGTGATGATCGCGCCGCCGCCCTCGCTCCGCACCGACGACCAGATCGTCGGCTATTTCAAGCAGGCGGCCGAGGCGATCGGTCCTGACGTGCCCTGGGTGCTCCAGGACTATCCGCTGACGCTCACGGTGGTGTTCACTCCCGCCGTGATCCGCAAGATCGTCATGGACAATCCGAACTGCGTGATGCTCAAGCACGAGGACTGGCCGGGCCTCGAGAAGATCTCGACGCTGCGCGGCTTCCAGAAGGACGGCTCGCTGCGCCCGCTCTCGATCCTTTGCGGCAATGGCGGCACATTCCTTGATTTCGAGATGGAGCGCGGCGCCGACGGCGCCATGACCGGCTATGCGTTCCCCGAGCTTCTGATCGATGTCGTCAACCTCTCCAAGGCCGGCAAGCGCGACGCCGCGCATGATCTGTTCGATGCACATCTACCTCTAATCCGCTACGAACAGCAGCCCGGCGTCGGCCTGACCGTCCGCAAATACGTGCTGCAGAAGCGCGGCATCATCGCCTCCAGCGCGCAGCGCAAGCCGGGCGCGACGATGACGGCGACCGCGAAGGCCGAGGTCGACTACCTCTTGTCTCGCGTCGCCCGTTTCGACAAGCGCGCCAATCTCGGCCCGCAATCCAGCGCCGCAGGTTAGTTGAATGGCCGAGACATCAGCATCACGTCCGGCTTCGACGATCCTCCTGCTGCGCGACGGCACCAAGGAGGTCGAAATCTTCATGATGGTTCGCCATCATCAGATCGAGTTCAACTCGGGCGCGCTGGTGTTTCCGGGCGGCAGCGTCGACGCCGGCGATAACGAGATCGTCGCCCGGGCCGATCTCTATTCGGGCGGCGAAGGCCTCGGCGAAGCGGAGCGCGGTTTTCGCATCGCCGCCATCCGCGAGACCTTTGAAGAAAGCGGCATCCTGCTGGCGCGATCGAAAGGATCGAACACGCCAGTTGATGCCAAGCGCGCCGGCGAGATCGCCGACGCGCATCGCGTCGCGCTCAACGAGCACAAGATCAGCTTCCTGAGCATTCTCTCCGACAATAACCTCCAGCTCGCGCTCGACACGCTGGTGCCCTACGCGCACTGGATCACGCCGGAGGGCATGCCGAAGCGGTTCGACACCTGGTTCTTCCTCGCGGCGGCGCCGCCTGACCAACTCGGTGCGCATGACGGTCGGGAGTCGACCGACTCGATCTGGCTGTCAGCCCGCGAGGCGGTGGAGGGTGGTGAGAGCGGTCGCTTCAAGCTGCCGTTCCCGACCACGCGCAACCTGATACGGCTGGCCAAGCAGCCGAGCGTGAGCGCCGCGCTCGATCATGCCAGGGGGATGTCGATCGTCACGGTGATGCCGGTCATGACCAAGACTGAGACCGGCCGGCAGCTCAGCATTCCGCGCGAGGCCGGCTATGACGGCGAGGTGTTCGAGGTTGGCGCGGTCGGCTAGAACACTTCGATACCGAGCGAAGTATTACTGACCGCGGGCGCGCTAGAGTCCGTCCATTGCAGAGTGGACGGAGTGCGCCATGGACGCCAGGCAGGACACCAATATCGCCGTCGAGCTGGCGCTGCTGGTCGCGCTCGCCACGCTCTGGGGCGGCTCCTACACCTTCATCAAGCTGGGCGTCGCCACCATCCCGCCGGTCACGCTGATCGCCGCGCGCACGACGGTTGCGGGTCTGCTGCTGCTCATCGTCATGCGGGCGAGGGGCATCGGCATGCCCAGGGACGCCGCGACCTGGCAGCGCTTCGCCTTCCAGGCCGTGCTCAACAGCGTCATTCCCTGGACCCTGATCGCCTGGGGCGAGCGCCATGTCGATGCAGCCCTTGCCACCATCCTCAATTCGGCAGGCCCGGTATTCACGTTCCTGCTCACCGCAATCGTCACCCGCCATGAGGCCACGACTCCGCGAAAGCTGTTCGGCGTGGTTGCCGGCATGGCCGGCATCCTCCTGATCGTCGGCGTCGATGCGTTTCATGACGTCGGCAGCGGCCTCATAGCGGAGGCGGCCATCGTTGCCGCCACGATCTGCTACGCCTGCGCCGCGATCTTCGGCCGCAGCTTCAAGGGCCTCGATCCCATGGCGCCCGCCGCCGGCTCGCTGCTCGCGGGCGCGGCCATGCTGATTCCGGCCTCGCTGATGCTCGAGCAGCCCTGGACGCTGTCGCCCTCGCTGAGCTCCGCCCTGGCGCTGCTGGCGCTTGCGGTGTTCTCGACCGCAGCTGCATTCGCGATCTACTTCCGCCTGATCCAGACCCTCGGCTCGGTTGGCACCACAGCGCAGGCGTACTTGCGAGTCCCCATCGGGGTCGCCATCAGCGTCGCCTTCCTGGGGGAGACCCTGAGCCGGACCGCCTGGATTGGGCTTGCCTGCGTCGTCCTCGGCGTCGCCGCCATGACGATCCCGGCCGGGCGGGCGGCCGTCGTTAAACCATCATGAAAAACAGCCGCTTCCGGCCCACGGAGGCATGTTCCCCCGGAGGGTCGATACAGCGTATATTGGGGGCGTATGGAGTCCGGTTCCGCCCCAATGCCCGTCGAAACGCCACCGAATCCGCCGCCGAAGCGATCATTTTCGCTATCGATCGGCCAGATGACGTTCGGCAGCTTCATCCTGGTGCTGGCGGTGATCATCGTCACCTCGACCGCCAGCGTGATCGCGATCCGGCATATCGACGCCACCTTCGCCGAACTCCAGCGGCTGCAAAGCGTCGGTGACCTCGCCGAAGACATCGACCGCCGCATGAACGATTTGCGGCTCGCCGCACGCGACTTCGTCACCGATCCCGGCGCCGGCATCCAGTTCAAGCAGGTCGGCGAGGCCGCCTCGACCCTGAGCGACCTCCTCAAGAAGACCCGCATCGAGCTTGCCCCCGAGCAGCAGGACATGATCGATGGTGTTTCCGAGCGGCTTGCGACGTACCGCAGCGGTCTGGAGCGCATCTCGACCCTGATCGATCGCCGCGCGCAACTGCTTGCCGGGCTGCCGCCGCTGCGCGACCAGTTCGACGCCGCGGTCTCCGAAAGCGGGGATCGTGAGCTCGCCGCACGTCTGTCGGAAGCTCAGAGCCGTATCGCGCTCGGGCTGCTTGCACGCAACCCGTCCGCGGCGGAACAGGCCGCGCAGAGCATGCGGACGATGGAGATCGCCGACGCGAAGTTGAAGTCTGCCGTGAACAATTACGCCGACGCCATCATCGCGGTGGCGGTCCGCGAACGGCAGATCGCCGATATCGACCGCGAGGTGCTGGGTACCGAGGGCCGGCTGATCGGCCGTGTCACCGAATTGCTGCGCGATGTCAGTGACCGCCGTGGCCATGTGCTGTCGCGCGACTTTGCCCGGACGCTTGCCGAGGCGCGCTGGCAGAGCATCGTGCTCGGCAGCATGGGTGTGCTGATCGGCATCCTCGCCGCCGTATTCGTGGTCGGGCGGACGGTGCGGCCGCTTGCCCAGATTGCGCGCTCCATCCGTGCCCTTGCAGCGGGCGAGAAAAGAACGTCGATCCCCTCGGCCGATCTCAACAACGAGATCGGCGACATTGCGCGGGCCGCAGAGGTGTTCCGCCGCGCGCTGGAGGAGGCCGACACCGCGCGAGAAGCCGCAGTGCGCGCGCTCACCGAGCAGCGGCTGGCCGAAGAAAGCTATCGCAAGCTGTTCGAGGGATCTGTCGACGGCATCTACGTGACGACGCCGGCAGGCGATCTCCTCAACGCCAACCCCGCGCTGGCGCGGATGATGGGCTATGACAGTCCGCAGCACCTGATCTACAGCATCAACGACATCGCCCACACCATCTACGTCCATCCCGAGGCGCGCGAGGAATACCAGCGGCTGATGCATCGCGACGGCATGGTGCGCGAATTCGAATACCAGGTGCGCCAGCGCAGCGGCGACATCCTCTGGCTTTCCGACAGCGCGACCGGGGTGCGGGACGAGCAGGGCAGGATCGTCCGCTACGAAGGCACGCTGCGCGACATCACCGACCAGAAGCGGGCTGAGGACGCCATTGCCGAAGGCCGGCGCCTGCTGCAGCAGGTCATCGATACCGTGCCCGCCGTCATCAACGTCAAGGACCGCGACCTCCGTTACGTCTTGATGAACCGCTACATGGCCGGCATCTTCGGCATCGAACCCGGCGATGCACTCGGTCGCACCACCGCCGATTTGATGTCGCGCTACGGCGCTGCCAAGACCGACGAGAATGACAAGCGCGTCCTCAGCCTGCGAAAGGGTCTCGGCTTCTACGAGGAGGAGTACAAGGACGCTTCCGGCAACATGCGGCAATGGCTGGTCAACAAGCTGCCGCTGCTCGACGCCGAGGGGGAGATCGAGCGGATCGTCACCGTGGCGCTCGACATCGGTGAGCGCAAACGCGGCGAGCAGGAGATGCGCAAGGCCAAGGATGCCGCCGAAACCGCGCTTCGCAATCTGCGCGAGACCCAGGCCTCGCTGATCGAGGCGGAGAAGCTCGCCGCACTCGGACGCCTAGTCGCCGGTGTCGCGCACGAGGTCAACAATCCCGTCGGTATCAGTCTCACGGTCGCCTCTGCGCTGGAGCGCAAGACGGCGATGTTCAGCGCCGAGGTCGAGCGCGGCGAGCTACGCCGCTCGACGCTCAATGAGTACCTCAACACCAGCCGCGATGCGTCCTCGCAGCTCGTCTCCAACCTCAACCGTGCAGCCGAGCTGATCCAGTCGTTCAAGCAGGTTGCGGCCGATCGCAACTATTCGGACCAGCGCAGCTTCGACCTCGCCGACCTCACCGAGCAAGTGGTGATGAGCCTGCGACCGGGCCTGCGCAAACAGAACCTGACGCTCAACGTGGAGTGCCAGCCCAATCTGACCATGAACAGCTATCCCGGCCCGTACGGCCAGGTGCTGACCAATCTGTTCCTGAATTCGGTGGCGCACGCTTTCCCGGACGGACGTCCTGGCATCATCGACATCCAGGTACGCGAGTCCGGTAAGGACAATGTCGAGGTCATCGTCTCCGACAACGGTTGCGGCATGTCGCTCGACGTGCGCCGCCGTGCCTTCGATCCGTTTTTCACGACGCGACGCGACCAGGGTGGCACCGGCCTCGGGCTGCACATCGTCTACAGCATCGTCACCAACAGGCTTGGCGGACGGCTCGATCTCGATTCCGAGCCGGGTGGCGGCACGCGCATCCAGATGATCCTGCCGCGCACGGCGCCGCTGGAGCAGGCTGCCGAATAGGTCTGTGACTAGACTAGTCGACGTCTGCGAGCTTGAGCAGAGTGGCGCCGAAAATCAGGCTGGCCTTGCCGACCAGCGCCGTGCCGGTCATCTCCGCACGGGTGTCGGTATAGGTGCCGCTGACGCCGATGCCGACCGGGGCCGGGCCGCCGAACAGAGGATTGTCGTCACCGCGCGGCGAGGTGTGCCGTTGCACCAGCACCTCGCCCTTGAAGGTATGGTCGTCCTTCACCACGTAGCTGCCGGTGTAATAGAGGTAGGCATCGCCGCCAAGGATCTTGCCGTCGCGAAAAAGAATCACGCCGCTGCCCTTGCCGACTCGACCATCGAGCAGGCGCACGTGAATCGAATAAAGGCCGTTCTTCATAACGTCCCGTCGGCCGGCCGCCATCGCCCAATGGCGTAGCCGGTGAAGCTTTTATGCCAAAGCGCAATCCCGCGCGCAACGCGGCAGTTTTGCCTGCAACGGTGTCCCATGCCGGCCCGCGAACCGTAGTCGTCCCGGCTTGTCTGTGACGCAGATGTGACGGTCTCATCATGCAGCGAGGCCAGTCGTTGCGAATCAGAGTTGGCCCGCGAAATGCATATTTATTGCTGCACTGGCCGCGGGGTGCTGGAGCAAGACGAACGTGAGCAACTGGATCGATTCCGGCGGCGATAAGCCGCGTCTGTACAGTGCGTGTCCCACGATTTGCGAAGCGCAGCGACGGCGGATTGGCCGTCCCCCACGGTGGCGACGCGCGGCCAGCCTTGCTTGCATGCTGACGCTGATCGCGCTGGTTGCCCCGCTTGGGCACGCACGTGACCGCGGCCAGTTCGTCAACACCAATGCCGAACTGAAGGCCTGGTTCGACGGCTTGCATAGCGGCAAGGGGCCATGCTGCTCCGACGCCGACGGTTCGGCGATCTCGGACTCCGACTGGGAGAGCAAGGACGGGCACTATCGTGTCCGCGTCCCCCGCCTTGGCTACGTGACGGAAGGCCAACAGCAGGAGCTCGTCTGGGTCGACGTGCCGGAAGAGGCCGTGATTTCGGAGCCCAACCGGGTCGGACGTACCATGGTATGGCCGATCTACGGCTATATGGGCGTCACCATCCGCTGCTTTATGCCCGGTAGCATGACTTAGCCGGAAAGCGGCTCGCCTGCGGTATCAGGTGTATTTCTTGTCGCGCTCGAGCAGCTCGATGGAAATGCCTTCGGGACCGCGGATGAAGCAGATGCGGACCCCGGGCCGGATCGTGGTCGGCTCGCGCGTGAACGTCACGCCCTTCGACTTGATTTCTGCGGCAACGGCGTCGATGTCCTTCACCGTGAGTCCGAAATGATCGAGGCCCTGGTGCGGGTGCGGGGGCGGTGGGTTGACGGCGCTGTCGCCCTCCAGCGGCGCGATGAATATCTTTGCGCCACCGAGATTCACGTCGATTCGGCCCGGTGCGCGCGCAATCTCGCCACCGAGGATATCGCGCAGCCAAGCCGCAGTCGTTTCCGGATCGGGGCTGCGCAGATGGACGTGATCCCAGGTAACGACGACCGGCATTTCAAACTCCTCCCGACAGGTCTTCGTGATATTGCAGCGCATGTTAGCGGTCCCCGTCGACGATCGCCACCCTGGCTCCTATGCGAGATTCGGGCTGACGAGGGAACTTTCGTTCGTCTTTGCGGATTGTAAGATGGAGCGAGTAACGCACCCATGAAAGCTGCGTCTGGCCGGTCCGGACTGGGACGCTTCGTCGGCAACGGCGAGGAGCGGAAATGGTCCCAGCCGGCCGCAAGCATTTGGCTCCAGCGAGGTGTGTTGGGGCTGCTGGCCGCGGGCGTGGTCGGTGGTGCCGTCTGGCTGATGATGCCGGCATCCGAAGGCCATGTTGCGCAAACCGAGCTAGTGAAGCTGGCGCAGGCAAATATTGATCCCGATCCTCCGACGTCAGCCTCGGACACATCCACTGCTGGGATCGTCGGGCCTGACCGGATGAGGATCTCGTCGCAGACTTGGCACCGCGGCGGGCTCGGCTCGAAGGCACTGGTGACGTTCACCGTGCGAAATGACAATGATTTTGCCGTAAAGGATGTCGAGATCGTCTGCGCTTTCGCGCGGCGCGACGGCAGCCATCTGACCGATCGCAGCCGCGTCCTGGCCGATACCGTCGGCATGAAGAGCCGCAAGACCTTTGCGCGCGTCCCCGTCGGGTTCGTCAACGTAAACGCTGATCAGGCGAAGTGTTCGCTGGTGACGGCGCGGCGCGCATAAACGGCCGGAGATTCCGCTAGCGGAAAAGTTACCTTGCTTGCCTCCTAGCCAAAAAACTTGGCGTTGCCATTTGAACCAAAGGCGGGGCGTAGGAACCAATTAAAGGATCGCCGGTTAAGGCGAAAAGCCCACGCGGGGATGCGGGGGGCGGAGCGCGGTCAATGCCCATCTTCCGGTATTTCATGTTCGTTGGTGGAGCACTGCTCGCACTGTTGTTTGCAGCTGATTTCATCTGGCCGACGGCGCCGGCTGTGCAGACCATCACAGCTGCAAGCTATGATCAGCCGCTGATCCGGATCCGGTCGGACCGTCATCTACCCGAACGCGTCGTGCTCGACACCAACCAGCCGACTATTGCCGCGCCGGTGGTGAAGACGGCGGCTGTTGCCGCGCCTCAGCCGACCGCGCAGGCGGACCCATTGGCTGACATGTCGGCGAAGTCGCGGGTGCGCGATACATTCGCCCAGTTCACCCCGATGGTCGACGGCAAGCCGCAGGTCCAGGTTGCCCAGGCCCAGGTTCAGACCCAGATTCGGCCCAAGCGCAGGGTCGCCCGGGCGCATCCGGCGCCGCAGCGCGGCCAGCCGATGATGCTGGTGGCACAGCAGCCCCATTTTGGGCTGTTCAACACGACTTGGTAACAACGCCGCTGCCCCGCTCCAATCGAGGCGGAGAGGGCTTTTTATTGTCGGACCTCTCTGCTAATCCGAACCGATCCGAACGTCATGGCTCAGCTGGCTCGCCAGCGGATGACTGGCGCGTCGGTTGCGGCCCAATGCCGGGGCCAGGGCGCTCGTAGCTCAGCTGGATAGAGCATCGGATTTCGATTCCGAGGGTCGGAGGTTCGAATCCTTCCGAGCGCGCCATTTGTCGGCCTGTCCAGCCCGGAGACATGGGTAACGGAACGTACCTAAGACATGGGTGACAACCTCGTGCCGAACGGGTTGTCGAGGGGTTGCAGGGTTTTCTGCTCCAGGTCGAAGTATCCCAAATCATAGTGCATGAAGCTGACGAGCCAAATGCCCTCGTCGACTTCCCGGATTCCGAGTTTTTGGCCTGCGAGCACGAGCGAGATGTTGATTTTCTTGCGATGCAGGCAGAGGCGACCGCAGGATGTGATGACGACGTCTCGATCGTGGAAGGGATAGGTCAATTCAGGCAGGCCATCGTAGCGACGGGTTGAGGCTGTGAAGAGGTCTGCCGGGCGCCTCATGTCGAGAGCCTCGTGGGGGCGCTCCTGATTGAACTCGTGCAGGAAGCTGTCGAAGCGATCCTGCTGCTGTAAGCTGTTGAATCCCGGCGGCCGGGTCGCTTCCTTCTTGAGCGTGAGGTGCATGCGCTCATGGCGGCCGTTCTGCTGGGGATGGCCTGGCTTGATGCGCTCGATCGCAATGCCGAGCCTAAGCCACCACACCGACAGCTTTGAAAGGTTGAACAAGGCATTGGGACTGGCAAAGGGCACGCCGTTGTCGGAGCGGATGGCGTGCGGCAGGCCGCGCTCGCGGAACAGCCGCTCAAAGGCTGTAATGGCAGGGTTTTCGCGCGTTGAGTCCAGCGCTTCACAGAGTAGCAGGAAGCGCGAGGCATGGTCGGTGACGGTCAGCGGATAACAGTATCGGCCATTGCCGAGCTTGAACTCGCCCTTGAAGTCGGCGCACCACAGATCATTGGGGGCTGTGCCCTGCGACAGCGGCGTGCCGCGCGCGCGGTGGCGCGGCCCGCCGCCGCGCCTGACCAAGCCGTGGCGGTCGAGCACCGCATGGATAGTGCTCTTGGCCGGAACCCTGACATCACCGTCGAGCCGCCTGACCAGGAGCTCGCGGATCTTGCGCGCACCCCAATGCGGCTTCTCGGCCTTGAGCTGGACGATCAGGGTCTCGATCTGGGTCGGCAACTGGTTGGCATAGCGGACCGGCCGCCGGGAGCGATCGCTCAGCGCCTCGAGGCCGTGCTCCTTGTAGCGGTCGAAAATCTTGTAGCCGGTCTTGCGGGATATGCCGAACTCCCGGCAGACCTCGGTCATGGCTTCCCCATCCAGAAGCCGGGCAACAAAACGCAGGCGCTCTTCCATCACCGAACTCGCTTTCCACGGCATCCACACCTCCCGCAGAACAAAAGCGGAAAGTGTAACCCATGTGTCCGGTACGTTCTGTCACCTATGTCTCGGGCCGTTCAGGCCCAAGTCCATCGGGGCGGGCCGTTCGGAGCCGTACGCCCTCGGGTGCGATCCCACGCAATCGGTGCGGCTTTTATCAGTTCGCGTATTGACGAGTTTGCCGCGCCCGCGCCAGCGTGTCCGAGGGCGCTTCGTGGAAGGTGGCGCGGTAAGCCGCAGCAAACTCGCCGAGGTGGTGAAAGCCCTGGGCGCGCGCGCATGAGGCAACCGACACACCACCGCTCCGGAGAAGCTGTGCGCGGGTAGCCCACAGCCGCTTCAGGCGGATGTATTGATGCAGGCTCATGCCGCGTACTTTGCTCACCGCGCCGCTCAGAGTCCGGACCGAGACGCCGAATTTGCCGGCGAGATCGGCGGTGTAGATCGGCGCGGTCGGATAGGCCGTGACATAGTCGTCGATCAGCTGCACGAGCCTTGCCGATCTCGCGCCCGCGCGCGGCGCGCTGCGCTCGGACAGTGGGTCAATCTGAAACAGATCGTCGAGGGCGAGCAGCAGGCCCTCCTGGAGATGGGCTGCGACTTCGGAGGTTTCGAACAGGTGCGGCTCGATCGACGCAATCCTGAGAATGTCTTTCACAAGCTCCCGCGCGTAGAGGTGAGCGGCAGTGTCTGCGACGCGAACCCGCAACGCGTCGGGCCGATCGAACCAGCCGCGATCCTTCAGTGTTGGTGGGAACATGAGCAACGCATGATGATTGATCTGAGGCTCGACGAAATGGCAATGGTGGTTGCCGCGCAAGCCGATGAAGAAGCGGGAATCGATATCCATTCCGCTCGAGCTGGCGCGCAGATCATCGCTCATCGGCAGGATCACCATGCCGCCCGGCGCGCGGTAGGTGGTCTCGAGGATGCGCGCGAACGACCTTGCGACGATGATCCGGCACGCCGGCAGGTTCACGATCGCTCGTGCCGCGGCGAAATTGGCGACGTCGAGGGGAATGCTCCGGGAATCTTCCAACGTTTCGGCCGGTCGAAACGCGTCGACATCGGTAAACCGTGTGAGCTGGAGTGCGGAGGAGGGGGCGAGAGCGTCGAAGAACATGCGTCTGGCCGTATGCTGCAATGTAACAATAAAATGAAGCGTCGGTACGTAGCCATCAATGGCGAAATGCAGCGACTGAGTAAACCGGATTCCTGGCCGTAGTATTGCGGACATCATGCCACGACGACCGAAGGGTCGCTGTCAGGGCCAACGGTCCCGGTTCATCGGCTGGCCGGTGGTGAGGTCGATGAAATGGAGTCTCGTACAGGCAGGGCAGGCAAAGGACTCAAAGCTTTGTCCCTCACGCTCTTGCCGCTTCTCGAGATGGGTTTGCACATTCATGCCCGTCTGCGGGCATCGGAAAACAATCAAATCGGCCATCGAGACAGAATGACGGCACGGCAAATTTCAGCTTTGATCCAGATCAGTTTTGGAATCGCTCCAGCCTGATGGCCGGTGGCGGCACCGTGATCTCGCAAAAGCGAAGGGGCCCGAGGGGCCCCTTCAAACTTCACCAGCGGCGATAGCGATAGCGCGGGCCATAATAACGCGGGCCGTAATAGCGCGGCGGTCCATAATATCTGGGACCGTATCCGTAGCCGTAATAGACGTTCGGCTGCCACCAGCAGCGTCCCCAGGCGTCGCAGACCGTGCGGACCTGCTCGACGTTTGAGACCTGCGGAGCCGCAGGCGCCGGGGCAACGGGCATGGCCGACGCCGATGCCGTGAGGGCACCAAACAGGAACGCGGCGACGAGGCCGATCTTAAGCTTCATGATGTCTTCCTCCGCTTACGCAATACAGAATACCGAAATTGTTCTGATCAAATTGTGGCAGAACCAAAATGTAATGCTGATGAACAAGCCTTCAGCCGGCCGGCCGTAACCCTGATCAGGCGCCGTCAAACTATCCCGGGCCTGCGCCGATCGCCAAGGGATTGCCAAGGGATCGCCAAGGGCGCGGCGTTCACCGCCATCGTTGATCTTGCGCAATTCGCGGGTCGGGCTTCCTTCGTAGTGTTATCTTTGTTGTGGGGCGTGTTTCGAGGAGTTCGAAGCGTGCGCGACCGGGCACGACACGCCGGTGGACGCTACGCCCGCAGATTGTTGGGAGCAGTGCAATGAACAAGATGAGGATCCATAAGGGCGACTGGCTCGTCGTGTGCGACGGACGCAAGGCGCTCATCCTGGAAAATCTCGGCGATGAGATGTTTCCGAACCTTCACACCAGAGAGGTCCGTGAGCAGGCCAATCCGTCAACGGCCGCGCAAGGGACCGATGCTCCCGGCAGGCTGCATGCATCGGTGGGCGGTGCCCGCAGTTCGACGGAGCAGACCGATTGGCACGACGAGGCCGAACGCACCTTCCTGCGTAGTCTCGCCGAGCGGCTCGACGCCGCGCTCAGCGCGGGGGAGACCTCGGGCCTGACCATGGTGGCCTCACCGCGCGCGCTCGGCATGATCCGCACCGACTATTCGGACGCGGTGCGCAGGGCACTCAGGGGCGAGATTGGCAAGGATCTCGTCAAGCTGCCGGTCTACGAGATCGAGAAGCAGTTGCTGCTGTCGGGAGCCATCGGATAGGACTCCCGCCGGCAAAGGACGTCGCTCGCGCGGCGCCCCCTAGTAGCAGGGGTGCCGCCGGCGGTCCTGACCGACATAGGCCGCCGCGCTCTGGTAGCAATGGCTGGTGGACGGGCCGTCGTAGAAGGCGAAGGTGCCGGGGGTGATACCCGGGCCGTAATTGTGCAGATAGCTGATCGGGTAGGGCAGCGGATTGGCGTGATAGCGGTGGTACCGGTGATGCACCCGCGCCTCCGCGAGGCCAGGGGCTAGGATTGCCGCCGACAGGGCAGCAACCGCGGCTACAAGCTTCAACTTGCTCATCTCGATTCTCCGGAACCTGCGCGAATAGCTCCGCCATCTATAGCCATTTCGGCTCGCGAGGGCACCCGTTCCGAGCCCCGAATTCGGAGCCAATCCGGCAGATTCCCGGGGAGGTGTGACAGAATTGCCGGGATTGGGGTCGGAGCCTGCCTATTTTTGGCCTTTTCGGGATGCTTAACGAATTCCCCACACAAGTATGGCCAAAGAGAATCGGGTCAAAGATTCCTCCCGCCGGCTCTTTGGGGTTTCATTGGGGTGCTCTTCGGGGCCGGTCCGTTCCTGCAAGGTTCTTGCCGTCAAGCTGTCATGCGCATCACGCTCTTCAGCCTGCTGTTGCTCTTCGTCGCCGTCGCGCCCGCGCGGGCTCAGTTGCACATCACCCGCGACCACGGCGGCTATGTCGAGGAGTACAAGGCAAAGTACAAGCGCGTCCGGGACACCGGCGAGCGCGTGATCATCGATGGCATCTGCAACTCGGCCTGCACACTTGTGCTCGGCATCGTGCCGCTGAACAAGATTTGCGTGACGCCAAAGGCGAGCCTTGGCTTCCACCAGGCCTATTACGACAAGGCCTTCACCTTCGGCATCAAGGTCACCAGCGCGGAGGGGACGTCCGATCTGATGTCCTACTACCCCGATAAGGTGAAGGACTGGATCCGCCGCAATGGCGGGCTCACGACCGACATGAAGAAGATCAAGAACGGGGTCGAACTCTGGAAGATCATCGATCCCTGTCCGGAAGAATGGTGATCGGCTGATCCGGTCAACCGCGTCCGTCGCAGCGCAGCATCAGAAATTCGCATTGCCGCACAGTCCCTCGCTCGGGCAATGAGGGGGCAATGAATCATAATCAAGATCAATTGGCCGCGCGGGCTGCGCCGGTGCTGTTCGTCCTGCTCTGGAGCACCGGCTTCATCGGCACCAAATACGTCGTCAACAACGCCGATCCCTTGACCTATCTCGCCATCCGCATGGCGCTGGTGGTTGGCTTGATGGCGATCATCGCAGGCGTCGCCCGCCCGAAATGGCCCGATCGCGCCGGCATCGCGCACAGCGCGGTCGCCGGCATTCTGGTCCACGGCTTCTATCTCGGCGGCACCGCGATCGCGATCGCACACTCGATTCCGGCGGGCCTCTCTGCGCTCATTCCGGGCCTGCAACCGATCCTGACTTCGACCATTGCCAACCGTTGGCTCGGCGAGAAGGTGACGCCGGTGCAATGGGGCGGCCTGCTGCTGGGGCTCGGCGGCGTGGCGCTGATCCTGCACAATCGCCCGATGACTGGAGAGGCCGGGCTGGGCTGGCTCGCCTCGGTGGTCTCGCTGATCAGCATCACGCTGGGTACGCTGTATCAGCGGTGCTACTGCAACCACATCGACTGGCGCGCCGGCAATCTCGTGCAATACGTGGCGGTCACGATCTTTTTCACGACCGGCGCCTTCCTGTTCGAGGATCGGGTCGTGCACTGGACGCGCGAATTCGTGCTTGCGCTCGCCTGGCTTGCCGTCGCGCTCTCGATCGGGTCGATCGGGCTCTTGTATTGGTTGATCCGCCACGCCGCGGCGACGTCCGTTGCGAGCCTGTTCTATCTGGTGCCTGCGGTGACGGCGCTGATGGCCTATCTGCTGTTCGGCGAGAAGCTTGATGCGCTGGCGATCGCCGGCATGGCGATGTGCGCAGCCGCAGTGCTCGTGGTCAACCGGCGCTTCGGCGCGTAGGGGAGGCTTGCCGGAACACATCCCTGACGTGCAGCATCCTTCGTGTTAGGCTGACCGCATTTCAGCGGCCTTTCACACGGTGATTTGCATGAAGAAGGCGAAGCGTGCACTGCTCGGCATGTCGATGAAGCCTGTCCGGATTGCCTGCATCAACTACGCCAGGGAGTCGATCAGCGACCGCGACATGAGCCGGCTCACCGCGGCGCTGCAGAAATGTTACGACAAGCATTTCCTGCCGGTGTGGGGCTATCCGGTCGACCTCTATGTCACGCGCAAGGCCAAAGGCACCGACTGGCAATTGGTCTATTTCGACGATGCCTTGCACAAGAACATGCTCGGGCGCCACGAACTGACCCATCGGGGCCAGCCGATTTCGAAGATCTTCGTCAAGGCACTGGGTGAGGAGCCGATCAGCGTGGCAGCCTCGCACGAGCTGTTCGAGATGGTGCTCGACCCCATGGCCAATCTCTGGGCCGACAAGAACCCGAACACCCAATACGCCTATGAGGTCTGCGACGCGGTGGAGGAGGATTCCTTCGACGTCGACGGCCTGCCGATGTCGAACTTCGTCTACCCGTCCTGGTTCGAGCCATTCAAGCATCCCCGCGGCACCAGGTTCGACCACAAGGGAACGCTGAAGGCGCCATTCTCGATGACCGAGGGTGGCTACGTCATCAAGAAGGTCAACGGCAGGAAGGTGATCAAGGCGTTTGGGTCACCTGCGAAGCGGCGGCGTTTCAACGCCGAAGACCGGCGCGGCCATCGCAGCGAATTTCGCGATCCGAAGGGAATGCACCATCCGGGGCGGCGCGCCGCGAAGCGGCGCGGGTAGTGAGGGAAGCCTCCGGGCGCCCCCGCACCCGGAGACTGTCGCGCGTTGCGATCAGCGCTTGGCCTTCTTGGCCTTCTTTTTTGATTTGGCAGCTTTCCTAGCCGTTTTCTTCACGGACCTCTTGGCCGCTTTTTTCGACGACTTCTTTGTAGCCTTCTCTGCTTTCTTCTTGGAAGCCTTCTTCGGCGCGACTTTCTTCGCGACCTTCTTGGCGGCCTTTTTCACCTTTTTCACGGCGGTGACGGCGGCGTCCTTGGTCGCTTCCACGGCGGTGGAGATCGTCTCCAGCGCCTGCTCGGTGATCGGCTTTTCGTCGTCCATATCGTGTCCCCCACGGTTTGCATGGAGCGATGACGATAGCGGGTTTCATGATTGTGTCAAAGCAACGCTCAACCTTTGCGGATCTTTGCGTAAGCGGCGAGCGCGCGCTCGCGTCCCTTGGCGTGATCGACGAGCGGTTGCGGATAGCTCTTGCCCAGCGTCACGCCCGCGCTCGCAAGCTCGATCGGCGTTGCCTGCCAGGGCTGGTGGATCAGCTTCGCCGGCACGTCTTTCAGCTCCGGCACCCAGCGCCGGACGTAGGTTCCGTCAGGATCGAACTTCTCGCCCTGGAGAACCGGATTGAACACGCGGAAATAGGGTGCTGCGTCGGCGCCGCAGCCAGCGACCCATTGCCAGTTGGCCGGATTGCTGCCGGCGTCCGCGTCGACCAGCGTGTCCCAGAACCAGGCTTCGCCGTCGCGCCAGTCGATCAGCAGGTGCTTGACCAGGAACGAGGCGACCACCATCCGCACCCGGTTGTGCATCGCGCCGGTATGCCAGAGTTCGCGCATCCCGGCATCGACGATCGGATAGCCGGTGCACCCGCGCTGCCAGGCAGCGAGCGCCTTCTTGTCGGGCTTCCAGGGGAAGTCGTCGAAATTGGTTTGCAGGTTCTCGGTGGCGAGGTTTGGATGATCGTGGAGCAGGTGGCGGCAGAACTCGCGCCAGCCGAGTTCGCTCAGGAACTTGTCGACACCCGGGCCGATCGCTGGGTTCTCGGCCGCTGCGAAGCGTGCGGCGTGAAAGACCTGGCGCGGGCTGAGTTCGCCGAACCGCAAATGCGGCGAAAGGCCCGAGGTGCCCTGGCGATCGGGCCGGTCGCGATCGCCGACATAACCGCGCGCGGTGTGCTTGAGGAAGTCGCGCAGGCGGGCACGGGCGGAGGCTTCACCCGGCGTCCAGGTCTCGCGCAAGCCGCCGGCCCAGTCGGGCTTGCTCGGCTCGAGCGTCCAATTCTCCAGCGTATCGCTGGCGAGCTTCGGCGCCGGGCGCAACTCCTTCGGCGCGGGCAGCGGCCTGGGTGGGTCGCCGAGCGACAGCACTCGCCGCCAGAACGGCGTGAACACGCGCAGGCCCCGGCCTTCCTTGTTGCGGATCGCGGAGGGTGGGACCAGCAGATCGCCGGGAAGGCTTTGCGAGTCCACGCCGAGCTTTGCCAGCGCTGCTTCGAGCTGTTTCTCGACGGCCTGATGCGGGGCTTGAGCGACCGTATTCCAGTAGACAGCACAGGCCCCGCTCTCGCGCGCCACGTCAGGGATCACCCGGGCCGCCGGGCCTCTGCGCAGGACAAGCGCGCCGCCGCGGGTTGCGATCTCGGCGCCGAGCGCGCGCAGCGACTGCGCCAGCCACCAGCGCGCCGCACCGTCCGGTGCACGTCCGGCCGCATCGTCGAGCACATACAGGCAGATCGTCGGCGCTCCGGTCCTGGCGGCGGCATGCAAGGCGGGATGGTCGGACAGGCGGAGGTCGTCGCGGAACCAGACGATAACGGGTGGGAGGCTTGTCGGGGGCAGGGAATGTCCTCGTCTACGTTCTGGAAACCATGCCGCGAGTGTGTCTGTGAACGACCGTTAATGGGGTCGTAAGCGGATTGCATGATTATGCAGGAATCCCGGGGGTAGTTCCAATCATGACCAACCTGTTAACGGCGAAATTTCTGCCGCAGTTCAAGCTGGGCACCAAGGCCGTCCTGTGTGCCGTGCTGCTGATTGCGATGAACACTGCATTGGTGGTCGGGGCCGGCTACTGGTCGCTCACCTCTGCCTTCAACGATCGTGCACTGCGCGACATCGAGGTCAGCCTGCGCACGCTGGCGCTGGCCTTCGCCGAGGTCGTTCCCGACGCGAAGATCACGATTCGGGATGGCGCGGTAGCGCGCGCCGAGATCGCCAAGATGCCTGACTTCAGGGATCACGCCATCGTCGATCGCGCGGTGTCCTATGTCGGCGGCAATGCGACCCTGTTCGTGTTTGACGATGCGAGCGGGCAGTTCGTCCGCCGCTCGACCAACGTGAAGAAGGAGAACGGCGAGCGCGCCGTCGGGACCCAGCTTGCCGCCGACCACCCGGCACAAGCCGTCCTGCGACGCGGCGAGGCTTATAAGGGCCCGGCTACGCTGTTCGGCAAGTCCTTCATGACCGCATATTTTCCGATCGCGGATGCGACCGGCAAGGTCGTCGGCATTCTCTATGTCGGCATTCCGATGGCGCAGTACGAGAGCATGCTTGGCCAGGCCATGTCGAGCATGGCGGTCGCGGCCGGCATCGCGGCCCTGCTGGTCCTGGTGCTCACCATGCTGGTCGTCCGCCGCATCACCAAGCCGCTCACCTCGGTTACCCGCTCGCTGACGGCGCTAGCCAACGGCCAGAGCGATGTCGCGATCGATTGCGAGGACCGTGCCGACGAGATCGGCGAGATCGCGCGTACCGTTGCGGTGTTTAAGAGCAATTCGCTGGAGCGGGCGCGGCTGCGCAGCGAGCAGGCGGAAGCCGCGGCTGCCGCCGTCGAACAGCGCAAGGCCGACCTTCGCAACTTCGTTGCCGAATTCCGCGGCGGTGTCGGCGGCATCCTCGACAAGGTGCTGCATTCTTCCGGCGAATTCGAGCGCGTGGCGCGGCAATTGACCGACACTGCGCGCTCCACCGCTGACCTGTCGGCGAAATCGGCCGGCGCGTCCGAGCAAGCTTCCGACCACGTCCGAGCGGCGGCGTCAGCGTCGGATGAGCTGTCGCAGTCGATCTCCGAAATCACCCGTCGCGTGCAGGAATCCAACGCGATTTCCGCCGAGGCGGTGCAGCAGGCCGAGGCCACCGACCAGCGCATCGCGAAGCTCTCGGAAGCCGGCGCGCGCATCGGCGACGTCGTCAAGCTGATCACCTCGATTGCCGAGCAGACCAATCTCCTGGCGCTGAACGCGACCATCGAGGCCGCGCGCGCGGGCGATGCGGGCCGTGGCTTTGCGGTGGTGGCCCAGGAGGTCAAGACGCTCGCCGGCCAGACCGCGAAAGCGACCGACGAGATCTCGACCCAGATCGCGAGCATGCAGCTTGCGACCGAGGAGTCCGTGACCGCAATCAAGGCGATAACCGAGACCATTGAGCGCATCAGCGGCATTGCGGGCTCGATCTCGGCTGCGGTGGAGCAGCAGCGCAGCGCCACCCACAGCATCGCGGCCAGCGTTCGCGCCGCGGCCTCCGGCACGGCCGACGTCGCCGTCAATGTCCGCCATGCGGCCGAGGGCGCGAGCGAGACGGGCGAGACCTCGAGCCGGATGTTTGCCTCCGCCAAGGCCCTGTCGGGCGAGAGCCTGCATCTGAAGGCCGAGGTCGACGGCTTCCTCGACCGCGTGCAGGCGGCTTGATCCCGGACTGGCGGACTGAAACCATCAGCCCGCCGTGACGTAACTGACGGCATGATGAACTGCCCGCAAAATGGCGGGCAGGGAGGCCGCCAGTGAACCGCATCGCCGTGCTTTACGTTGCAACCCTTGTCGTCCTGATCGGCCTGGACATCCTGTTCCTCGGCCTGATCGCCAAGGGCTTCTTCACCGCTGAAGTTGGCGACATGCTGGGCGAGCTGAAGCCTTTGCCCGCGATCCTGTTCTATCTGCTCTACGTCGTCGGCATCCTGACCTTCGTCAGCGGCGCGACCGGCGCAACCTCGCAGTCAACGCTGTTATACGGCGCGCTGTTCGGGCTGTTTTGCTATGCGACGTTCGATCTCACCGCGCTGGCGCTGCTCAAGCACTGGAGCTGGCCGGTCGCGTTCCTCGACATCGGCTGGGGCGCGGTGGTGACCGCGGTCTCATCGACCGCGGGTCTGTTGGTGGCGGATCGTGTGACTTGAGACCGTCATTCCGGGGACGGTCCGCAGGATCGAACCCGGAATCTCGAGATCCCGGGTTCGATGCTGGCGCATCGCCCGGGATGACGATTGATCATTTAGGCTGCGGCACGATGCGGATATAGGGCTTCGGCTCCTTCCATCCCTGCGGATAGATCGTCTTGGCCTCGTCGTTGGAGACCGAGCCCGCGATGATGACGTCGTCGCCCTGCGACCAGTCGGCCGGCGTTGCGACGCGATGCTTTGCGGTGAGCTGGAGCGAGTCGATCACGCGCAGGATCTCCTGGAAGTTCCGGCCCGTGGTCATCGGATAGACCAGCACCAGCTTGATCTTCTTGTCCGGCCCGATGATGAACACGTTGCGGACGGTCTGGTTGTCGGCCGGCGTGCGGGTGAGGGGATCGCCCGAGGTCGAGGCCGGCAGCATGCCGTAGAGTTTGGAGACGTTGAAATCGGTGTCGCCGATCATCGGGTAGTTCGGGGCGGCGCCTTGCGTCTCCTTGATGTCCTCCGACCATTTGGAGTGGCGGTCGACCGGATCGACCGAGAGGCCCATCAGCTTGACGCCGCGCTTGTCGAATTCCGGCTTCAACTTGGCGAGAGCGCCGAGCTCTGTCGTGCAGACCGGCGTGAAGTCCTTCGGATGCGAGAACAGGAGCGCCCAACTGTTGCCGATCCAGTCATGGAACTTGATCTTCCCTTCGGTGGTCTCAGCTTCGAAGTCGGGGGCGGTGGCGCCGATCGGAAGTGTCATGGTTTGACCTCATCACATTGAAATTGCTTGAGAATTACTGTCAGGCCGTCGTGCCCAATATAAGGGCTTGGCGACCTCAAGTGAACGGCAACTGAACTGCTTGAAGTAAAATGTGAATTCCTCCTCTGAAGGGCTGATTTCCGAGCACGTTTTTGTTACGGGGGCGCCTGCGGCGAAACATCTTCACCGGGGCTTCACGGTGTCGATTGCCCCGATAATGCCTTTTATGACCCGCATCACGCCCGCCCGACGCTCTCCGGAACCGAAATGGTCCTCGCAGCGACCAATCGGCAACCATGGAGAAAAGTCGCGATCCCCATATCGAATCATTAACCACCCCTTTACGCCAGCATGAAAATGCTGGTCGATCAGAAGAAATCTGGAAGTGAACTATGTCCGCCGCACTGCCCAAGTCCGCTGAAAAGTCCGTTGAGTCGTCGTCCCTCGAACCGTCCTGCCGCGATACCGCAGCCCATGCCCTTGCCGTCGTCCGTGACGGCGTGATCACGGGCGAAGGCCCGACCACCAAGGGCCGGGTTCACTTTTCCCGCTCCATCGATGCCGATGACACCGCCTGGTGCAAGCGCATCCTGACCGCCGCCGCGGTCAACGACCAGCCGGTCAGCCGCGCCGAAGCCGAGGCGCTGTTCGAGATCAACGAGGCTGCGACCGAGCGCGCCGACGGCGGGCGCTTCGACGATTTGCTGGCCAAGGCCGTCGCCCATTACGCCGCGAGCGCCTCTGGCCTGAAGGTTCCCTCGCGCAGCGTCGCACTGGCGCAGGACACCGACATCGAGAGCTGGGCGCCGTCCTATGCCTCGAAGGTCAAGAGCGAGATGCTGGAGTGGATCGCCGGCCAGATGCGCGGCAAGCGCCAGAACAACCGCCGCCTGATGGCGCTGGTGGCGACCTTCCTGGGCGCCACCGCGCTGCCTCTGGCGGGCCAGTTGCCGAACGTGTTCGACATCGGCATGTAAGGACCAAGACATTCGCGCGCCCCTCGCGGGGGCGCGAGAAAAGCGGCGGGGTTATTTCCCCGCCGTTTTTTGTTTGCCGGCGTCCGGCTCCAGGCCCAGCGTGCGGCCGGGGAAACCGGCGGCGTCGAAATAGCGCTGGCTGCCGACACGCTGGACGTTGAGCACGGTCTCCAGACCGTTCTCGGACTTCTTCTTTGACTTTTCGACGGACTTGAAGGCCTTCGGCACGATGCCGTTGGGCAGGGCCTCGGACATCACCCGGCCGACCAGACCGCCATTCCGCGAATCGCGCAGGCCGAGCAGCTGGGCCGCCGTCATGCCGACGTCGGCATTGCTGACCGGCAGCTCGTCGACATAGCCGGCTTTGAAGTCCGGACCGATCGCAGCCATGAAGTTGTAGGTGTCGCCGCGGCTGAAGCTGCCATGCATGCCCTGGCCCTGGCGCAGTACGGTGTCGGCGACCTGCACCGAGCAATTGGTCGGCGCCTCGCCGCATTCGCTGGCGTAGGAGCGGAAGTTGACCACGATCGCCGGTGTCGGCGTCGCTGCCTTGCCGCGCAGATTGATGCTCGACAGCGGCATGGTGCCGGGGAAGCGGCCGAGCTGATCGTCCACGAACAGGCCGGAGACGTAGTCCTGCTCCATCAGCGCCTTGATGGTCCTGGCCGCCAGCTTCTTGTCCTTGCTCGGCAGGTAGATCAGGTCCGAGCCGCCGTTGGTGGCGACGACGAGGTCGGGCTTGGTCGGATCCTTGCCGAGGACGCCGTTACCGGCCTTCGGATGCGCGTTGCCGGTGACGGCCGCGTTCTTGTCGTTGGGGTCGAACAGCGGCAGGTCGAGCGCCTTGGCGAGGTCGAGAGCGACGAAGCCCATCGGCAGGAAGTCCTTCGGCGTGTCGCCATAGCTGACTTTGGCCGAGGGGCTGGTCTTGCTCTCCTTGGAGATGGTCGAGAAGCCGTGGTCGGCCTGGATCATGATGTTGGTGTTGGCGGCAAGCCCGAGCTCGTCCAGCGCCTTGCGGATCTGGGCGAGGTTGTTGTCGACATTCTTGATGCTCGCCATCGTGCTCGGGCCGTTGATGCCCGGCAGGATCTGATTGAGGCTGTCACCCTGGTTATGCTGGGTGCCGTCGGGATCGCGCGACCAGAACACCAGCACGAACGGCTTGTTGCGCGCCTTGAACATCGGCAGCACGACCTTGGTCGCAACGTCGGCGAAATAGGCCTGTTGCACGACGTTGGCCGTCGTGGTGCCGGGCGTCTTGGCGTCGCCCGCCTTGGCGTTGTCGCCGCGGCTCGGAGCGACGAGGGGCAGGCCGGCCTTGGTCAGGGCGTCCTTCATCTCGTCCGACAATGCCACGCCGGCCTTGCCGCCGGTGGAATCGTCGATGACGATCGAGTGCTTGCCCGGCTTCTCCGGATGATCGGTGTGGTCGAACTGAAAGGTCGGGCCGACCTTGCCGATCGCGGCCGTGCTCAGGCCCTTGTCGCGGGCCATCTTCAACACGGTTTCTTCGTTGAGATAGTCGCCCTTGAAATGCTCGTCGACGTCGCCGAGCACGGCGTCGTTCTCGATGAAGGGGACCACGGTGTCTCCGGCGGGTGCCGAGGTGTAGTTGGTCCAGATCGTGTTGGAGAACACCCCGGTGTCGCCGAGATAATGGCCGGTCGACATCGCCGAGCCGTTGGCCATCGTGAAGGTCGGGAACAGCGAATGCGAGTTCTTGAAGTTGACGCCCTTGTCGCGGACCTCGGCCATGGCAGGCGCGGTCTCGGGGGTGATCTTCAGCGCGCGCAGCCCGTCGGGAATGAACAGGATCAGGTTGCGGGGCGTGTTGTTCTCAGCGGAGGCAAATCCGGTGGACAGCACTGTCAATCCGGCTGACAGCAACACCAGTGAACGGCGCATCAAAATCTCCTAGCGGTGAGGCGGCTTGGCCGCCGAACCGCGGCCCCCGGCAATCGTTTAGTTTTGCTGTGTGACGGTTTTGTTACAAGAGCGGATCGGCATGCAGAAGTGAC
This sequence comes from Bradyrhizobium sp. CCBAU 53338, assembly GCF_015291665.1. Taxonomy (NCBI): domain Bacteria; kingdom Pseudomonadati; phylum Pseudomonadota; class Alphaproteobacteria; order Hyphomicrobiales; family Nitrobacteraceae; genus Bradyrhizobium; species Bradyrhizobium sp. CCBAU 53338. The sequence goes on from NZ_CP030048.1 coordinate 3,415,502, forward strand.
GGGGAGGCGGCCAGGCATCCTCGGATTCGTCATTGCGGGGGCGGACAGGCGGCACGAGACCCATTTCAAGGTTAGACACGGATAATCATCCTCGCGGCTTATCCGCCCGAGCTTTGCCTCAACACCTCACCCTCAAATGAAAGAGGGTGCAGGGAAGACCGGGTGCTGACCTGGCACCCGCGGTCCACTGTGCGAAGGTTGCGCTACAAGAGGCTGCACAGCGGCATACAGGTGAAGCCAAACATCCGGCCTTCCCTGCGCAGTGGTTTGACGGCTTATGTCGTGATCTCCCCGGGGAGCGATGTACTATTGCCCCCGTCGCCCTGCAGATGGCTGATGTGCGCGTCCGGTTGGACCTCGCACATCACCGCAAGGCTTGGCGCACAGGCTCCGGGCGCCAGGACCACACGATTTTGCCGTGCGTGGATCACACCGGTCGTGTGCGCGATGGTCTTGCTCACGGTTGCCCGCCCTGCAAAACCCTTCGCGCCGATGAGACCCACGTCCACCACAGCCCGGCCCGCGTCGTGACGATCGCGATACGCCCCTCTTCCAAGGGCCGGGTTGCCGCGACACATACGCCATTTCCGAATTTCGGTAAAGCGGAATATTTTGAGCGGCCGGTCTCGACCAATGGATGGCGTGTTTTGCCGGTCAGGCACCGCAAGGGGTTGTAGCCCGGATGGGGATTCTCGCGGCGCGGGCAGCGGCCCCGGATTTCGCTGGCTTCATCCGGGCAACGGTCGCCGGAAATGCCGGGCGTTCTGCCGCAGCCAGTTCTCTGTTAATCCCGTGCCTTAACCAATAATTAATTATACGTTTGCGGGCGGGCGACAGGGCGGCCTAGCGTGCGGTGGGGAGCCGCAATTTGCGAAGCCAGACGAGTTGGTGCGTATCATGATGTCCAGATCAGTTGGGGCGTTGTTCGCCTCTCTCAGCGCAGCCGCGCTGCTCCTTGCCGCCAGCGATAGTTTTGCACGACCGGGCGGCGCCGCCCCGCATGGCATGGTGGCCGCCGCCGCGCCGCCGGCCGCGGCACGACCGTCGATCTCGGCGGGTGCGCGGTTCCGCGGCCGCGGCAATCGCTTCAACAATCCCTGGGTCTACTGGCCCGGCGGCGGCGGGTTCTTCTACGACGGCGCGAGTCACAGCGAACCTTTCGTCGATGCGGGGCAGCCTGTCACCAACGACGTTCGCTATACCTACACCTACGACGTTCCCTGGGACTGGGCACACCGCTTCCCGCCGAACGTCGTGCCATCCGACCGGCCCTATGTGTCGAGCTGCCCGACGGAGCAGGTGACCGTCCCCGGCCGTGGTGGTGTCGAGCACACCGTCAACATCACGCGCTGCTACTGAGCAGCGCGCCGGGTTTCACCGAACGCTACAGGATGCCTGCCGCGGCTGCCTCGTCGCGGTCCGACTGTTTCTGCCTCACATTCGCCAGCTCGCGGCTGCAAGCCACAAACGCGTTTGTCCCCGGGCGCAGCCCGAACTGACCGCAGACATCCCGATCCTCATTGGCAATGACGCGCGCGAGCTCCGCCTCGGCGGCGTCGCGCATCGCAGACGCCGAGACGAGCGTGTGCAGCCCGAGCGCCGTCACGACCGCAAGCAGCAGCGCAGCCGCAATCCCGAGGCGCTGGGTGTCGTCGGTCGTGTGTTGAGAGGGGCGGGCCTTGGTTCTGGCTTCGGTCATGAAATCCTCTGGACGGAAAATATCGATGGTCGGAAAATGACGTTCGCGCCGGCCGGACAATTCGGCGGGCCGAACACCAATACACGCTGCATCGCAGCGGGCACGTGAAACAGATTACAAATTTCCGGCAGCATGGGCCGAAATTAAAAGTCGCTATCAGCCCAGTTCAAAGCTGGTTACCCCGAACACGCGGTCGAGCCGCAATGACGCGATCGGTCCAGTGTACATTCGCGCCGTTTCGAACGTCGGCTTCAGCCTGAGGGATTCCGCAAGCGCCATAGCATCGCCGTTCATCGCGGGGATGTCGAGCACAATCTCGTTGCTTCCGGGACTCGCCAGCAAAGCCTGCAATACGGCCTCCGCCGAGGCGCGATCATCGGCCACCAGCGGGCCGATCTTGCGACCGCTCCGGCAGGGGCGGATCACGCCCCACGCGGCAAGCTTGCCGTCGCGCAGCAGTGCACGGCCGACGTGTCCCGGTGCGTTGATCCAGGCGCGCAAAAAGGCCGGGCGCGGGGCCGGGAAGACGGTGGCGTCGTCCGCTTGCACATGCGCGAACGGGATTGCGTCGAGCGCAACAACTGCGGCGGGCGGCTTCGGTGGCGCGGCAACGATGCCACCGCAGCGGATGTTGGCATAGGCCAGCTGGAAGCCGGACTTCCTGTAATTGTCCTGCTGGGCGACGACGCCGTCGAGCCCGATCACGCGCGCGCCTGCATGCGCGATCGCGGCGTTCCAGATGCGCAGGCCGTGGCCTCTGCCGCGAAAGCCAGCGCGCACGATGTAGAATCCGAGGAACGCGAAGCGCTCGTCGTAGGTGACGCAGGAGACGGTTGCGACCGGCTCGCCGTCGATCTCGCCGACGAAGAAGCCCCGCGTATCGGGGATCGCGAAGCAGGCGGCATCGGCAAGGCCGGGATTCCAGCCCTCAGCCGCGGCCCAGTCGATCGCGACGGAGATCTCGTCGGGTCGCAAATTGCGGATCTGCAAATCGCTCATGTCGCGTCGCCTCGTGGCTATGGGCCTGTTGGCAAGTCTGGTTTGCGGGCAAGTGTAGCGGTAGAAGGCCTGACGACAGGCTGAGCCTCAACACCTTATCACAGGGATATCCGGTCATGGCAGCAGAGAAGGTCGCACTCGTCACCGCAGGCGGCAGCGGCATGGGAGCAGGGGCCGCGCGGCGGCTCGCAGCCGACGGCTTTCGCGTCGCGATCCTGTCGTCCTCCGGCAAGGGCGAAGCGCTCGCGACCGAGCTCGGCGGGTTTGGCGTCACCGGGTCGAACAAGTCCAATGACGACCTCAAGCGCCTCGTCGACGGCGCGCTGGCGAAGTGGGGACGGATCGACGTGCTCGTCAACAGCGCCGGCCACGGACCGCGCGCGGCGATCACCGAGATCACCGACGAGCAGTGGCACCTCGGCCTCGATACGTATCTGCTCAACGTGATCCGTCCGGTCAGGCTGGTGATGCCGGCGATGCAGGCGCAGAAGGGCGGTGCCGTCATCAACATTTCGACCGCCTGGGCGTTCGAACCAAGCGCGATGTTTCCGACCTCGGCGGTGTTCCGCGCGGGCCTTGCCGCCTACACAAAAATCTTCACCGACACCCATGCGGCCGACAACATCCGCATGAACAACGTGCTGCCGGGCTGGATCGACAGCCTGCCGCAAGCCGATGCGCGCCGCGACAGCGTGCCGTTGAAGCGTTACGGCAAGGTCGAGGAGATCGCGGCGACGATCTCGTTCCTGGCCTCCGACGGTGCGGCCTACATCACCGGGCAGAACATCCGCGTCGACGGCGGATTGACGCGCTCGGTTTGATACGCCGGCCATTCGAGTCGCGTTTTCTTTGTCTCGTTGTCTGATGCGACACGGCGCTGCATCGCGCGTCGCCGCTGAAGGATGATGCGTGGCCCCGGGGTCACACTCGTCATCCGTTCGTACGATGCCGCGCGCACATTGCGTCACAGTCCCTGCGAACTTCGCCGCAGCCCAAGACGCCGCGCGAGGTGCTGCCTATGCCTAGCCCGTGCCGGAAACACCTGGCCGGTGCATGTGAAGACGCGCGTTTCGATCGCGTGGGGCAAGGAGACTGGAATGAAAAGGTTTTTGCTGGCGGCTGCGATGGCCGTGTTGGGCACCGTGGCCGCGCAGGCCGCCGACCTCGCGGCGCACTACACCAAGGCGCCGATGATGGCGGCCGCCTATAACTGGACGGGTTTCTACGTCGGCGGCAATGTCGGTGGGCAGTGGGGCAGTGCTGATGCTGCGACCACCACCCTCGACCCTCCGGTCGCGTACTTCGCAAATTCGAGCGTGCCTGCCATCGCAGCGGTCGGCGCGCAGCACGTCAACTCCTCGAGCGTGACCGGAGGTTTGACCGCCGGCTACAACTGGCAGGTCAACAGCGCGGTGTTCGGCCTCGAGGGCGACATCAACTATTTCGGCTTCAAGGGCAGCGCGACCGGTTCGGCGCTCTATCCTTGTTGTGCGCCGACGGGCTTCACCGTCAACTCGCAGGTCTCGGCCGACTGGCTCGCAACGATCCGCGGCCGCATCGGCTTCCTCGCAACGCCGAGCTGGCTGATCTACGCCACGGGCGGTGCGGCGATTGCCGACGTGAAGGGCAATTTCAACTTTTCCGACACGTTCGCAGCCGCGACCGAATCCGGCGCGATCCGCGATACCCGCGTCGGCTGGACCGCAGGTGTCGGCGGCGAATATGCGGTCGGCAACGGCTGGTCGCTCAAGGCCGAGTATCTCTATGTCGATCTCGGTCGCGCCAGCATGACCAGCAACAATCTCGTCGCTGGTGGGCCGCTGCCGGCCCAGACCTTCACGCATTCGTTCGACATCAAATCGAACATCGTGCGCATCGGCGTGAACTACAAGTTCGGCGGGCCCGTGGTCGCCAGATACTGATCCCGGTTTCGATGTGGCGAGGAAAGCCCCGGCCCGGCCGGGGCTTTCTGTCTTGGGAGGGCCGGGCACCCCATTTCACATTTGCGCGTTGTGGTTCCATTGCTGTGGCCTTGTTTCGTTAGCCGGATGGAGCGTCAGCGAAATCCAGCGAGATGATTCCGCGAGGCGATAATCCCGGATTGCGCCTTGCTCCGTCCGGGCTGCGAAAAATAGTTATCTTTCTGGCTAACAATTGTTGACGCCGGATCGCGGTGGCCCTATAGTTAGCTTCATGGCTAACCAATTACCCCAGCTCGACCAGGTCTTCTCGGCGCTCGCCGATCCCACGCGGCGGGCCATCGTGATGCGGCTGTGTGCCGGCGAGGCCTCGGTCGGAGAACTCGCCGAGCCGTTCGAAATGGCGCTGCCGAGCTTCATGAAACACATCCGTGTGCTGGAGACGAGCGGGCTCGTGCAGTCGGAAAAGTCCGGCCGCGTGCGGACGTGCCGCCTCAGTCCTGAGGCGCTCGTCGGCGCGGAAGACTGGTTCCAGCACCAGCGCGCGATCTGGGAGGCGCGGCTCGACCGCTTCGAGGCCTATGTGATGAAGCTGAAGAAGGAGAGGGCGGCCGCCAGGCGGCCGTCCAAAACGACCGAGAAGACCAACAACAAGCCAAGCAAACGAGAAGGTACCTGACGATGACGAATGCTGCCAATGCCGCCCTGTCGCAATGGTCGATCGACCGCGAGATCGTGATGTCGCGCGTGATCGACGCGCCGCGCGATCTGGTGTTCGAGGCGTGGTCCGATCCAAAACACCTGCCGCAATGGTTCGGGCCGAAAGGGTTCAAGATCGAGACCTTCGAGATCGACGTGCGCGTCGGCGGCGTCTGGCGCTTCAACATGATCGGCCCCGACGGCACCGTCTATCCGAACCGCATGCGCTTCCGCCGGATCGAGCGGCCGAAGCTGATGGAGATGGACCACGGCGACGACCAGGACGACGATCCCAGCATGTTCCGCTTCATCCTGACCTTTGCCGAACAGAGCAATGGCAAGACCGTGCTGATGATGCGGCAACTGGCATCGACCTCGGAGCAGCGCGACCACATGATCGGCTTCGGCGCCGTCGAATACGGCTACCAGACGCTCGACAAGCTCGCGGCCTATGTCGGCGGTCTGAAGAAATAAAACGCTGCGCATGATTCGGGGGCGCCACGCGAAGTGGCGCCTCCTGGATGAGTTTGGAAACGCAGGCGTCTTTGCAATTATGACAGTGCGCGTGCGAATTATGACAGTGGCGTCACGCAGATTTTTGTCGCGCCGTGCGCAAAATTTATGACAGAATTGCTACCGTTGGATGTCATCTCGACTACAGCGGAGCTCATCATGTTGCAGTGGCAGGCCCGGTCAAATCCCCTCGCGTGGTGGTGGGGGTCCCTGACGCTTGTCAGTGCGGCGAACATTCTCGTCTGGTTCATGCTGTACCGCGAGTTCTATCCGAGCGTGGCCGGCAGCGTCGGCGGTGGCTCGGACATCGGGCTGATGTTCCTGTTGTGCGCGGGCTATGTGTTCGGCTGCGCCTTCCGCTCGGTGCTGCCGCGCGCCGACGTGCAGCGCATCTGCCTGTTCGACACCTGGCTCTCCAGCGTCTTCATCGGGCGCACGGTCGCGACCGTGGCAGAGGTGTGCTTCGCTGCGCAATGGGCGATCATCCTGCATCAGCTCGGCAAGATGACGGGCGCGCAGACCGCGGTGAACGTCGCGCTCGTGATCGTGCCGATCATCATCGTCGCCGAATGCTTCTCCTGGTATGCCGTCGTCACCACCAACTTCCTCTTCAACGCGATCGAGAACTCGCTGTGGGCGGTGACGTTCTTCCTTGCCGGCATCGCCCTGTGCCGTCTGATGCCGGAATTCCAGGGACCGGTGCGCTGGGCGCTGGTCGCCGGCATCGTCGGCATCGCCTGCTTCCTCGCCTTCCTCGTCACCGTCGACGTGCCGATGTATCTCAGCCGCTGGCGGGCAGGGCATGCCGAGGGCAATAGGTTCCTAGGCTTCCTCGAGGGCCTGCATGACGTTTCGACGCGATGGGTGGTGACCCACGACATCGCGCACTGGAAGGGCGAGCTGACCTGGATGTTCCTGTATTTCAGCGCCGCCGTATGGTCGAGCCTTGCGCTCTGCGCGCTCTACGCCATGGAAGGCTATCTCACGCGGTATCTGGCGTAACGGCTACTTGCCGACCAGGCTGCACCTGCTGCGGTCGAGCGGGCGGAAGGCCTGCTCGGGCGGGATGGTCGCGACCAGCTTGACGAAGTCCCACGGGCCCTTGGATTCCTCAGGCGTCTTGACCTGCACCAGGTAGAGATCGTGCACCATGCGCTGGTCCTCGCGGATGTGGCCGTTGGTGGTGTAGGCATCCGACACCGGCGTCGCTTTCATCTTCGCCATCACGGTGGCGCTGTCGTCCGAGTCCGTATCCTTCACGGCTTGCAGATAGTGCCGCACGGCGGAGTAGACGCCGGCCTGGATCTGCGAGGGCATCGCCTTGCGGCGCGCATAGAACGCGTCGGAGAATTTTCGCGCGGCCGGCGAGACGTCCTCGAAGAACGAGGTGACGATCAGATCGCCGCGCGTCGCCTTCAGGCCAACGGCTTCGATGTCGACGTTCTGGAACGACATCGGCACGATCTTGATGCCCTGGTCGGCGAGGCCGAACTCCTCAGCCTGCTTGATCGCGGTGGCATTGTCGCCGGCGACGTTGATTGCGAGGATCTTTGCGCCCGAGGACTGGGCCTGCAGCAGGAACGACGAGTAGTCGGGCGTGCCGAGCTGGGCCTTGACGCTGCCGGCGACCTTGCCGCCGAGCGCGGTGATGCGGTCGCGCGCGGTTGCCTCGATCGAATGGCCGAAGGCGTAGTCGCCGGTGATGAAGAACCACGGCTCCTTGCTGGTCTGCATGACGCCGGAGACGACGGCCGTCGCCGTGGAGTAGGCGTCCTGGGTCCATTGCACGCTCGAGGGCGCGCAGGCCTCGTCGGTGAGCTGGTTGGCGCCGGCGCCGGAGACGAGGAATATCTTTCCGTTGCCGCGCACCAGCTCCTGCACGGCGAGTGCCGCGCCGGAGCTGCCGCCGTCCGCGATCGCCTGTACGCCGTCGCTGAACCACTTTCGCGCCAACGAGGCAGCAAGGTCCGGCTTGTTCTGGTGATCGGCCTGCAGGATCTCGATCGGCTTGCCGTTGATCTTGCCGCCGAACTCCTCCGCCGCCATCCGCGCGGCCTCGACCGAGCCGGGGCCCATCGCGGTCGCGAAAATGCCGTTCATGTCGGTGAGGACGCCGATGCGGACGGCGTCGCCCTTGATCTCGGCGCGCGCGGTGCCGGCGAGCGCCAGCGAGATCAGCAGGATGGCGGTGGATGTGGTGCGGAGAGTAGCCATGGCGTTTCCTGATTTTATCGTTGGTTTGATGGCGTTGGCGGTCAGGCCGCCTCGGCGACGACCTTGTTGCGGAGCGTTCCGATGCCGGAGATCTCGACCTCGACGGTGTCGCCGGGACGCATCCACAGAGGCGGCGTGCGCTTCAGGCCGACGCCGCCCGGCGTACCCGTCACGATGACGTCGCCGGGGACGAGGGGGCAGATCGTCGAGATGTAGGCGATCAGGTCGGGGATGCCGGTGATCAGCAGATCCGTGGTGGTGTTCTGCACCACGGCGCCGTTCAGGCGCGTCTGGAGCGTGAGCTTCGACGGGTCGGGAATCTCGTCCGCCGTCACCAGCCACGGGCCAAAGCTGCCGCTCTCCGCAAAGGTCTTGCCGGAGAGGAACTGGCTGGTGTGGCGCTGCCAGTCGCGGATGCTGCCCTCATTGTAGCAGGCGTAGCCGGCGATGTGGTCGAGCGCGCGGCTCGCCGGAATGTGCCGGCCCTGCTTGCCGATGACGAGCGCAAGCTCGCCTTCGTAATCGAAATCGTCGCTCACCCTCGGTTTTACGATCGGTTGAAGATGACCGACCTGGCTGCAGGGGAAGCGGACGAACAGCGCCGGCTTCTCGGTGACGGTGCGGCCGGTCTCGGCGACGTGGTCTCGATAATTCAGGCCGACGCAGATGATCTTGCCGGGATCGGGGATGACGGGCGCGAAGCTGATGCTGTCCAGCGGATGATCCGGCGCAGTGGATGCGACCAGCTTCGTCGCTTCGGTCACGCGGCCCGCTTCGAGCAACTGCCGCAGCGTTGCGCATCCAGCCATGCGTTTGCCGAGATCGACGACGCCATTGTCCCTGACGGCCCCGAACGAGGCGCGGCCGTCGACGATGAAAGAGAGCAGCTTCATGGGATATCCTCGAGAGATGTTCGGTCAGGCCGCGGACGGCACGTGGGTGGGAGGCGTGATTGCGGCGATGAGCCGGTCGAGTTCGGCATCGTTGCGGGCGGTGCCGCGGATGTAGCGGTCGGGGCGAACCAGCGCGGCGGTGAGGCTGTGCTCGCGCAGCCAGGGGCCGATGCCTTGTGCATCATCGCCGGTCAGGATTTTGATCCCCGCTTGCGAAAGCGCGGGATGCGCGGCGCTCTCGACCAGCAGCACATGGCTGTAGCCGATCAGGTCGTCGCCGCGGCTGCCGTCCTTCAGCACGAATTGCGGCGCGAGATGTCCGGTGAGCGCGAGCTCGCCGAGCGCGAGCCCGGGGCCGAGCAGGGGCTTTTTCACCTCCAGCTTGACCGGCGCGTTCTCGCGCGCTTGCCCGGCGGCAAGGCCCGCTTCGATCGCCTTGGTGTTGATGACACCGCCCAGGCGGATGGCGAGCTCGATGAATTCGCGCACATGCGGCTGGCGTTCGCTTTGATAGGTATCGAGCAAGCCAGGCGCGGCATCACCGCGGATGACGGCCGCGAGCTTCCAGGCAAGGTTGGCGGCATCGCGGATGCCGGCGCACATGCCCTGGCCGAGAAAAGGCGGGGTCTGGTGAGCTGAATCGCCGGCCAGCAGCAGCCGGCCGTTACGCCATTGCTGTGCGATCACGGAATGAAAGGTGTAGACCGCCGCGCGCTCGAGCTCGGCATCCTCGGGCGTGATCCAGCGCGACAGCAGCTCCCAGACCTTTGCGGATTGAGCGACCTCGTTCGAATCCTCGTCAGGGAGAACCGTGATCTCCCAGCGCCGCCGCGTGCCGGTGCCGCGGACATAGGTCGCGGGACGCCTGACATCGCAGTGCTGAAGGCTGTAGTCGCCGAGATCGTCGCGCGCGCGCTTGAGCAGCACGTCGATCACCAGCCAGCGCTCGTGAAAGCCCAGGTCGTCCATGCCGGAGCCGATGAAGCGGCGAACGATAGACCGAGCCCCATCGCAGCCGATGACGTAACCGGCGCGAACTTCGCTGAGCTTTCCGTTGGAGATATCCTCGTAGCGGATTCGAACGCCGGTCTCGTCCTGGTCCAGCGCGAACACCTCGCAGCGGCTGCGCAAGGTGACGTGCGGCCAGCGCGCGAGGCCGCCGATCAGCGCGTCCTCCAGATCGGGCTGGTGGAAGCGATAGCTGAGATTCCAGCCCATCGGCGTCAGCGTCTGCGGTCGCGACCAGTCCAGCAGCATCTTGCCGTCGGCGTCGAGGAACAGCATGCCGGGGCTGAGGATGACCTGCGGCAGGATGGCGTCGGCGAGGCCGATGGTCTGGAACACGCGCATGCATTCGTCGTCGAAATGCACCGCTCGCGGCAGATGATAGGTCCGCGCCTCGCGCTCCAGCACCAGCGTCCGCGCGCCGCAGAGGCCGAGCAGATTGGCAAGCGTGGCGCCGACCGGGCCACGGCCGACGATCACGACGTCAAACTCTTCAGGAGCGGATTTATCTTGCATGGGGCTATCTCTTCCCCATCAGGTGCCACCGCTTCAACGGCGCCGGCCGAAGTGTCCGCCCAGCGGACGACCCTAAGTCTCGACCGGAATGGCCGCAGCCGTCTCCTGAAGCTGGCTGACGAACTGCGCCATGGCTTCCTCGATCCCCAGCGCCGAGCGGATCCAGATGATGGAGATACAGCCGTAGACCGCGCCATTGCGCACGATGGGAACGGCAATCGACGCGGTCTTCGGATTGTATTCGCCCTCGCTGCGGGTTGCGTAGCCGCGTGCTTGAGTCTCGGCGATCATCTGGTCGAGGCGGGTCCGCTCGAGGAAGGGGCGGTCGTCAGCTTCGTCGATGCGGCGCAGATGGCTGACGATGAGATCGCGTTCGCGCGCGGGGCAGGCAGCGAGATAGGCCCGGCCCGCGGAGGTCCGCAGCATCGGCAAGCGCTTGCCGATCATGCCGCGGTCGATCGACAGCGGGCTGCGCGAATGCGTGGTCTCCTGCACCACCATCGCCGCGTTCTCGTAAGTGGAGAGATCGACCGGCCAGACCAGCGTCTTGCTCAGCTCGGCGAGAAAAGGCGCGGCCGCCTGGCAGATCACCACGCCGGGGTCGTAGCCGTCGCCGAGGCTCAGGGCGAGCCGGGTGACGCGAAAGCGATCGTCGCTGGCGCTGCGGGCGACATAGCCGAGTTCCTCCAGCGTTTCGAGCAGGCGATAGACGGTGGGGCGGGGCAGGTCGAGCGCGCGGGCGACGTCGCCGGCGCGGATGCCGCCGGAGCGGTTGACCTCCTGCAGCACGTCCAGCCCGCGCTTGAAGGCGCGCACGCCCTCCGACTGCCGCGGCTGGCCGTTCCGCGTCCGCTCCTTGGACACTTCGCATTTCCTCCCTTGTGGCCGACGGCTTCGCGATTATCGTCTTTGCGAACGCGAAGCGATTGCGGGACGCCACCGTAGGATTGCGCGCGGCCGGTATCAAGCTCGCCGCAATGCGGCGAAGGCGATGCCCTCGGGAGGAATTCGATGGAAATCACCGCGCTCGGCTATATCGGCATCAATTCGTCGCAGCTCGACCAGTGGGGCCAAATGGCGACCGGGCTGCTCGGCATGCAGCAGGTCGATCGTGGCGGCAGGATGCGGGCATTTCGCATGGACGATCGCAAGCAGCGCCTGATCGTCGACGGCAGCAGCGATGCCGGCCTTGCGGTCATGGGCTGGGAAGTTCCGTCTGCCGCCGAGCTGGACCGGCTCGCGGCGCGACTGGAAGGCCATGGCGTCAAGGTGACGCGCGGCTCGCGCGCACTCGCCGACGAGCGGCACGTGGCCGAGCTGATCACGTTCGCGGATCCCGCCGGAAACCGGCTGGAAGCGTTCTGCGCGCCTGAGCTCGCGAGCGAACCCTTCAGACCCGGTCGGCCGATCTCGGGCTTTCGCACCGGCGCGCTGGGCATGGGGCACGTCGTGCTCAATGTCGAGGACGTCGAGCCGCTGGTGCCGTTCTATCGCGACGTGCTCGGCTTCCACGTCTCCGATTTCGGGCTGAAGCCTTACGGGCTCTATTTCTTCCACGTCAACGGCCGGCACCATTCCTTCGCAATGGTCGGCTCGGGCCGCAAGGCGCTGCATCATTTCATGGTCGAGCTCGGCAGCCTCGACGATGTCGGCCAGGGTTACGATCTCGCCCAGCTCGAAGATGGCCGTGTCGTCTATACGCTGGGTCGCCACACCAACGACCACATGACCTCGTTCTACGTGAATACGCCCTCGGGCTTCTTCATCGAATATGGCTGGGGCGGACGGATCATCGATCCCGAGACCTGGCAGCCGCACGAGACGTTTGATGGCCCGTCACTATGGGGTCACGAGCGTCTCTACATGCCCGACGAGCAGCGCAAGCGCCTGCGCGAGATGCGGCTGGATGCTGCGGCCCGCGGCGTCCGCGTCGCCGATCCGCGCGTGCCGCCGCTGAACTGCGCGTGGCTGGACTCGGTGGTCGCGCGCGAATGATCCGCGGCCACGCGGCAATGATCTGACACTCAGGGAAGGACAATATGCTCAGGACTCTCTTGCGGGCAGGCTTCGTGCTGCTCGCGTTCAGCACGGCTGCGTCGGCCGAACCGATCAAGGTCACGCTGCTCGGCACCGGCGTGCCGACACCGCGGCCGACGAGTTTCAGCGCCTCGACGCTGGTGGAGGCGGGGAGCGAAAAGCTGCTGTTCGATCTCGGCCGCGGCTCGACCATGCAGCTCTACAAGCTGAAGATCCCGCTCGGCGCGATCACCGCCAGTTTCCTCACGCATCTGCATTCCGACCACATCGTCGGCCTTCCAGATATGTGGCTGACCGGCTGGCTCGCCACGCCCTGGGCCTCGCGCAAGGGGCCGATGAATCTGTTCGGGCCCAAGGGCACCGTGGCGATGACGGAGAACCTGACCAAAGCCTTCGCCAACGACATCCGCATTCGTATCGACGACGAGCATCTAGATCCCAAGGCGGTCGAATTTGCCGCAAAGGATATCGAGCCGGGACTTGTCTACGACAACAGCGGCGTCAAGGTCACCGCGATCGAGGTCAATCACGGTGAGAAGATCAAGCCGGCGTTCGGCTATATGATCGAGTATGGTGGGCACAAGGTCGTGCTTTCGGGCGACACGAAGTATGACGAGCGGATTGCCAAGGCAGCAGCGGGTGCCGATTTGCTGATCCACGAAGTCGCGGTGATCGAGCCGGAGCTGCTGGTCAGGAATCCTGTTTACAAGGACATCCAGGCGCACCACACCTCGCCCGAGGAGGCCGGCCGCATCTTTGCCTCAGCCAGGCCGAAGCTCGCGGTCTATTCCCACATCGTGTTCGGCACGGTGAAGCCCGGACCCGATATTCCGGAGGAGCCGCTGATCGAGCGCACGCGCACCGCCTACAACGGACCGTTGCTGGTCGGTCGCGACATGATGTCGTTCAGGATCGGCGACAACGTCGAGGCGTTCGCGCCTGATGGCACGAAGCTCGTGCCGTAACGCGGGCGCTCAGGCGTCGCCGAGATCGAGCTGCGTCAGGATTCCCTGTCGCAGCGCCAGCCGGACCAGCTCGATGTCGGAGCCGACGCCGAGCTTGTCCTTGATCAGCGAATGCAAATTCGCGACCGTCTTCGGGCTGACATGCAGCGTCTCGGCGATCTCCTCCGTCGTGTTCTCGGCGAGCAACAGCCGCAGCACCTCGAACTCGCGCGGCGTGAGCACGTCGGCGGCGGAGCTCTCGCCGCTGATCCGGCTGAGCGCCAGTTCGTGGTCGATATCAGGGCTTATCGCGATCTTGCCGGCGAGCACATCCATCACCGCGCGCACCAGTGTCTCCGGAGGACTGGTCTTCGTGACGTAACCTCGTGCGCCGGCGCGGATGGCCTGGACGGCAAAGCCGGCATTGTCGTGCATGGTGAAGACGAGGATCTTTGCCGCCTTGTCCCATTGCCGGATGCGCCTGACGGCCTCGACGCCGCCGATGCCGGGCATGCTGAGATCCATGATGACGAGATCTGGTGCCTCGGACTTGAAGAGGCGATAGGCGTCCGCGCCGTCGCCGGCTTCGGCGATGACGCGCAGGCCCGGCTGCTTCTGCAACACGGAGCGATAGCCTTCGCGGACAACCGAGTGGTCGTCGACCAGTAAGATGGTCGCGGTCATGCCGCGTGCTCCAGCGCCTGCGGACCCGCGGCGACAAGGGGAATGACGACGCGCAGTGCGGAGCCGCCGTTGGGGCCGGCCTCAAAACTCAGACGGCCGCGCAGGGCTGCGACGCGTTCGCGCATGCCGAGCAGGCCCATGCCGGCTTTTGCGGCGGGATCGGTCGAGCGGCCGTCGTCATCGACGGCGAGTGCGATTTCGGCCGCACGCATCGACAGTTCGAGGTTCACCTTGGTGGCGCCGGCATGCTTGGCCGCGTTGGTGAGCGCCTCCTGCACGATGCGGTAGAGGTTGGCGCTGATCGTGGCCGGCAGCGTCCCGAACGAGCCGTCGAAACGGATCGAGAAGCGTGTCTCACCGCGGCTGCGGCCGTTCCACCCGGCAACGAGGCCTTCGAGGCTGGCGACGAGGCCGAGCTCCTCGACATCAGGCGGGCGGAGCCGGAACAGCGCGCCGCGCAGCGTCTCCATCATGCCGGTCGCGGTCCGTGCGATCCCGTCGCATTCGCCGAGCAGGGAAGGGCAGTCCTGCGCGGCGGTCTGGCGGGCGGAGGCGGCGAGCGCGCGGATCGCGGCCAGCGACTGGCCGAATTCGTCATGGAGCTCGCGGGCGAGATGGCGGCGCTCCTCGTCCTGGAGCGCGATCAGTTTTCGGGTCAGCTCGGCGCGCTCGGCGAGTGCCGTGTCGAGGCTTTCGGCGAGATGATTGAAGACGTCGCGCACCGCGGAGAGCTCGGCGAGATCGAATGGCGGCAACCGCGCGGTGAGGTCGTTGGCGGCAATCCGCTCCAGGCCGGCGCGGATCATCCGGGTCGGGCGCAGGGCGCGGGCCAGCGCTGCGTAGACCAGGACGCACAGCAGCGGCAGCGCGATAGCCAGCGCCAGCATCAGGCGGCCGGCCTCGTGCCAGGCCTCCGCCGTCCGCACAGCCGGATCGACCGAGACCACGGCCTCACCCAGCTTTGTCCCGCGCAGGATCACCGGCCGCGCCGCCTCACGGCCGGGGTCGAACAGGCCATGATAGAACGCCGTGAAGATCTGCGGCGGCGGGTCATCCGCGACAGGCGCGCCGCTACAGAAGCGCTGCAGCATCTCGCCGCTGACGCCACGGAAGGCCAGGCACAGGCCGGGCGTCATCACATAAGCCGAGACGGGGTCGAGGTTGGGAAAGTCCGACCGGGGGTTCGCGGTCCAGAGCACCTTGCCCTGTTGAAGCTCCAGCGTCTTCGCAACGATGGCGGCGATGCCGTCGATGCGCGCATGGGCTGCGCGGTCGGCCGTGATGAGAAAATAGGCTGATATAGCGGTGAAGCAGGCAGCCGAGACGGCGGCCACGCGCAAGGTCAGGCGGACCTTGAGATCAAATCTCGGGCGGTTCCACATCAGCGGGCACCTGGGGCGAACGGTATGTCGCCTGCGCATTAAAGGGCAGAACGCTGCGTGCGCAAAGCGGCACTCTTACCGCGCTGCAACGTCGTGAAATTTTCCCGGGATCAGCCGGGAGCGCCACGGCTGCTATGCGTAATGCGTCCGCCTAGTTTGCGGCCTTTCCGTCATGCGAGGCCCGCGATGCGCCGTACCCGCTCGTTGCTGTCTTTCCTTGTTCTTCTTGCGACCGGGCTGAATGGCCGGGCCGTCGCCGCCGAGACCACGATTGCGCTCGACGATTTCAGCTACACTGACACCTCCGCCGAGCCTGTTGACCAGAGCGCCGCTCATGAGCGGCGGCTGCAGGCGTTCATGGTCGCGCTCCGGCGAGACATCGCCGCCGACCCGCGCTACCGGCTTGCGCCGTCGGTGCAAGAGGGGGCGGCGTTCAAGGTGATCGGCGGCATCCAGAAGACCAGCACGCTGGTGCAATGGGCCAAGGTCGCGGTGATCGACGTTGGCGCCAGGAAGGTCGTGATGGACAAGCTCTATACCTTCCGCGGCGACAACGACGAGTCCTGGGAGCGCGCGGAGGTCTTCGTCTCCCGCGAGGTCATCGCCGCGTTGGCGCAGCCCTAAAAGGTCAGCTGCACCTTCATCGACTGCGAGCGGTCGGTAGCCAATTCAAAAGCCGCGACCGCGTTCTCGAACGGCATCGTCGCCGTGATCAGCGGCTTCACGTCGATCAGGCCTTCGCCCATCAGCCGCACCGCCAGCTCGAATTCGGGGTCGAAGCGGAAGGTGCCGCGGAGCTGCAATTCCTTGGCGACGATCGAGTTGATCGGCAGCGTCATCTCGCCGCCGAGGCCGAGTTGCACCATCGTCGCGCCGGGGCGGAGCACGTCGAGCGCGGTACGCAGCGCGGCCTGATTGCCGGAGGCTTCGAACAGCGTGTCGAACACGCCCTTGCCGGCGCGCCAGGGATCGAGCGCGGCGGCATTGGTCGCGACATTGATGGCGTGGGTGGCGCCGAGCTTCCTGGCGACAGCGAGCGGGGCGTCGGCGACGTCAGTGACAACGATCTCGGACGCACCACCGAAGCGCGAGACCAAAATCATGAGAGCGCCGATCGGGCCGCAACCGGTGATCAGCACGCGCTTGCCGAGCAGGGGCCCCGCCTGCTTGCCGGCGTGCAGGCACACCGCGAGCGGCTCGGCGACCGCGGCCTCCGCCAGCGACAGCTTGTCGGAGATCGGCACCGCCTGCGTGGCATCGACCGTCATGAACTCGCGAAAACCGCCCTGCACATGGGGAAAGCGCATCGCGCTGCCGAGGAAGCGCATGTCGAGGCATTGGTTGCGCATGCCTTCCTGGCAATGCAGGCATTGGCCGCACGGTTTGCTCGGATTGACCGCGACGCGGGTCCCGGCCTTTACGCTGGTAACGCCATCACCCACCGCTGCGACCACGCCGGCGATCTCATGCCCCAGCGCCATCGGTTGCTGGATGCGCACAACGCCGAAGCCGCCATGATGGTAGTAGTGCAGGTCCGAGCCGCAGATGCCGCCATTGGCGATCTTGATGCGGACCTCGCCCGGGCCGGGCTCCGTGTCGGGGTAGTTGTCGATCCGGAGGTCTTTCGGGGCGTGGATGACGACGGCGCGCATGGGCTTGTTCCCTCGTGTTCGCGATTACATCGCGGCGATCATGCCGCCATCGACATAGATGATCTGGCCGTTGACATAGGTGGAGGCATCCGAGGCGAGGAAGATTGCCGCACCCACCAGCTCGTCAGGCTTGCCCCAGCGCTTGGAGGGGATGCGGCCCATCAGCCAGGTGTTGAAGTCGGTGTTGTTGACCAGTGCCTCGTTCATGTCGGTCAGCATGTAGCCGGGACCGATCGCGTTGGCCTGGATGCCGTGCTGGGCCCATTCCACCGCCATCGAGCGGGTCAGGTTCTTGATGCCGCCCTTGGCGGCGGTGTAGGGCGCGATGGTGGGGCGCGCCAGCTCGCTGCCGAGCGAGCCGATATTGATGATCTTGCCGTGCTTGCGCGGGATCATCCGCTTGGCAGCTTCCCGGCCGATCACGAAGGCGCTGGTGAGGTTGGTCTCGATCACCTTGCGCCATTCGTCGGTGGTGAATTCCACCAGCGGCTTGCGGTGCTGGATGCCGGCATTGTTGACGACGATGTCGACGGCGATGCCCTTCTTGTCGAAATCGTTGAAGGCTGCGACGATCGCGGGCTCGTCGGTGACGTTGAAGGCGGCGCCTTCGGCCTGATGGCCGGCGGCGCGAAACTCGGCGACGGCCTGCTCGACGCGCTTGGGATCGACACCGTTGACGATGATCCTGGCGCCGGCCTTGGCCATGCCTTCGGCGATGGCGCGGCCGAGCCCACGCGAGGAGCCGGTCACGAGGGCGGTGCGGCCGGAAAGGTCGAAGAGGGCAGTGCTCATCTCAAGAAATCCTCAAGCGTTGGAGCGGCGCACGATCAGATCAGAGCGCTCGAATACGGCGGGCAGAAGGTCGACGCCAAGGCCGGGGCCTTCCATCGGGAAGACGTAGCCGTCCTTGATGGTGGGCATCGTGGTGACGAGCTCATTGTACCAGCCCTTGTAGAAGGCGCGCACCGATTCCTGGATCAGGGTGTTCGGCTGGCTGAACGACATGTGGATGGCGGCGATGAAGCCGATCGGGCCGATGCAGTCATGCGGCGCGAAGGGGCGGTGGTAGGTTTCTGCCATCGCCGCGATCTTGCGGCCCTCGGTGAGGCCGCCGGTCCAGCACAGATCGGCCATCACCACGTGCATGGCGTCGCGGTCGAGCATGTCCTTGTAGGGGAAGCGCGAGCCCAGCGTTTCGCTGGCGCAGACCCAGACGTCGGTCGAGCGGGCATATTCGGCCAGCGCCTGCGGCGAGTTCATGCGGATCGGGTCTTCGTACCAGGTCGGCTTGTACGGCTCGAGCGCGCGCGCGATCTGCTTGGCGGTTGGCAGATTCCAGAGCGAATGGAGTTCGACCATGATCTCCATCTTGTCGCCGACGGCCTTCCTGATCTTCTCGAACGGCTCGATCGCCTGCTTCATCTGGGCGGCCGTGATGTAGAGACCCTTGTTCTCCTGCGCCGCCGGATCGAACGGCCAGATCTTCATCGCCGAGATGCCGCTTTCCAGCAGGCTTTCGGCGAGCGCATCCGCACGGTTCATGAAGCCGTCGAGGTCCTCATAGGGGCCCTTGTTGGCCCCGAGATTCCAGTTTGCGACCGGGCTGATATTGGTCGAGCGGACATATTGCGTGCCGGCGCAGGTGTTGTAGATGCGCTGCTTGTCGCGGCAGAGGCCGCCGAGCATCTGGTGCACCGGCTGATTGCAGACCTTGCCGAACAGGTCCCACAGCGCAATGTCGATCGCCGACGCCGCGCGGTATTCGACGCCGGTCGAGGACTGCGCCATCGGCAGGTTCAGCATGTCGCGATGGATGGCCTCGATGTGCAGGGGATTGCGGCCGAGCAGGCGGCCGGCAAAGGTGTCGTGGATCTGCGCCTCGACCGCGCCGGCGCCATAGAAGGTCTCGCCGAGACCGATCACGCCGCTATCCGTGTGAACGCGCACCCAGATGACGTTGGAAAATTCCTCGGTGCGCAGCGTCTCGATCGACGTGATCTTCACGGCAGATGTCCTCCCGTCACAGGCGCCTCGCGCCGGTCTTGTTCATTTTGCACCGCAGCACGTTGCGGGCCGTCGGGGGAGTCTTACGCCTGCTTGTAATATATCACAACATGTTTTAAGGGTGCCACAAACAAGCGCCGCCTTGCGAACGACAGCGCGGGCGGACGGGAGGCAAACATGGCACGGCGCAAGCGCGCGCTCGAGGTGGTGAGACCAGAGGACGACGGCGAGGGCAGGCCCTCGCGGCGCAACCGTCTCAACTTCTTCGAGCTGGCCTATCAGAAGATCGAGGAGCTGCTCGTTCATTGCGAACTCAAGCCCGGTCAGTTCATGACCATGCTCGAGTTGCAGCAGATCACGGGCTTCGGCCGCACGCCGGTGCATCATGCCGTCAATCGTCTTTCCGCCGACACGCTCATCATCATCCGACCGCGCCACGGCCTGCACATCGCACCGATCGATCTGGCGCGCGAGCGCATGCTGCTCGCCTTGCGCCGCGACATGGAGCGATTCGTCATTCGCCTCGCGGCCGATCGCGCCAGCCTGTCCCACCGCAATCAGGCACTGCACATCGAGCGTCTGCTGCGCGAGCGCCGTGCGACTTTGACCCTCGACGAGTTCAACAACATCGACCGCCGCATCGACGCGCTGGTGCTCGAGGCTGCGGGCGAGCCGTTCCTGGTGCACACGCTGCGGCCGCTGCACACGCTTTATCGCCGCATCGGCTACATTCACCACCGCTTCATGCCGGGAAAGACCGATTTGTCCGGCACGATCGATCACCATCTCGCCATTCTCGCGGCCGTTGCCGGCCGCCGCGTCGAGGACGCGGTGAAGGCGAGCGATGCCCTGATCGACTTCATGGATTCGATGTTTGCGGGCATGGAGGCGGGGATCGATCCGCGCCTGCTCGATTGCAGCATCGAGCCGCTGCTCGGCACATAGCAGGACTAGGCGCCTAAGAGTTTTGAAGAAGGGACCAAACATGTCGACGATGGCCATGCCACAACCGACCGCGAGCGAAGCCGCGGTCCGCTATCTCATCACCAATTACAGCCCCAAGGGCAACAAGGTCGGCTGGCTGATGATGGCCTCGATCCTGGTCGAGGCCTGGGATCTCTACTCGATCGCCTTCGTCCTGATCTTCATCAAGGAGCAGTACAATCCCGATCCACTGATGCTCGGCCTTGCCGCGGCCGGCACGCAAGGTGGTGCGCTGATCGGCGCGCTGCTCGGCGGCTGGCTGTCGGACAAGATCGGCCGCCGCGTGATGTTCCTGGTCACGATGGTGATGTTCATCGTGCTGGCGCTGGCGCAGGCCTTCGTGCCCAACGTGACCTGGCTCATCGTGATCCGCTTCCTGCTCGGCGTTCCGCTCGGCTCCGACATCTCGACCGGCTACACCTACATCATGGAATCCATGGCCAAGGGTGAGCGCGAGGTCATGGGCAACCGCTGGCAGTTCATGTTCGCCGTCGGCGAAGTGCTGACCATCGGCGTCATCGTGATCTTCCTCCTGCTCGACATCAACCACGAGACGCTGTGGCGCGTGACGCTCGGCCTCGGTGCGCTGCCGGCGCTGATCATCCTGGTGATGCGTCACGACGTGCCGGAAACGGCGGTCTGGCTGGTGCAGAAGGGGCGCTATCGCGAGGCCAAGCAGGTCGCGCGCGAGATGTTCAACGACGATCTCGCCATGCTGCCCGACCAGGACGTGGTGGTGCCGAAGGTCTCGACCCGCGCCTTCCTCGCCGACCTCAAGCAGGACCCGATCCGCTGGCGTGCGACGATCTACGGCTGGATTGCCTGCTTCGTGCAAGCCAGCGAGTTCTCGACCTTCGCGTTCTATCTGCCGGTGCTCTTTGTCATGGTCGGCGTGTCGAGCGTGCTCGGCATCAATCTGGTGACGATGGCGCTGTTCTCCTTCGCCGCCGTGTCGGGCTGGGTCGGTCCGCTGCTGACGCCGAAGATCGGCCACCGCGGCATCTCGATCGCGGGCTTCTCGATCGTGCTGGTCTCGCTGCTGGTCGCGGCTTTCGCGCTCTATACCGACAACAAGATCCTGCTGCCGTTCGCGGCCGCCGCGATGCTGTGGGGCCACTATTGGGACGCGTCGAACTGCATGACGATCCCGACCATGGTCGCCAAGCCGAAGTACCGCGGCACCGCCAGCGGCTTTGCCTACATGTTCGTGAAGCTGCCGTCGTTTCTGGCGATCTTTCTGTTCCCGACGGTATTCGCCGCGATCGGGCAGGCCAATGCCACGCTGATGGTCGCGATCTTCCCGCTGATCGGGTTGTGTGCGGCAATCTTCATCCTGCCGGAAGTGTACGGCTACGAGAACGACTGACGGACAAGGCCAAGCCACAAGAACTGGAGGAAGCGTCATGACGAAGTTTTCGCGCCGCACGATGCTGACGGGGATCGCGGGAGGGCTCGTCGCTCCATCCCTGATCAGGCGGGCTGCGGCCGCCACCACGTTGAAAATCTCGACCTCGTTTCCGAACGATCCGAAGTTTTCAACGGCCCGGATTTGGTACGATCTGTTCTTGCCGCGGCTCAAGGAGGCGACGGACGGTCAGATAGCCACGCAGTTCTTCCCGGATAATCAGCTCGGCCAGGAGGCCGATGTCGTCAACCAGGTCAAGTCGGGTGTGGTCGACATGATGCTGGTTGGCACGTCGATCTGGACTAACATCGTGCCCGAGATCGGAGCCTTCGATCTCGGTTACATCTTCCAGGACTTCGACCATATGCGGCGGGTCGCCGCCTCGCCGGCCGGCGAAGCCGTGCGACAGCTCCTGGTGCAGAAAGCCTCAGTGCATTTCCCTGCGTGGGGGCGCAATCTCGGCGCGCGCAACTTCATGACGAAGTTCGCGTTCAAGACGCCCGCCGAGCTCGCCGGCAAGAAGATCCGCTGTCTTCCGAACCCGGTTGTAACCGAAACCGTCAAGCTCATGGGCGCAGCCGCGACGCCGATGGCGTTTGGCGAAATCTACACCGGCCTTCAGGCTGGCGTGATCGACGGCCTGGAGCACGACGCCCCGACGGTCCTGTCGGCGAAGTTCTATGAAACTGCCAAGAACTTCACGCTGACCAAGCACATCCATACCCCCTTCGGCGCCTTCATCAGCGACCGCACCATGACAAAGCTGCCGGCCGCGCAGCGTGACGGGCTGCTCAAGGCCATCAAGGAGGCGACCGACGATCAGTTCGCCAAGGCCAGCCAGATCGAGGCTGACGCCATGGCAGAGTTGGCGAAGCTCGGTGTAACTGTAGCTGAATGCGATCGCGCGGCGTTCCGTGAGCGCGTTCGGCCGATGTGGGATCGCTTCGTAGAGAGGACGCCCGGCGCGAAGCCGTTGCTGGATGCAATTCAGCAGACCGCGAATGGGTGAGACGGTGGCGCCATCGGTCATCATCGAGCGCGCCGGACGGCAGGTGGCCGGGAGCGGCTGGCGAACTTTCCTGATGGGGCTTCTCGCTGTTCTGGAATGGGTGACGGCCATCCTGCTCGCGGCCGATCTCCTGGTCGTGATCGGCTCAGTCCTTGTCCGGCACTTTTTCGACGCGCCGGTCGAGTGGAGTGACGATGTTGCCCGTGCGCTGCTTCTTGCCGTGACCTTCCTTGGCGCCGCCGCCGCCATGGCGCGCGGCGACAATGCCGGTGTGACCTTCTTCGTTGATCGCTTGACACCGAGGCGGCGGGAGCAGGTTGACGCCGCCGTCGCCGTGCTCGTATTGATCACGACGTCTGCCATGTTCTGGTACGCCTGCAAGCTGCTGGTTGAGACCTCCGGGCAGACCGTCGGTGCCGGACTTCCGCAGGAAGTGTTCTTCGTTCCGCTTTGCGTCGCGACCGCAGCCATGACGCTCTTCGCGCTGGATGCGTGCCTCGGCTTCCGGCTGCAGGATACGCTCAGTGCGCTGGCCGGCTATGCGATCCTCGGCGCTCTCTGGGCTGCGTGGTCGTCTCTCGCACCGGATACCACGCCGGCGCTGCCGTGGGTCATGGGCCTCGTCTTCATCGCCTCGCTGATCGCCGGCGTGGCGATCGCTTTCGTGCTCGCGCTCTCCGCGCTCGTCTTCATCTGGTGCGGCGACATGTTGCCGGGCCAGTTCCTCGCCCAACAGATGGCGCGCGGCATCGACAATTTCGTGCTGCTCGCGGTGCCGTTCTTCATCCTGGTCGGATACCTGATGGAAGCGAATGGCATGTCCGTTCGCCTCATCTCGTTGTTGCAGCGAGGCGCGGGCCGAATTCGCGGCGGCCTCGACGTTGTGATGGTTCTCGCGATGGTCATCTTCTCCGGCATCTCCGGCTCGAAGATGGCCGACATCGCGGCCGTCGGCTCGGTCCTTGTGCCGGCCGCCCGCAAGTCCGGCCAGAAGCCGGGCGATGCAGTTGCGTTGCTCGCCGCGTCCGCCGTCATGGCAGAGACAATTCCCCCTTGCGTGAACCTGATCATCCTGGGCTTCGTGGCGAACCTTTCGATCGGCGGCCTTTTCATGGCGGGCCTGCTTCCGTCAGCGCTGATGGCATCCGCCTTGATCCTTGTTGCAATCGTTGCGGGGCGCCGTACCGCACAGGCGGCGGTCGTTGGGATCTCCGGCGAGTCGACGGCGAGCATGGCCATCAGCGGCCTCGCAGCGTTCGGCCTGATCGCGCTGATCTTCGGCGGTTATCGTTCGGGCTTTGCGACCGCGACGGAGATCTCCGCCTTTGCGGTTGCCTATGCACTCGCCGTCGGCTGGATCCTGTTCCGCGAGATGACGTGGGCGTCGGTCGGTTCGGTGATGCGGCACGCCGGCGTGCGATCCGGGATGGTGCTGTTCATCGTGGCGGCCGCTCAAAGCCTCGCTTACGTGCTCACGCTCCAGCAGATTCCTCACGCGATCGCGGATGTCCTGGTCGCCTTGACCGCCCAGCACGGCCGGTGGGTCTTTCTGCTTCTCTCCGTCCTGATCCTGATCGTGATGGGATCAGTGCTGGAAGGAGCCGCCGCACTGATCATCTTCGGGCCGCTGCTGATGCCCGTTGCGCGCCAGCTCGGTGTCGATCCTCTCCACTACGGCGTCATCCTTGTCGTTGGCATGGGGATCGGGCTGTTCGCGCCTCCGCTGGGTCTCGGCCTTTACGGTGCATGTCTCATTGGCGGCGTGCGGCTCGAGGACACTATTTTGCCGATCCTGAAGTATCTCGGGATACTGTTCCTCTGCCTGCTGCTGATCGCCTTTGTCCCTGAGATCAGCACGGCCTTGCCGAGGGCGCTGGGATACTGAGGGTCGCCTCAATGGGCCACTGTGTCGTGCCGCCGATGGTGACATCATGCCTCTGTTTTGCCCGACGGGTCAAGTGAATTCGGAAAAAGCGCATGGCGCAGCCGGTCGTCGGCTACTTTGCATGGGGTTGTTTTCGACATTCTTTGGGAATGACTGATGACGCTACCTGATCGCCGCCGCCAGCGCCACGATCAGGGCCGGCGGCGTCACCAGCATGCCGAGCTTGAGGAATGGCCAGGCCCCGACCTCGATTTTCTCCCGCCGCAACGCGACCAGCCAGAGGATGGTGGCGAGCGAGCCTGTCACCGACAGGTTGGGCCCGAGATCGACGCCGATCAGGATGGCGCTGACGACGGGCGCGGGCAGATGATCGCTCGCGGCCACGGAGCCGGCGACGAGGCCGACCGGCAGATTGTTGGCGATGTTGTCGGCGATGGCGGTGGCGATACCGACGCTCCAGGCGGCTTTTGGGGCTGATTGCGCGACAGCCTGATGCAGCAGGGCGCTGAGCTGGCCGATCACGCCGGTCTTGATCAGTGTCTCCACCATCACGAAGAGACCGCCGACCAGCGGCAGCACGCTCCAGGACACGCCCTTCAGCACGGGCAGCGGCGATTGGCGGCTGATCAGCAGCACGATCGCGGCCGTGACCACGCCGCAGATGAAGGTCGGCAGGCCCAGTTGCTTGTCGAGCGCGGAGGCCGTGACCAGCACGACACCGATGGCGACGATACCGACGGCCGTCAGCTTGCCGCCGCGGCCGAGTTTGGGGTGTGGCACGCTACGCGCGATCGTTTCTTCCTTCAAAGCGCGCTGCTGGGTCAGGCGAAGCACGATATAGGTGAGCACGATCGAGGCCACTGAGGGCAGGGCGAACAGACGCAGCCATTCGCTGAGCTGCGGCATGCGTGCGCCGAACACGACGAGATTGGCGGGGTTGGAGATCGGCAGCACGAAGCTTGCGGCGTTGGCGATGAAGGCGCAGACGAACAGATAAGGCAGCGGCTTTGCGCCGGCCGCGCGCGTGGCGGCATAGACGGCGGGCGTCAGCACGATCGCGGTGGCGTCATTTGACAGCAACACGGTCACGACCGTGCCGACGATGTAGATCAGCAGGAACAGCCGCTGCGGCGAGCCGGCGGCATATTCCACCGCAAGCGCGGCGAGATAGTCGAACAGGCCTTCGAGCCGGGCCAGTTCGGCGATCAGCATCATGCCGATCAGGAACAGATAGACGTCGATGCCCTTCTCGGTGCCGAGAAGCGCATCCTGCCACGATAGGAGACCGAGCAGCACGAGCGCGCCGGCGCCGAGCACCGCCCAGATCGCCTCGGGCAGGCGAAAAGGGCGGATGATGACGCAAGCAGTCGCGACGACGATGATGCTCCAGGCCCAGATGGCGTCAGATGGCACGTTCAATCCTTGTGGAACGAGTTCATTCGGCAGCGATAGCGGAAGCCGATCCCGCTGTCTTCCCCCGTGGCCGCGGACCGCCATCCGCGATTTGGCGCGTCTCGGGCAAAGCGAGGAGGCAGATGACGGCGCCGATCACCGCAACCGCGCCAAGCGTGATGAAGGCTGCGCTGTAGCCGGCGCCGACCACGACGAAGCCGGCCAGTGTCGTCGACAGCGCGGCGCCGATGCTCTGGGCTGTGATGACGGCGCCTTGCGCGATGTTGAAGCGTCCGGTGTTGCGCATGAGATCGGCGACGATGACGGGGAAGATTGCGCCAAAGATGCCGGCGCCGACGCCGTCGAGCAGCTGCACGCCGACCAGCCAGAACGGATTGTCCGAGAGCGTGTAGAGCGCGCCCCGAACGGTCAGGATCAACAGTGCCGCGAGGAAGAAGCGTTTGTGGCCCCAGCGGTCGGCTCGCGCGCCGACCAGCATTGCGAACGGGAGCATCACGATTTGGGCTGCCACGATGCAGGCCGACATCAGGCTGGTGCCCATGTTCTTGTCCTGGAGGGCCAGCTTCTGCCCGACCAGCGGCAGCATTGCTGCATTGGAGAGGTGGAACAGCGCCGTGCAGATCGCAAAGACGAGCAGGGGGCGGCAGGTCAGGAGAACGCTAAGCCCTGACGGCTGTTCGCTATGCGTATCGGCCTCGTCCAAGCCGCGGGCGAGGTCGTGGTCGATGGCTCGTTCCGGAATCGCAAGGATGCTGATGAGGCTCGCGATCGCCATCGCGCCAAGCAGATAGAACACCACGGTCGGGCCGAACCAGTAGGCGGACACGCCCGCGAGCCCGGCCGCGACGGCGTTGCCGGCGTGATTGAAAGTCTCGTTGCGGCCGATCCTTCGGGTGAAGGCGGCATGACCGAAAATGCCGAGCGAGACGGCCGCGATCGCCGGCGGGAAGATGACGGCGGCCGCCTGTGCGACGCCTTGCGAGATCGCGACCGGCAGGAACGTCGGAAACAACGGCAGCGACAGCGACGCCACCGTCACCATGATGGCGGCGACCGCCATCACCGTCCGCTTCGCACGCGTCGCATCGACCAGCGCGCCGGCCGGCGTCTGCGCGACGATGCCGGCGATGGTTGCGATCGACATCACGAGACCGATGCGCGCCTCGTGCCAGTGCTGCTCCGTGAGGAGATAGACGGCGAGATAGGGGCCGAGCCCGTCGCGGACGTCGGCGAGGAAGAAGTTGGCGGCATCCAGCGCGTGGCCGGCCTGCCTTGCCTGATCGGGGTTTTCGCTCGACATTGGTCTCTCGATCGAGGCAGGGAAGCGCCCCGGCAGAAACCGATCTCACATCAGCTTTGTTCCCGGCTTAGAGCTTCACGGCCAGGAGAACGGCGCCCGCACCGATCATGGCGATGCCGACCCAGCCTTGCGCCGTCGGCCGCTCGCCGAGAAAGGCGAAGGCGAAAAGCGCTACAAGCACGACGCTGAGCTTGTCGATCGGCGCCACCAGCGTGGCGGGTCCGAGCTTCAGGGCGCGGAAGTAGCAAAGCCACGAAGCGCCAGTGGCGAGTCCTGACAGCACCAGGAACGACCAGGTCCTCGACGAGACCGCCGACGGCACCGCGAACTGGCCGGTAAAGAACAGCAGCACCGAGAAGGCGAGCAGCACCACGATGGTGCGGATGAAGGTGGCGAGGTCGGGATTGATGTTCTCGACACCGACTTTTGCGAAGATCGCGGTCAGCGCGGCAAAGCAGGCGGAGAGCAACGCCCAGGTCTGCCAGGCGGAGAAGAGGGCGGGTTTCATGTGAGATATCTCTTACCTTGCCACCGACAGCTTCTCCGTAATCGCCTTGCGCAAAATGCGCGAGAGCGATTCCACCGAATACGGCTTCTGGATCAATTCAAATCCGCGATGGGCGTTTTCGGCGAGCACGTTGCTGTAGCCCGAGGTGAGGACGACGGGGAGGCCCGGATAGCGCTCGCGGATGATGCCGGCGAGCTCGACGCCGTTCATGCCGGGCATGATGACGTCGGAGAATACCAGATCGACCGCGAACTCGTTCTCGCCGAGGATGGCGAGCGCGGCGTTGGCGTTGGCGACACGGCGGGTGACGTAGCCGAGATCCTCCAACAGCTCGGTCGAGAACTGGCCGACATCGTCATTGTCCTCGACCACGAGCACGCGATAGCCGCGCCCGGTGGTCGCGCCTTCGCTGGTCAGCGACGCCGCTTCCTTCTCGGCGGCCGGGCTTTGTGCCTGCGGCAGATAGATCGTGAACTTTGCGCCCTTGCCAGGCGTACTCGTCACCGCGATGTCGCCCTCGGACTGTTTGGCGAAGCCGAAGGCCTGGCTGAGGCCAAGGCCGGTGCCCTTGCCGACCTCCTTGGTGGTGAAGAACGGCTCGAAGATCGCGTCGATGTTCTCGGGCGCGATGCCGCCGCCGGTGTCGGCGACCGAGATCGCGACGTAGTCGCCGCCGCGCGCCGATTGCGCACGCAGGTTCGGGATGCCCTGAACCTTGCGCACCGAAATAGTAAGGCGGCCTTCGCCGTCCATGGCGTCGCGGGCGTTGATGGCGAGGTTGATCAGCGCGGTCTCGAATTGCGCGATGTCGGCGATGGTGAAGCAGTCGGGGTCGTCGATCTCGACGACGATCTCGATACGGCCGCCGACCAGCGGCCGCACCAGCTGCGCCACGCCCTCGACCTGGCTGCCGACATTGAAGATCTGCGGCTTCAGCGGTTGCCGTCGCGCGAAGGCCAGCAGCTGCGCGGTCAGTTTTGAGGCGCGCTCGACGGTGTCGGAGATGGCGTCGACATAGCGGCGGCGGCGCTCCTCCGGCAGCTCGCGCCGGCGCAGGAAGTCGGTCGCCGAGCGGATGATGGTGAGGAGGTTGTTGAAGTCGTGCGCGACACCGCCGGTGAGCTGGCCGATCGCCTCCATCTTCTGCGACTGCCGCAACGCTTCCTCGCCGCGGCGGCGCTCGGTGATGTCGACGGCCTCGGGCACCGCGCCTGTAATGTTGCCGTGGCGGTCGAGCACCGGGCGCATGCCGAAATCGAAATCGCGCTCGCCAATGGGCAGCCGCAGCCGCATCTCCATCCGCACCGCTTCGCCCCTCAGCACGGTGTCGAAGGCCTCGCGCACGGCGGCGCTCATACCGTGGGTGGCGGTGAACCAGGGCGTTTCCCAGAACGGCTTCCCGATCACGTCCGCCGAGTCCGCCTCGATGCCGTCCAGGGCGGTACGGTTGGCGTAAAGCAGTTCGCCCTTGAGATTGACCAGGCCCTGATACTGGTTGCTGGTCGCCAGGATCGCGCGTAGCCGGGATTCGTTGGACTCCAGCTCGGCGGTGCGCTCGACGATGCGCTCTTCCAGCGTTTCGTTGAGCTTCCGCAGCTCGATCTCGGCCTGCTTGGCAACGGTGACGTCGTGGGCGACACCGATGAAGCCGATGTGCTTGCCGGTCGGATCCCAGCGCGGCTGCGATTCCGAGCGCAGCCAGCGCCATTCGCCCGAGGCGTCCTTGTAGCGCGCCTCCAGCACGAAGGGTTTGAGCGAGGCTTCGCCCTGAACCGATTGCTGCAGGACGCGCGGCAGGTCGTCCGGGTGCAGGACCTTGCGCCAGTCGAAGGCGATGGCCTGCTCGTAGGGCAGGCCGACGAAGTCGACATAGGCCTGGTTGGCGAAGGAGCGTGTGCGGTCGAGCTTCGTCACCCAGATCGGCACCGGCGCGCTGTCGGCGATCAGGCGAAAGCGTTCCTCGCTCTCGCGCAGCGTCTCGCGCGCGAGCGCCTGGTCGGTGACATCGATATGCGCGCCGACCAGGCGGATGGCGCGGCCGTCGGCGTCGCGCTCGATCTTGGCCACGACGCGGATCCAGCGGGTCTGGCCGTCACTCGGGCGGATGATGCGGTATTCGGCGGTGTAGTCCTCGCTGGTGCCGGCCAGCGCATCGAAGAAATGCTTGACGGTGGCGTCGCGGTCGTCGCGGTGGATGCGGCTGACCCAGTCCTCATGCGTCTCGTCGGCGGCCTCGGGCGGCAGCCCATGGATCATCAGATATTCCGGCGAGCGGCGGTTCTTGAAGCCTTCGCGGAAATCGACCTCAAGTCCACCGACCTTGCCGATGCGCTGGATGCGCGCCAGCTCAGCCTCCCGCTCCTGGAGCGCATGATAGGCGTTGTCGCGCTCGCGCGCGATCTCTTCGAGGTGCTGGCGCAGCCTTTCGGCGGCAAGGGTCTCGGGCAAAGGATCGTTCAAGGCGTCGGCCGTTGTGATGCTGGAGCGCACGTGCCGGTCAGATACTCACACAGACACAGCGTGATAGCCATTGCTCAAAAGGGAATTGATCAGGAAACACCAGCCGCACCGGGCGTGGCTGACATGAGCGAACGCGGGAGCTGGCTATTTGTTCCTGAAGTTGGAACGATGAGCAGTCGGCGCGCGTATCTGCGGGGCGCCATATTTGATACCAGCAAGACACCCTTTCCGAAGAGGCTAAACCTTGAAGCTCTTTGTCTGCCAGGACTGCGGCAACGTTCTCTATTTCGAGAACCGCGCCTGCGAACGCTGCGGCCACCGCGTCGCCTTCCTGCCGGAGAAGGAGACGATGTCGGCGATCGAGCCTGATGGAGCGGGCTGGAGGACGCTCGCGGACAAGGGCGAACGCCGCATGCTCTGCCGCAATGCCGAGTACGACGCCTGCAACTGGCTGACCGATGCTACCGATACCACCGGCTATTGCCGCGCCTGCCGCCACAACGGCATCGTGCCTGACCTCTCTGACCCCCTGCAACTGGGCGGTTGGCGCGAGCTGGAGGTGGCGAAGCACCGGCTGTTCTATTCCCTGATCCGCTGGAAGCTGCCGCTCCAGACCCGGCAGGAGAATCCCGAGCACGGGTTGATCTTCAACTTCCTCGCCGACGATCCCAACAGCGGGCAGAAAGTCATGACCGGCCATGACAACGGCTTGATCACGATCGCACTGACCGAGACTGACACCATCGAGCGCGAGCGGCGCAGACTGGAGATGGGCGAGCCTTACCGGACGCCGCTCGGCCATTTTCGCCACGAGGTCGGCCACTATTTCTGGGACGTGCTGGTGCGTGAGGGCGGCAGGCTGGACGAATGCCGCGCGGTGTTCGGCGATGATTCCGTTGACTACGGCGAGGCGCTGCAACGCCACTATGCCGAAGGCGCGCCGCCGGACTGGCAGCAGAACTACGTCTCGGCCTATGCCACCATGCACCCCTGGGAAGATTTCGCGGAGACCTGGGCGCACTACCTCCACATCGTCGACACACTGGAAATGGCCTCGGAGTTCGGCATGGAGGTGCGCCCGAAGGTCGACCGCGACGGGGAGTTGTCGACGCGGATCCGTTTCAACCCCTACGAGGCGCGGGACGTCCACGCGATCGTCGACGCATGGCTGCCCTTCACCTTCGCGATGAACAGTGTCAACCGCGCCATGGGCCTGCGTGATCTCTATCCGTTCATCCTGTCACCGGCTGTGGTAGCCAAACTGGGCTTCATTCACAGCCTGGTCCGGGACGTGGCCAAGGACCGGATCAAGGACGGGACCAAGGATAGCGCCAGGGACGGAAAAGCATAGGCCGGCCGGTGGCTCAGCGAGCCTGCCGGTCTTGCGCTGGTACGCCAGAGCGGGGCGGATTTAGACCGTTGCCTCCGGCCGATTTTGCTGTACCACGACAGGATACGGCCCCGTCCCACCGGCCCGCCAACGGCGTGGGGTAGGGTCCCGCCCAAGGGACGAAGCTCAAGACAATCATGTTCAAACGCATCCTGATCGCCAATCGCGGCGAAATCGCCTGCCGGGTCATCAAGACGGCCCGCAAGATGGGGATTCAGACGGTCGCCGTCTATTCCGAGGCCGACCGCGACGCCCTCCATGTCGAGATGGCCGACGAAGCCGTCCTGATCGGCCCGCCGGCTGCGGCCGAGAGCTATCTGGTCATCGAGAAGATCGTGGAGGCCTGCCGCAAGACGGGCGCCGAGGCCGTGCACCCCGGCTACGGCTTCCTCTCCGAGCGCGAGGCGTTCCCGCGGGCGCTGGAAGCCGCAGGCATCGTTTTCATCGGCCCGAACCCCGGCGCGATCGCCGCGATGGGCGACAAGATCGAGTCCAAGAAGGCGGCCGCGAACGCCGACGTCTCGACCGTGCCGGGCTTTCTCGGCGTGATTGAAGACGCCAGGCATGCGGTCAGGATCGCCGACGCGATCGGCTACCCCGTGATGATCAAGGCCTCTGCCGGCGGCGGTGGCAAGGGCATGCGCATCGCCTACTCGACCCAGGAGGTCGCGGAGGGATTTGGGCTTGCGAAGGCGGAAGCGAAGGCGTCATTTGGCGACGACCGCGTCTTCATCGAAAAGTTCATCGTCGATCCCCGCCACATCGAGATCCAGGTGCTGGGCGACAAGCACGGCAACGTGATCTATCTCGGCGAGCGTGAATGCTCGATCCAGCGCCGCAACCAGAAGGTCATCGAGGAAGCGCCGTCACCGCTGCTCGACGAAGCCACCCGCCGCAAGATGGGCGAGCAGGCTGTCGCACTGGCCAAGGCCGTGAACTACGATTCCGCCGGCACCGTCGAATTCGTCGCCGGACAGGACAAGAGCTTCTACTTCCTGGAAATGAACACGCGCCTCCAAGTCGAGCATCCCGTCACCGAGCTGGTCACCGGCATCGACCTCGTCGAGCAGATGATCCGCGTTGCCGCCGGCGAGAAGCTCGCGCTGGCGCAGAAGGACGTCGCGCTGACCGGCTGGGCCGTGGAGTCGCGTCTCTATGCCGAAGACCCGTTCCGCAACTTCCTGCCCTCGATCGGGCGGCTGGTGAAGTACCGCCCGCCGGCGGAAGCGAGCCAGGACGGCATCACCGTGCGCAACGACACCGGCGTGCAGGAAGGCGGCGAGATCTCGATCCATTACGATCCGATGATCGCCAAGCTGGTCACGCACGCCCCGTCGCGCGCGGCTGCGATCGAAGCGCAGGCGACTGCGCTCGACTCGTTCTACGTCGACGGCATCAGGCACAACATCCCGTTCCTGTCGGCGCTGATGCACCATCCGCGCTGGCGCGAGGGCCGGCTCTCGACCGGCTTCATCGCCGAGGAATTCCCCAAGGGCTTTGCGGTGCGCGTGCCCGAAGGCGAAGTCGCGCGTCGCATCGCCGCGGTCGGCGCCGCCATCGATCACGTGTTGGGGGAGCGCAAGCGGCAGATCTCCGGCCAGATGGGCGGGCGTGTCGTGCAGCGCGAACGCCGTCGCGCGGTCTGGCTCGATCGGCAGGAAGTCCAGCTCGAGGTCGCGCGCGAAGGAGACGCCATCGCGATCCGTTTCGTCGATGCCGACGGCAAGGCAGGCAATGCGCATCTGCTGCAGTCGCCCTGGAAGCCGGGCGATCCGGTCTGGCAGGGCACCATCGACGGTCACTTCATTGCGGTGCAGACGCGCCCGATCGCCAACGGCATTCGTCTGGCGCATCAGGGCGTCGAGGTACCGGTCTATGTCTGGACCGAAGCGGAAGCGGCCTCGGCACGCCTGATGCCGGTGACGACGGCTTCCGACACCGGCAAGAAGCTGCTTTGCCCGATGCCCGGCCTCATCGTCTCGATTGCGGTGATCGAGGGGCAGGAGGTCAAGGCCGGCGAGACGCTTGCGGTGGTCGAAGCCATGAAGATGCAGAACGTGCTGCGCGCCGAGCAGGACGGCACCGTGAAGAAGATCCACGCCACCGCGGGCGCCACGCTCGCGGTGGACGCGCTGATTTTGGAGTTTGCGTAAGGCGCTCCGGAGGACAATAGGAGACCCTCACCCTGGGGAGCGCGCCCCTTGGCACGCGTCTCGAAGGGCGAGGCCACCAAGCCGTAATCCTTCGAGACGCGCGCGAGAGGGCGCTCCTCGGGATGAGGAATTGAGAGAGGGCACCATGGCCTTTCGTTCCCGCCGCGAAAAACTGCGCCTCATCCTGTCGGGCGGGACTTGCGTCCATCCCGGCTCGGTCTATGACGCGATCTCGATCCGCATCGCGGAGGACCTCGGCTTTCCCCTCGGCATGTTCGGCGGCTCGGTCGCCTCGCTCGCGGTGCTCGGCGACCCCGACGTCACGCTGATCACGCTCACCGAGCTTGCCGAGCAGATGCGGCGGATGTCGCGTGCGGCGGTGCTTCCGGTGCTGGTCGATGCCGATCACGGTTATGGCAATGCGCTCAACGTGCGCCGCACGGTGCAGGAGCTGGAGACGTCGGGCGCCGCCGGCCTCACCATCGAGGACACGCTGCTGCCGGCGGCCTTTGGCGAAGCCAAGGCCCAGCTGATCTCGCTGGAGGAGGGCGTCGGCAAGATGAAGGCCGCTCTGGACGCGCGCGGTGATCCCTCGCTCGTCGTCATGGGCCGCACCGGTGCTGCCTCGATGACCTCGATCGAGGATGCGATCCGCCGTGCCAAGGCCTATGAAGCCGCCGGCGTCGATGCGCTGTTCTTCACCGGCATCAAGTCGCGCGCGGAGCTCGAGGCCATCGTGGCCGCGACGCGTCTTCCCATCGTGCTCGGCGGCGCGCCGGATGAGCTGAGTGCGATCGACTATCTCGCGAGCCGGCGCGTTCGCATTGCGCTTCAGG
This sequence comes from Bradyrhizobium sp. CCBAU 53338, assembly GCF_015291665.1. Lineage (NCBI taxonomy): Bacteria > Pseudomonadati > Pseudomonadota > Alphaproteobacteria > Hyphomicrobiales > Nitrobacteraceae > Bradyrhizobium > Bradyrhizobium sp. CCBAU 53338. The sequence continues at coordinate 3,450,005 of NZ_CP030048.1, forward strand.
GCCACGCACCGATCGCGGCGGCCATGCAGGCCGTCTACGAGGTCCAGAGGGCGTTGCGCGAGGGCACGTTGCCGAAGGCTCTCGAGGGATTGCCGTCAGCCGAGCTGACCAGTCGTGTCATGCGCGACGCCGAGGTCAGGGCGCGCAGCGCTGACCTTCTCGGACTGAAAAAATGAGCCGGGCAATCCTGCAGGTCATGATCCGCGGCCGCGTCCAGGGCGTCGGCTATCGGGCCTGGGTCGAGTACCAGGCGACCGCGAGCGGCCTCGAAGGCTGGGTCCGCAACCGCAGCGACGGCAGCGTCGAGGCGCTGTTCGCCGGATCGCCGAAGCATGTCGCCGACATGGTCGCGCTCTGTCGCCACGGCCCGCCGTCGTCCCGCGTGGACAACGTCACGAGCGAAACGGCGAGCGTGGATGAACTGAGCCTGCGCAGGACAGGGGAGGCGTTTTCGGTGTTGCCGACGGTGTGAGTGCAGCCTCAAAGAAGGTCCTCATGGCCGGGCTTGTCCGGACAAGCCCGGCGATGAGGCCGTGGAGGCGGTAGTATCACCTCGGCAGCTTCGAAATCGCTTCGCTCAGCTCGTGGATCTCATACGGCTTGCGCAGGATCGGGAAGTCGCCGCGGACGCCGGCGGCGGCTTCGCTGTAGCCGCTTGCGAGCAGGATCGGCAGTTCGGGATGGGTCTGGCGCAGATGATGGGCGAGGCCGAGCCCGTCCATCTTGCCGGGCATGACGATGTCGGAGAAGACAAAGTCGACGCCGTTGTTCTCGAGCTCGCGTAGCGCGGATTCCGCATCCGCAACCCGGCGCACGTGATAGCCGAGCTGTTCCAGCAGGCCGATGCTGACGATGGCGACGTCGGGATTGTCCTCGACCAGCAACACCGTGCCGCTGCCGCGCACTGGCAGCGTCTCAGGTGGTTCGCTCAGTGCGGCTGCGGTCGCGCGCGGCAGCAGGATGGTGAAGGTCGTGCCCTTGCCGAGTTCACTCGAGACCTTGACCGTGCCGCCGGCCTGATGCGCAAAGCCGTGCACCTGTGACAGGCCGAGGCCAGTGCCTTTTCCGACCGGCTTGGTCGTGAAGAACGGCTCGAAAATCTTGTCGACCACGTCGGAGGGGATGCCGAGCCCGGTATCGGCGACGGTGATCGCGACGTATTCGCCGCGATGGAGCGGATCGTCCAGCACGATGTTATGCGCGCCGATGGTGACCGTGCCGCCGTCGGGCATGGCATCGCGCGCGTTGATGACGAGATTGAGCAGTCCAGTCTCGAATTCCGAAATGTCGGCCTTGACCGGCCAGACGTCGCGCCCGATGTCGAAGGCGAGGCGAACCGCGCTGCCGACGCCGGCATGGAGCACCTCGCGGATCGCCTCGATGCGATCGCCGAAACGGATCGCCTGCGGATTGACGCTCTGCCGCCGCGCAAAGCTCAAGAGTTGCCCCGTCAGCGCGGCGCCGCGCTTGGCGGCGGTCTCGATCGCCAGGATCGCACGCTGGAATTTCGAATCGTCAGGGTCACCCTTCTTCAGAATGTGAAGGCTGCCGCTGATGATCATCAGCAGATTGTTGAAGTCGTGCGCGACGCCGCCGGTGAGCTGGCCGAGGGCGTCGAACTTCTGCGACTCCGCAAGCTGCGTCTGCATCGCCTCGAGCTTGATCTGGGTGTTCCGGCGCTCGGTGATGTCGCGGGTGATCTTGGCAAACCCGACCAGCGCCCCGTCCTCGTAGATCGGGTCGATGATGACACTCGCCCAGAAGAAGGTGCCGTCCTTGCGGACGCGCCAACCTTCCTCCTCGTAGCGTCCCTGGTCGCGCGCGATGCCGAGCGCACGGGCAGGCTTGCCGTTGGCCCGGTCGGTCTCGGTATAGAAGCGCGAGAAATGCTGGCCGAGAATCTCGTCTGGCGAATAGCCCTTGATCCGCTCGCCGCCGATGTTCCAGCTCGTGATGATCCCGTTGGGATCGAGCATATAGAGGGCGTAGTCCGCGACTCCCTCAACCAACAGCCGGAAACTCCGTTCGCTTTCGAACAAGTCTCTCTGTTGACTGGACTTTTTCACCATTCCGGACCCCACCTCGACGGGGGCAAACGTTCCAGAGGGCGTTTGGTTCCAGGTTTCTGGAACGTTTTTAGGCAAATCAAGCAAACGGTATGCAGGAGGCGAGGCGGCGTGACGGCGGTCGACGCCTTCGAGGCGATCCTGTGAGATGTCAGATGGCGGCCACGCCCCGGAACGTCGCGGCTACCGCGCGCAGTGCCGCCAGCTTGGCGGGATCGCTGACCTTCGAATGCAGCATCACCTTCGATCTGCCGAGCTTCGGCAGCTTGTGCGTGGAACCGATATCGATCAGCCCCGGAGGCGCGATCCGCCGTGCCAGCGGCGCCACAGCAAGGCCAGCCAGCGCGGCCGCAACGACGGCAGTAACGCCGCCACCGACAAAGCGCTCGCGCCAGGCGATGCCGGCCTTGTCGAGCGCGCGCACGGCGATCGCGCGCACCCCGCAGGGTGGGGCGAGCGTCGCAAGCGGCAGTGCTTCGCCCTTCGGCAGCGTGAAGCGTTGGGAGGCGAACCAGCCGAATTCGTCCTCGGTCAGCTTTTCGCCGTCGCGGCGGCTACCTTCCTGGCGAACGATCACCGCGTCCAACCCTCCCGCGTCATAGGCATCCTGCATCTCGCGCGAGAAGCCGATGGTGACGGCGAGAGTCAGGTTGGACGACATCGCATGCAGCCGTTCGAGCAGCGGCACCAATTCAGGGCCCGCCGCATGGTCGGAGATGCCGAGCGAGAGTGATTGCGTAGCGGGTGCCTCACCCGACAGCGCACGGTCGTGTGCTGCCATCAGCGCTCGGGCGCGATCGAGGAAGCTCGCGCCCTCGGCGGTGAGCCGAACCGCGCGCGGCGAGCGTTCGACGAGGCGTTTGCCCAGCAGGGTTTCCAGCCGCTGAAGCTTGAGGCTGACCGCCGCCTGCGTCGTGCCGAGCACTTCTGCGGCGCGGGTAAAACTGTGGAGGTCGGCGACCAGCAGGAAGGCTTTGATGGTGGCGATGTCGAGGGTATCTGTCATTATGAATAGTTATCATTGGTATCATCAGATATAAGATATCAAAATGAAGGCTGAAGGTCTAGCTTCTCACCAACGCCGCGCAGACAGCGCGACATCTTGAGGAGAACGACAATGCCCTTGATCACCGTATCCTACACCTCGTCCCGCCAGTCGCCGTCGCTGAAGGCGGACATCGCGAGCGCCGTGTCCGAACTGACCGCAAAGATCCTGCACAAGGATCCTGAGGTGACCGCCATCATCGTGAAGTCGGTGGACGCGGGCGACTGGTTCGCTGGCGGCAAGTCGCTCGCCGAGCAAAAGCTCGCCAGCTACTGGATCGATATCCACGTCACCGAAGGTACCAACACCAAGGACGAGAAGGCGGCCTATCTCGCTGCGATGTTCAAGCGCATGGCCGAGATCCTGGGACCGCTGCATCCCGAGACCTACCTGCATGTCGACGAGGTCAAGGGCGACGCCTACGGCTTTGGCGGCCTGAGCCAAGAGCGGCGCTATATCGCCGGCAAGCTCGAGGTGTCGCTGAAGGCGGCGTGAAGCTGGCAAGCTGCGGGTGAGCCATCTCACCCGCAGCCCGTTTGTCAGCTCGCGGCCCGGAACTGGACTTCGGAGTTGTTCAGGAAGCAGGTCTTGTCGAACAGTTTCAGGTCCAACGGGTTCGGCAACCTGACATCGCCGAGATCAGGGCAGGGCTTGACCGCGGGATCATAGGACCGGTCGATCTGCGAGATGAACACGACGATCAGCCCCTTGTCGCGCGCGAAGGATCTTAGCGCGCGCACCTGGACTGTGAGGTCAGGGTTTTCCCGCCGCTGGTCGAGCAGTTGCAGATAGTCGATCACGACGACCGTGCCGCGCGGCGCTGTGGCCATCTGCTTGACGATGTAATCGGCGCTGATCGCGTCGGAGCAATCGACTTCGAGCAGCTTGTCGAACGGCGCCGGCTCCACGCCGATCGTGCGCAGGCCGTCCAGCACCTCCTTCTCGGTGTATTCGAGCGAGAAGAAAGCGGCGCGATGGCCTGATTTCATCGCCTCCACGGCAAGCTCAAGACTCATCAATGTCTTGCCCTGACCGGGGCGGGCGCCGATGAGCACGAGGTCGCCGGGCCCGAATTGCGGAAACAGCTTGTTCGCGGGCGTCATCGCCGCAGCCTTCGCCGCGAGCATGCTCCAGGCGGAAAAGCCTTCCGTCGCCGCGACGCGGTCGAGCGCGTCGTGGAGCGGGATGCCGCCCTCGCGGGACAAGCGTTTTGCTTTGCGCTTCAGATGATGGATCGGTGCAGAAAGCTTCATCGTCAGAACCTCCTGATGCGAGCAGAAAGCGCAATCCCTCCTTATGCCCGGTGCTCGAACAGTCGGTCCGATGGCTTAGTCGCCCGGCATGGTCTGTACTTTCCCGGTGGAGGGGGGAGGCGTGGGCGGCACCTGATAGAAGCGTAACCGATTCCGCGCTCGCGGAGAACGCGGTCGGCGTGTCTCCAACAGGAATGAGTCAGGCGGCAGCTTCCGGCGCCAACGCTTTGGTCGGCCCGAACAGCTGTTCAAACGACTGCCGGAGCGCGACGTCGACATCCTCAAGCGTCGCGAGCCGGCCGAGATCGACCAGCGAGGTGACGCCGTAGCGGGGATCGGCAACGCCGCAAGGAATGATGCCGGCGAAATGCGACAGCTCCGGCTCGACATTGATGGCGATGCCGTGGAACGAGACCCACCGTTTCAGCCGCACGCCGATCGCCGCGATCTTGTCCTCGTGCTCGGGTCCCTTGTCCGGCCGCTTCACCCAGACGCCGACCCGGTCCTCGCGCCGCTCGCCGCGGACGTTGAAGGCGGCGAGCGTCTTCAGGATCAGTTCCTCCAGGCTTGCGACATAGGCGCGGACGTCAGGCCGGCGGCGCTTGAGGTCGAGCATGATGTAGGCCACCCGCTGGCCGGGGCCGTGATAGGTGAGCTGCCCGCCGCGCCCCGTCGCGAAGGTCGGGAAGCGGGGATCGAGCAGGTCGGCCTCCTTGCCGGACGTCCCGGAGGTGTAGAGCGGGGGGTGCTCGAGCAGCCAGACCAACTCCGCCGCGTCGCCCGCCGCGATCGCGGCGACCCGCGCCTCCATTTCGGCCACCGCCTCCGGATAGGGCACCGGCGCGTCGGAGATTCGCCACTCGACGGGCTCGCCGCCTGAGGCGGAAAACGACGTCAAATCGAGCTCTTGGCGGGGGTTTTGCGGTGAATTAACCATTGGCTAACCATAACGTGGTGATCATCGTGGGAGCAAATACCAAGTCCCCAGTTGCGGCGGTCCTGACAGTGCCCACACTCGATAAAGTCACCGTGGATCTCATGGTCGTCCTCGGGACGACCACGATGCCGATCCATCAAGTATTACGTCTTTCCCGCGGCGCCATCATCGAGCTGGACGCAACCGAGGCCGACGAGGTCAAGGTCCTCGCCAACAATCTGCCGGTGGCTTCCGGCGTCGTGCTGGTCGATCGCAACCGGATCGCGGTCGAGGTCAAGCAGATGCTGCCGCGGACGCCGGGGACGCGGTAGCGGACCCGGCCTCACCCGATAGGGCCGATCCGGGCGGGGGATCGAGACTTTCCTGCCAGGCTTGTGGATTTCAGCGTCTTTGCAGGCTTGTATCCCCCTGATGGATTTGTTAGATCGGCGCCGCTGATCCGGCCAGCCAACGACCTCAGGCCGGTATCTTCTTGCGCTCGTGGCGGAACTGGTAGACGCGCTGCCTTGAGGTGGCAGTGGGTAACACCGTGGGGGTTCGAGTCCCTCCGAGCGCACCATCTTCAAATATTATCCCTGGAAGCCAGCGGCCCGCACGGGCCTCTCAACCATATTCGTCGCCGATCCCGTATTCCCGGTAGATCTCCAGCGGATCGAGGTCGGGGAACAGGCGGCATTTGGCCTGGGCGAGGTGCAAGGTCACCGCGTTCGGTTCCTTGCCGTGCGACAGCATCCTGCGGATGTCGTCCATATGCGCGCTCGGCTGGTGCTTCGCCTCGAGCTGCTCCAGCGCGACCAGGGCGGTCGCAAGCGCCTCGGTCAGAACCCAGTCGTCGTGGCCCGTGATTCCCTTCTTCGACATCGGCAGACCCCAATCCGCAGACTTCAGGCGTGACAGCGGCAGTCTACCGTAGCTTTACGCGAATCTCCATCGAGCAGCACTGCGTGGAACAGAACGGGCGCCTCGCGCACTCGCTTGCATTACGGCGGCGCGTGGCTAAAAGGCGGCGGCGCGCGGGGGATGGTATCTTTGTCGAAACAAAGTTGGCGTAGACGAGCCTCGCGCGACTTCTCGCGGCTGGAGCCAGCATGGTCTTTCTAAGCTTCGTCTACCGCTTCCTGACCAACTTCGCGTTCATGGCGCTGGTCTATTTCAGCCTGAACTTCATGGAGAAGTATCAGAACCGGGCGATCCTCGCGATCCTGGTGCTGGTCTATAGCGGCATGCGCGCGGCCTCGACGCTGCGCGCGTTCTACTTCTTCCAGAAGATCGAGAAGCTCGAGGCCGAGACCAAGCGGCTTCAGGCGCCGATCAATGACGGCTCGGGCGGGACCAACGCGCGCAAGCAGGTCGTGGCGGACGTGGCAAGGCTGCGCCGTGACGGCGAGCTCAAATCCTATATGGACCTGTTCTTCCTGGCGCTGATCGTGCTGCTGTGCGTCGCCAACATCATGCGGCAGTAAGCGCGCTATTCAGGCGCGCTTCTTGACGCTGGTGGCGAGGCGGGTCGGATGGGACGCCGTACGCTTGGCCTGAGCGGCGGGCCTCGGCCCGGTATGCGCAGCCGTTCGCCGAGCGTGAATCTTCCCAGCCCTGATCGTCCCGGCCTTGCCCTTGCCGGCATGCGGCCCTTCGGCCGCCATCGCGAGTCGCGTCGCGGCCCGCCGCGACAAGGTCGTCGAGAGCAGCACCTCGACCGATCCCTCGGGGATGGCAAAGACATCGCGGCCGGGCGCGGGCAGGGTGGCGGCGATATCGGCCTGCGCGATGGCCTTGCGCGGCAAGACCTGCGGCTGGTGCGCGGTCTGCGCGTTGAGATCGGCGAGGCCTGGGGCCGGTAACGTCGCGGTCTGTGTGAACACGAAGCTTGGTACGGCGGGCCAGCGCGCGATCGGCGTCGTCTCGGTCGGCGGATGCAGCAGCCATTCCACCGGTGTCGTCGGCGTCGCCGGACGGTCGGCCGTGGCGGGCACCACGTGCACGATGCGATAGCCCTTCGCCTTGAGGTCGCGAATGATCTTCGGCAGCGCTGCGACCGTGCGGGCCTGGATGTCGTGCAGCAGCAGGATGCCCTTGCCCTTGGCCTCCAGCCGCTGGATCGCGAGCTGGTAGACGCGGTCGGGCGAGATGTGGCGCCAGTCGTCGGCCGGGAAGTCGGCGCTCCACACCTGGATGCCGCGCGAGATCAGATAATTCTCGACGCCGTCAGCGCGCATCAGGCCGGGAATGCGGAAGAACGGCGCGAGCCTGGAAGGGTCCGTCATGGCCGCCGAGGTCCACTCGATGCCGCCGTCGATCTCAGCCTGAGCCTTCTCGATCGGCATTTTGTTCATCGTCAGCGGATGGTTCATACTGTGCGTGCCGACGGTATGGCCCGCCGCCACAAGCTTGCGCACGCCGTCCGGATTGGCCTTTGCCTGCTGACCGATGATGAAGAAGGTCGCCTTGATGCACTCGCTCGCGAGGATCTGCAGCACCTGGTTGGAATATTTCGGCAGCGGACCGTCGTCGAAGGTCAGCACCACCTCATGGTCCTTCAGCGGCAGGGTCTCGCGGTACTGCATGGTGCCGATGCGCGGATGCTCGCGCGGATCGACCACGAGCGTGCGGGAGGTGCCGAGCGCATCGGGATGTCCCGGACATTCGGCGGCGAAGGCTGCCGGCGACGCCGTGGTCAGCAATCCCAGGAGAAGGACGGTCCACGATCGCGTCCGAAAAACAGCGCTACTGCCGATCATGAACTCCGTAAGCCCTCATCTGCGACTGTCGCCATAATAGGTCGGAGACATCTGGAAACGGTTCAGGCGCAAGCACCTTCCCGCCGATGATGTCCCTCAATCATTGCATGGCGTAGCATGAACAGAATGTTAATAGGGCTCAAATCACCCCATTTTGGTCAGCCGTGACATTCCGGCATCAACGCGCGTCGGCGTTCTTCCGCGGCGTGTTCGCCGGCACGATGTGGACCACGTGATAGCCGTTCTCCCGCAAATATCTCAAGAAGGCTGGCATCATGGCCGCGGTACGCGCCTGGGCATCGTGGAACAGGATGATACCCTTGCGGGCAGCGGCCACGCGATCAGTGATCAGCTTGAGTTCCTGCTCCGGGGTCATGTCGTTCCAGTCGCTGGCCCAGAAATCCGCCCCGAACACGACGATGCCGCGCTGCTCGAGCAGATCGAGCTGCGCCGGCGTGGACTCGAAATAGGGGAAGCGGAAGAACGGCGTCGACGGGATCGTGGTCGAGACTCCGTGCAACGCCATCTCGTCGGAGGCGATCCCGTGGTCGATTTCGTACTTCGCCGTATCGGCCGGTATCCGCGTCATATGCGGGTGCGACCAGGTGTGGTGGCCGATGGTGTGACCCTCGCGGGCGATGCGCTTGACCAGATCGGGGAATTCGGTGGCGCTCCGGCCGACCAGGAAGAAGGTCGCGCGCACGCATTCCTGCGCCAGCGCCGCCAGCACCTTGTTCGTCGACGGCGGACGCGGACCGTCGTCGAAGGTCAGCACCACTTCGTGATCGGCGAGGGGAAGTGTCTGCGGAAAGCTCTTGAGGCCGACGCGGGGCGTGGTCTTGGCATCGACGCTCATGACCCTGAAGGTGCCGAGCGCATCGCTCCGCGGGCAGTCCGCGGCCTTCGCTGAGCCGATCGCGGTGAGGGTGGCGAGAGCGAGGCCCATCGTGATCGAGGTCGATTTCGGCCGCTGCATCTTTGCCATTGCACTCCCGATTGCCTTGAGGGTATTGCCTGACCGTCAGCCCAAATCACCAACCTGTCCAACGGCGAGGCGTTCCATGGATGAACATATGGATGGCGCTGCTTCCGCCGAGACATTGGTACTCGACCACGTCCCGATGCGCAATGAAGACGGCGAAATCCGGCAGGAATTCGTCGACGAAATCGCCCATGCGATCGAGGCCGCCGACAGCGCCACGCTCCGCGCCTGCGTTGCCGATCTGCACGAGGCCGATCTCGGTGACCTCATTGCCGCTCTTGCTCCCGAAAACCGCGTTCGCCTGGTCGAGCTGACCGGCGCCGATTTCGACTTCTCCGCTCTGAACGAGGTCGACGAGACCGTTCGCGAGGAAATCCTCGACGAGCTGCCGCCGGAGACGGTTGCCGAAGGCGTCCGCGAGCTGGAATCCGACGACGCGGTCGAGCTGCTCGAGACCCTCGACGAGGAGGAGCAGGAGGAGATCCTCGAGAAGCTGCCGCTCCAGGAGCGCGTCGCGCTCGAGCGCAGCCTGCTGTACCCGGAAAACTCCGCCGGCCGGCGCATGCAGACCGAGTTCATCGCCGTGCCGCAGGATTTCACGGTCGGTCAGGCGATCGACTACATGCGCGACACGCCTGATCTGCCCGACCGCTTCTACGAGATCTACGTCGTCGACAAGGACCAGCACTGGCTGGGCGCGGTCGCGCTCGACGTGCTGCTCCGCGCGCGCCGCCCGGTACCGCTGACCGAACTGACCGACGAGGATCGCCGCCGCGTCTCCGTCCTGGAGGACCAGGAGGAGGTGGCGCGCATGTTCGGCAAGTACAACCTCGTCGCCGCGCCCGTGCTCGACACCCAGGACCGCCTCGTCGGCGTCATCACCGTCGACGACGTGGTCGACGTCATCGAGGAGGAGGCGGACGAGGACCTCAAGGCGCTCGGCGGCGTCACCAGCGACGAAGAGCTGTCGGACACGTTTCTGACCATTGCGCGCGGCCGCTTCAACTGGCTGCTGATCAATCTCGCCACCGCCTTCCTGGCGTCCTCCGTGCTCGGCCTGTTCGAGGGCCAGCTCGAACAGATGGTGGCGCTCGCCGTGCTGGCGCCGATCGTCGCGAGCCAGGGCGGCAATGCTGCGACCCAGACCATGACGGTCGCGGTGCGCGCGCTCGCGACCCGCGAGCTCGGTGCCTCCAACGCCTGGCGCGTGATCGTCCGCGAGACGCTGGTCGGTCTCGTCAACGGCATAGGCTTTGCCGTGATCACCGGCATCGCGGCGGTCGCCTGGTTCAAGATCCCGGGCCTCGGAATCGTCATCGGGCTCGCGATGATCTGCAACCTCATTGCCGGCGCGCTCGGCGGCATCCTGATCCCGATGGCGCTCGAACGCGTCAGGGCCGATCCGGCGGTGGCCTCGGGCACGTTCGTGACGACGGTGACCGACGTCGTCGGCTTCTTCTCGTTCCTCGGCATTGCGACGCTGTGGTTCGGGTTGAAATAGGTCTCTTGCGGCAACCGCGCTCTCGTGTCCCGGGCGTGCAGCAACGCTCTTGGCGTTGCTGCGCAGAGCTGGGACCCAGACGGCGGCACGGCGCACCCGGGGCACGAGACCCCCATCCTTAATCCGACCTTAAGCGACCTGCCGCATGATCGCTCGTGCTTGGGGGAATGAGCATGCGCGTGCGGCTGAAGGCGGATGGACGGATCGTTGAGGTGCGGGACGGGCAAGAGTTTCCCGTCCAGCCGGTCCAGCCTGCGGTCGAGGCGTCGCCGGCCGAGGCCGGCTCGCTCGCGGTGCGCGATTTGCGCCGGCGCGCCTGCCTCACCCAGATGGAGTTCGCCGCCAAGCTTGGCGTGCCTGTCGAGACCATCCGCAATTGGGAGCAGGGCAAGCGCGCCCCGCGCGGACCCGCCCGCGCGCTGCTGGCCGTGATCGCACATGCGCCCGACACGGTTTTCCAGGCACTCGCCAAGGCCTGACACCAAGGCCTCACCTTGCGAACCTCCCGTTAGCATTGCGGCTGAAGATCTGGTTTCGCGATCGGCCTCGTCCGTTGCACTCTGGCGGCCCGGGTCCATAATGATGCGAGAGGCTGCCGCAACAGAGAGGATTCCTCATGCGGTTCGTCGAGGCCAATGGCGCGAAGATTCCGGCGGTCGGGCTCGGGACCTGGGAGCTCAGCGGCCGGACCTGCGCCCGCGTGGTCGAGCAGGCGCTGCGACTCGGTTACCGCCACATCGACACCGCCCAAGTCTACGACAATGAACGCGAGGTCGGCGACGGCTTGCGCGCTTCCGGCGTGCGCCGCGACGACGTCTTCGTCACCACGAAGGTCTGGACCAACCATTTCGCGCCCCACGATCTCGAACGGTCGGTCAAGGAGAGCTTGGTTCGCCTAAGGCTTCCAGCCGTCGACCTCGTGCTGTTGCACTGGCCCAATCCGCACGTGCCGCTGGAGGAGACGCTGGGCGCGCTGGCGCATGCCAAGCGCATGGGCCTGACGCGCCACATCGGCGTCTCCAATTTCACGGTGGCGCTGATCGAGCAGGCGGTCGCTCTGTCGGGGGAGCCGCTGGTCTGCAACCAGGTCGAATATCATCCCTATCTCGACCAGACGAAGGTGAGGGCGGCCTGTGACCAGCACGGGATGGCGCTAGTTGCCTACAGTCCGATCGCCAAGGGGCGCATCAAGGCCGACCAGACGCTCGCGGCCATCGGTCGTGCCCATCACAAGACGCCGGCACAAATCTGCCTGCGCTGGCTGGTGCAACAGAATGTGCCGGCAATTCCCAGAACGTCGCGCATCGAGCGCCTGTCGGAAAACATCGAGATCTTCGATTTCGAGCTCTCCGACGAGGAGATGGGGCAGATCGCCGCGCTGGCGAGCCCCAAGGGCCGCCTGACCGATTTCGGCTTCGCGCCGAAATGGGATTGAGGGGGAACCCGGGTATGCTAGGAGCAAAGCGGCAACCCAAGATCGGGCGATGGAACCGCGGAAGATCATACGGCCTGATATTGCGGCGTCAGCGATCGCGCATCTGACGCTGGTGGCGCTGATCATCCTGATCAGCGAGGTCCATCCGTTTCATGCCGCGCCGGCCGAGACCGTTGCGGTCGATATCGTTACCCCGGAGGAGGTGAAGCAGGAGGAGGCCAAGGCGGAAGAGAAGGCCCGGGAGGAGGCGAGGGAGAAGCCGCCCGAACAGCTCCCCGAGTTCAAGCTGCCGAAGCTCGACTTCACCGACAAGGACAGGCTGGACACATCGCCCAAGCCTGCGCCGTCCGAAGAGAAGCCCGCGGAGAAGGCGCCACTGCAGCAGAGGCAGCAGCCTCGGCCGCCACAGGCGGCGAAGCCGCAAGAGGCCAACGCACAGTCTCAACCCCAGCAATCTCAACCGCAACAGCCACCGGCTGCGATGCCGCAGCCGCAGGCCGCGCCTCCGGCCTACAAGCAACCGGAGCCGGATGTCACCGTCAGATACCATGTGACGCTGGGCCTGCCGCCTGCATTGCCGCCCGCGCCGAAAGACGCTCCCAAGGATGATGGCGGCGATGCCAAGGACTCGATCGCAGCCAAGCTGCCGCCTGAGGTCATTGCCGAGCTTCGCCGTCACCTGAGGAGCTGCTCGAAACTGCCCGCGGGGGTCGCGCCGACCGATGCCGTGCGCATCAGGTTGCGGGCGGTGATGGCCACGGACGGTACGCTGGCGCGCGACCCGATCCTGATCGAGGCGCCGCCGTCCGCGAAGGGCGTCGCCATCGTGAAATCAGCGATCAGCGCGCTCCAGAATTGCCAGCCCTACAAGATGCTGCCAACGGACAAATACGCGGAATGGAGCGTGATGGACCTTTCCTTCACGCCGGGGGATTTCGGGTCGTAGCCGCGCGAACGGCCCGACGAGGCTGGGCAAGAATTGGGCGTTGGCGGCTTCAGGCTGGAACGAAGCGGCCAATTGGGAGCGGCGGCCGGATATTGGTCCAAAGTGCCTCTGGAGTGACCTGGATGTACTGCAGGAGGGCTGCGAGGATACCTCGGCAAATGACAAGCGTCTTTGCGAGCGCAGCCAGGAACCCGTCAAATCCAAGGATGTTGAGCGCACGGGTGAAATTGTAGCAGAGCGCCATCAGGCTCCATTCGCCGCGGACCTTGTCGAAGCCGCGGACCAGAAAATGACGATAGCCGGCACGGCATTTGAGCGTGCCAAACGGATGCTCGACAATCCCCGAACGACGGCGCATCAGCTCGCCCGCGCCCTGCATCCGTGCGCGGTGGCGTTCGAGAACATCTTCATGCTCCCAGCGACCAATGGTGCGGTAGGTGGTGGTTGGTGAGAGACAGCGGACCTTGAGCGGGCAGCTCCTGCAGGTCACTCCGCGGGCCGCGTAGCGGATCTCGACGCGGCCACTGACGTTCTTTTGCCTGCTCTTGAACGGATGCAGCAGCTGGCCCGCGGGACAGCGATAGGCGTCGATTGCGCCGTCATAGTTGAAGTCCTTGAGCGCGAAGCGGCCTTGCTTCTCGAGCCGCGCGTTAGCTTCGGGCAGCGGCACATAGGCGATGATGCCCTCGTCCTCGCAGGCCTTCAGTTCGACACTGCTGTAATAGCCCTCATCGGCCAGCGCCTGCAGTGTCTCGGCTCCAAGGGCCTCTTTGGCCGCCTTGGCCATCGCAGAGAGCTGTCGAACATCACTGCTGTCGTTGACCACCTCACTCGCGACAATGAGCTTGTGCTTGTCGTCAACCGCGGTCTGCACATTGTAGCCTGCAATGCCCTGACCGTTCTTGACCAGAAGCCGGGCATCCGGATCCGTCAGCGACATTTGTGTCTCGCCACTCTCTTCCAGCCGAGCCACATCGGCCTCGGCACGCGAACGCTTCGCCATCAACGCCGCGACCTTCGCACCGATATCGCCGCCATCTCCTCGGCCATCACCGCCCGCGCGATCCGTCCCCGGCTTCTTGGCCTCTGTTGCATCATTGTCTTCAAGAGACTTGCGGTAAGCCTCGATCTCCTGGTCCAGCCTTGCGATCTGCTCGCCAAGCCGCCTGCGCGTGAAGATGGAAGCCTTGCTGGCGTCGCCCTGGAACAGGGAACCATCAATCGCTACGATCGTGCCGCCGACAAGCCCAAGCTCCCGAGCCAGCAGCACGAAGCTCCGGTTCGTGGCCTTCAGCGCCTTCCAGTTCTCCTTGCGGAAGTTGGCAATCGTCCGATAACCCGGCTTCAGCCCCTTCAGCAGCCAGATCAGCTCCAGATTGCGGCCAGCTTCCCGCTCTAGCCGGCGCGACGACCTGACCTGGTTGATGTAGCCGTAAAGATAGAGCTTCAGCAGATCGGCAGGATCGTACGGCGGCTGCCCGACTTCTTCCGCGCCACGATCCGCGTGGCCGAAGCCAAGCTTTGCAAGATCGAGCGCGCAAACGAAGCCATCGATCGCTCGCACCGGATTGTCCGGCCCGACATAGTCCTCAATCCGCGCTGGCAGAAGACTGGGTTGCTCCCGGCTCTCGCCGGTCTTAAATATGCGATTCGCCATAAGACGAATCCTACATCAACTCTCAAAAAATCCCGTTCTTGCCCAGCCTCGACGGGCAAAACACCGCCGATGCTGTCAATCCGCGCCGGCGAAAATATTCCACTTTACCGAAATTCGGAAATAGCGTATGTGTCGCCCATCCCGGTTCATCCTTGAGGGGCGATCGTACGTCGTCACGAATTGCGAGCCGGAGTGCGGTGGACGCGGCAGCGTCGGCACGAGAGGGTGCGGGCAGGGCGGGTAGTCCCTGTGAGCCCGAAACCGCGTGCGGACGAACGGCGCTGTTCAGTTCGTCTCGCCAGCATTCTTGCGGCGCGTGTGCACACGTCTGCAAGACCCTGTGGCGGCAACGGACGCGCGTACGGCAAAACCGTGTGGTCCCGGCCGTCGTCGCTACGGTCAAGCCTGTCGCGGAGGTGTGGAGCGTCCAACCGGATCAACCACATCGTCAATTCGCGGGGCGAGGGAGGCCAGAAGGAATTCGGCTCCCGGGAGAGCGCGGCATAAGCCGTCAACCCATCGCGCAGGGAAGGCCGTGTGTTGGGCTTCACCTGTATGCCGCTGTGCGGTCTTTCACTGCGCTACATTCGCGCAGCGGACCGCGGGTGCCGCCGGCACCCGGCCTTCCCTGCACCCTCTTGGACAAGAGGGCGGAGAGAACGAGCAAAGCTCGGGCGAATTGCGTCGCGAGAGCGCGCAGGTGTGTCTGCGATTCGAAATGCAAAACTGCAGGAGCGATGCCGTTGCCTCGAACTTCGTCATTGCACGCAACGACGTTGTGGCGAGAGCCGGACTCAACGACCCCGCTTCAATCCCTCGTCACCCGCGACCACCTCCGGCGCCATCGCGGCCCATGCGCTCGACGCGAACTGCCGCCGCCAGGTCACGACCACCACCGCGGCCGTGGTCACGAACAGCACCCAGGGGCTGACGAACCAGCCGAGATAGCCGAGCGCGAAGAAGAAGGCGCGCTGGCCGCGGTTGAAATGGCGGCCGGCGGATTCGAACACGCGCGAGGTGCGGACGACATGGGCCTCGGCTTCCGCCGTGTCGCGCATGGAGGCCGGCGGCATGCCGCCGAACAGGATCGCGACGTAGTTGAACAGGCGGTATGCCCAGGCGAACTTGAAGAAGGCGTAGACGCAGATCAGCACCAGGCCGACGCATTTCAGCTCCCACAGCGCCGGCGAGGGGCTGAGGTCGATCGGCAGCTTGGCCAGAATGGCGATGGCGTCGTTGGTCGCATGCAGCAGCGCCAGCGCGCCGCCGAGCGCGAACAGGCTGGTGGAGGCGAAGAAGGCGGTGCCGTTCTGAAGCGAGGCCATGATCTGCATGTCGACCATGCGCGCCTCGCGGTCGAGCAGGCGGCGGACCCAGACCTCGCGGTAGCGGTTCATTCGCGCAGACAGGCTGTCGCGGCCATAGGCGGAGTGTTCGAGCGTGGCGGCATAGACCAGCCATTCGACGATGAAGAAGCCGACGGCGGTGATGTCGACCCAATGCCTGCTCATGTCTCTCTCCTCGCGGGCCACACGATTGCCACGCATGGTGGGGTGCGGCAACGATTGATTGGGGGCAGGCGATGGCGCTAAAAGCAGCCGCACAGACGGACTTAGGTAAGGACCAGCGACATGGCAGCGCTCAAGCTCGCGATCGGCAACAAGAACTACTCGTCATGGTCGATGCGGCCCTGGCTCGCGCTTCGCGCCAACGACATCCCGTTCGTGGAGACCGTGATCCCGCTCTACACCGACAATCCCGCGGACAAGGAGCAGATCCTGTCCTTCAGCCGTGCCGGCAAGGTCCCGGTGCTGGTCGACGGCGACATCACGGTGTGGGATTCGCTCAGCATCATCGAATACATCGCCGAACGCTATCCGGAGAAGAAGCTCTGGCCCGACGATGTCGCGGCCCGCGCCTTTGCCCGTTCGGTGTGCGCCGAGATGCATTCCGGTTTCATGGCCCTGCGCGGCGAATGCGGTATGAACCTGCACCGTCCGGTGCGGCCCGTGACGCTGTCGGCGGACGCCAGGGCCAATGTCGCGCGCGTGGAGGAGATCTGGCACACGTGCCGGACCCGTTACGGCGCCGGCGGGCCGTTCCTGTTCGGTCGCTTCGGAGCTGCGGATGCGATGTATGCCCCGGTCGTGCATCGCTTCCGCACCTATGCCATCGAGGTCACGCCGGAGACCAAGGCCTACATGGACACGATGATGGCAATGCCGGCGTTCCAGGAATGGACTCGCGACGGCATCGCCGAAACGCTCGTCATCGAAAAGTTCGAGAACGTGTAATCACGAATGTGATCGAGCGCGGCTTGACGCCATACCGGCTTGCGGCGCTCAATCCAAGGGAAGACGGGCTCTGGAGAGGGACGACGATGGGAATCCTGGACTCACTCGAAAACAATCCCGCACTGCGCAGCGCGCTCGGTCAGCTCGGCGCCGCGGTTCTGCCGGCCGTGCTGGGCGAGGTGATGGGCAGCAACAACCAGGGCGGCCTCGGTGCGATCGTTGCAAAGCTGCAGCAGGCGGGCTTCGGCGACCAGGTCAAGTCCTGGCTCGGTAACGGCCAGAACCTGCCGATCTCGGCCGACCAGCTTCGTGCCGTGCTCGGCAACGACACCGTCCGCCAGCTCGCCGCCCGCTACAACATCCCGGTCGACCAGCTCGGCGAGATCCTGGCGCAGGAGCTGCCCAAGGCCGTGGACCAGGCGAGCCCGGACGGCCATCTGCCTCACGGCGCCTGAGGGGGAGGTTCCGGCGGGCGTCGCCGGCCGCCCGGTTCCCCAGCTATCACCCTGAAAATATTGCGGGATTGGTGCGTTTGCGCTGGCTGCATACTGCTGGCCAAAACGCCGCATCGCGTGCTATAGGTCGCACCGGGTTTTCAGCCGGTCCGTCGCAGTGGGACCCTGGGCACGGCCGGCGCTGTTTGAGTGATGGAGATGGGCGTTGAAGCATAAATTCCCCGTGGGAACGCGCGTATTGTTCACTGCCAGCAACATCGCGCGCCCGGCTGCGAGTGGTTCGTACGAGGTCATTCGCCTGCTGCCGACGGAAGGCGACGACTGCCAGTACCGGATCAAGAGTTCGACCGAAGCCTTCGAACGGGTCGCCAAGGAAAGCCAGCTCGCGCTCTCGTAATGCGCTGACGGCAGCCGCGCGTTGACATCGCGGACGAATTTGCTCCGCCCGCCGTCAAATGGCCCGCTTCGCCTCGCCAAGGTGAGGTGGGGGCGGTTGCCGACTCGCGGTGCTCGCTTGACCATCAGCTCTCGCGTGGGGGGACATCGCGCATGAACTGGGCATGGGCCTCATCGCTCGACGAAATCTGGCGCTCGCCGGCCTTCCCGATGTGGATGACGCTGGCAGCTGGCGGCTTCTTCGGATTGATCCTGCTGATCACGCTGGTGCGTGCCGAGAAATCGGTCGCCAACGGGGCGCTGACCGTCATCACGCTGCTCTCGATCGGCATCGCGGTGGCCGCGACCATGCGCATCTATGGGCCGCTGGGGCACGATAACCCGATTGCGGAAGTTGGCACGCAAGCCACGGTGACAGCGAGCCTGCCGGCGCTGTCCTGCCTCGACGATCTCGCCGGTGACGCCGTCGCCGCTGGCTGCGAGAAGGCCCTGTTCGGTGCGCCCGATACCGCGGCTGCTGCGGTCGCCTATACGGCGGCCCGGATCGATCGGCTGACCGCGCTCGGCGATGCCGCGACCGCCGACAAGAGCATGACGCTCGACACCAAGGTGCTGCGCAAGTCGCTGGAGCATGATCGCTACGGCCTCGTGGCTCAGGTGCTGGTCGCGCGCGACGGCTGCACCCAGTTTGATTGCGCAGCGTTCCGCTCTCTGACGGACCAGCAGCAGGTTGCCGCCAACATGGACGCGCATCTCTATGATCAGCTGGTCGCGCGCTACGCGCCGACCTGGAATACGCCGGCCGCCGCGCCGGGAGCGCTGCCGCCCAACCCGATCGCTGCGTTACCGCCATCGATGCCGACGGGCCGGCCGACCAATGCCGAGTTCCCGAGCGCCTCGTCGACCCCGCCGGTGAGCATCATGACGCCGGAGCCGCCGACGGCAGCCACGCGGCCGCCGCCGGCCGCCAATGCGGCGGCGGCACCTGCGACGCCTCGTGCTCCGGCCGCGAAGAAGCCCCCGGCGCCGAAGGCTGCGCGCGCGCCTGTTGCTGCGCCGGTTCCGCTGACGCCACCGCCGGGCTCGGTGCCCGCGGCTGCGGATAACAACTAGTTCGGCTTTGAAAAGCTGCGCATGGCCCGCTAATGCTGGGCCATGCCACTCCATCTGATCAAGCTTGCCGTCGGCTGCGACTCCGTCAAGGAATTGAAGGGGTGGATCGCCGAACGGATGCAAACGGCCAAGAAAAAAGGCCTGCCGCAACACCACATCCACATCACCCGCATGGTGCCGAAGCGCGATGCCGAGATTCTGGCAGGCGGATCGCTCTATTGGGTCATCAAGGGCGAGATCGCCGCACGCGAGAAGATCATCGGCATCGAGCCGTTCCGCGACAAGGACGGCATCGGACGCTGCCGGATCGTCATGCAGCCGAAGGTGATCTCGGTGTCGCCGCGGCCGATGCGTCCGTTCCAGGGCTGGCGCTATCTCACCGACGATTCGGTGCCGCCCGATCTCGGCAAATCCGCCGCGGGCACGATCGCGGCGATGCCCGAGCCGATGCGGCGCGAGCTGCGCGATCTCGGGCTGCTCTGAACCGCGATATTGTCGATCAGCCGCGCAGCCGGCTAACCTTAACAAGCGGCGGTCGTGGACGCCATGCATCGACATCGGGCACAGCATTCCCGTGCTGCGATGATGTCGCGTGATCGTGGGCTGGATCACAGGCGCAATGTCGCGGCGCGATTCATGATGACCCATCATCGCACGGTGATTTCGTCATCCCGTCACGCATTTCACTTGACCGCAGACGCGGCCAACTCGAAGATATTGTTCAGGGGTGTCGAGGATCGCCATGCTCGTGCAGGCTAGCCAAAGCCAATCCGGCTCGGCGCATGTCGTCGTGCTCGGCAATGAAAAGGGCGGCTCCGGCAAATCGACCACCGCCCTGCACATCGCGGTTGCGCTCCTGAAGGCCGGCCAGCGCGTCGCCACCATCGACCTCGATTGCCGTCAGCAAAGCTTCACCCGCTACATCAACAACCGCTCGGCATGGGCGCGCCGCACCAAGGTCGATCTCGAGCTGCCGGTGCATCGCTGCATCAAACTCGGCGAGACCATGCAAATCGCCGACAACGAGAATTCCGAGTTCCAGCAGTTCATGGAGGCGGTCTCGGCGGTGGAGAGCAGTTTCGACTTCATCGTCATCGATACGCCCGGCACCGACAGCTATCTGATGCGGCTGGCCCATTCGATGGCCGACACGCTGGTTACGCCGATCAACGACAGCTTCCTCGATTTCGACGTGCTCGGCACCGTCGATCCCGCCAACTACGCCGTGACGGGGGAAAGCCACTACGCCGAGATGGTGCGCGACGTCAGGCGCAAGCGCCGCCAGCTCGACGGCTCGACCACCGACTGGATCGTGGTGCGCAACCGCCTGTCGATGCTCGGCTCGCGCAACAAGCAGCTCGTCGCCGAGGGGCTGAAGGACTTGTCGCTGCGGCTGGGCTTCCGCTACGTCGACGGTTTCGCCGAGCGCGTCGTCTATCGCGAGTTCTTCCCGCGCGGCCTGACGGCGCTTGACGAGATCGACGAGGCCACGCTCGGGATGCGGCCCAATCTCGGCCATCTCACTGCGCGGGAAGAGGTGACGAGCCTGCTGCGCCAGCTCAAGCTGCCGCTCGATGAGCGCGGCCGTCGACGTGCGGCAAATCGCGCGGAGTGGTTCAGCCAGGTCGACAAGCCGCTCGAGGTTCATGACATCCTCGGGGCCTAGGCGGTACGCTGCTACTTCCGGTCGATGATGGCGACCGGTCCTCGAGGGAACCCAACGCCGCCCCAAGTCGTTTTCCCCCGGCATTCACCGCAAAATTGAACCCGATCGTGACGGGTTGCGTCGGATGCTCATCTGCATCCGGACGTAGCGGTACCATAACAGGGTGCCCACCAAACGTGTGCGTCGCACAATGAAAGGGCTGCCGGATCACAATATTTAGCCTTCCTGTCACGCTGCTGTGACATATATTAGGGAATAGGCGACCAGGGGCCGGAGAGCCCCGGAAGAAACACGATTTTCAACAGGGATTCAGGCCGCAAGAGCCTGAGGCTGAGGACGAAAATGAAGCGTGGAATTGCCGTTCTGGTTTCTGTCGGAGCCCTCTGCGGCGTCGCCTATTTCACGGCGAGCAAGTGGGCCATCAAGCACGAGACCATCACCTTCTATGACGCCTCGCGCGACAATCGTCCCGTGCCTGTCGACATCGCCATCCGTCGCGACAAGGAAATGCAGGCCAACGCCGGCATGATCACCCTTCCGGTTGCCGTGATCAATCACGGCAACACCGTCAAGAACACCGAGTACGGCTTCCTCGCCAACATCTTCGCTGCGCGTGGTTATCTGGTCGTCAGCCCCCAGCACGATTTGCCGACCGACCCGCCGATGGTGACCAAGCCCGGCGAGCTCTATGTCGGCCGCCTGCCGCAGATCCTGCGCGGCGTCGCCAACATCCATCTGGCGATGCAGGAGATGAAGAAGGTTCAGCCCAACGCCGACTACTCCAAGGTGACGATGGTCGGTCATTCCATGGGCGGCGACATCACCATGTATTTCGCCAAGCAGTACCCGGATGAGGTCAAGAAGGTCGTCACGCTGGACAATCTCCGTGTGCCTTTCGTCACTGCGGGCAAGTTCAAGATCCTGTCGTTCCGTTCTCATGATCCGCAGTTCAAGACCGATCCAGGCGTGATCCCGACCGACGAGGAGTGCGAGAAGGCCGGTATTGAGGTTGTGAAGACCAACTTCCAGCACAACGACATGCGCGACACTGGCCCGGATGACGCCAAGAGCTCGATCCAGGGCATGCTCGATAAATTCCTGAGCGACACCGACAGTGCGATCGCACCGGTCGATACCCATTCTGCTCCGCCCAAGATCCTCGAGCCCGGCCCGGTCGCCCTGATGGCGCCAGCCAAGAGCTGATCTGAGAAGAGCTGACTCGCTCGACATAGCTCGAAATGCCTCTCAAAGCCTCCGCCGACACCGTCGGCGGAGGCTTTGCACATTGACCGGGCAGGGCGCGCTATCCACATTGGTGGCGTGACACCGAGTGTGATCCCAGATGTCCGGCGACCCCATCAAACCGCGCAATAGCGATGCCGTGTCGGCGAGAGCCGAAGGTGACGGCGCACTGCCGCAGGCAAAGACCTCGACCGCGGAGGACGTCGCCGCCTTCGTCGCCAAGGCGCATGCGCTGTCGCCGCATGCACCCGGTGCGAAAGGCCGCTTGATCTTCGCGCTGGATGCGACGATGAGCCGGCAGCCGACCTGGGACATGGCCTGCGCGCTTCAGGTCGACATGTTTCGCGAGGCCGCAGCGCTCGGCAGCCTCGACATCCGGCTCGTCTATTATCGCGGCTTCAACGAATGTCGAGCGACGGGATGGATTTCGGACAGCGGCAAGCTTGCGACGCTGATGAGCAAGATCGATTGCCGCGGCGGCGACACCCAGATCGGCAGGGTGCTGACCGATGCGCGGCGTGAGGCGGTCGCATCGGGCGTGCGTGCCGTGGTCTTCGTCGGCGACGCCATGGAAGAGAAGGTCGATGCGCTCTGCGCCAAGGCCGGCGAACTCGGCATGCTGAAAGTGCCGGTGTTCCTGTTTCAGGAAGGTCATGATGTGGTCGCCGAACACGCGTTTCGCGAAATCGCACGTCTGACGGGCGGCGCCTGGTGCCGGTTCGATCCGGGCGCGGCGGCGCAGCTGCGCGAGCTGTTGCGCGCCGCCGCGGCCTACGCTGCCGGCGGTCGCGAGGCGCTGTTGAAATTGGCGAAGACGGCGAACGGCGCGGCGCAACTGATCGGGCAGATGAAGTAGTGCGTCAAGCCGGCGCGGCCTGCGCCGGAGGCTGAGCCGCAACCGGCGGCAGCAGGCGTCCCTGCACAATCGAGCGACTCGGCCCGCGCGAAAATCCAACGCAGCGCGAAGAGAGCAATCAGCGCAGCCCAGACGACGGAGGCGAGACCGAGAATGATTTCACCGACGATGGCGGGCAAGTGCCAGACCTGGTGCGCAGCGCGCCAGGCAAGGCCAAGACCTGCAAGGCCAAGCACGATACCGAAGAACGCGGCCGGTACTATCGGTGGCTTGAACACGTTGCTCATCGTTCCCTCGAAATCCTCACCATCACCCCTGCGATAATGATGCGACCTCCGCTACCGCCGACAGTGACGGAATTGAACCTCTCGTGTCGCCTTCCGATCGTGGACTGATGGAAGGACAACATGCTTTTTGACAAGAGGGCGACTATATTCCGGCCATGACCCTGATCGCCGGCGTTGTGGCCGTTATCACGCTTTATCTGTTGCTCCAGATGTTCCGCGCCGCGAATCCGGCGGCGTTGGCGCGGGCCATCAAGGTCGGCGGCGGCGTGGTCGCGCTCGCAGTGGCCGCCTTCACCGGATTGAGGGGCGAACTGGCGGTCGCGATCCCGCTCGGAATATTCGGGGCGGGATTGCTCGGCTGGACGCCGCTCGCGAATGCGGGGTTCGGGAATATGGGGGGGCTGTTTGGCGGTGGCGCAACGCGCCCGTCCGGCCAGAGTTCGCGCGTGCGCTCGCAATTCCTGGACATGCGGCTCGATCACGAGTCAGGCCAGCTCTCGGGCGAGATCGTCGCCGGACCTTACGCCGGACGCAGCCTCGACGAGTTCGATCTCGCTAGCCTGCTGGCGATGGTCCCGGCGTTCGACGCCGAGAGCGTGGCCCTACTCGAAAGCTATCTGGACCGCCGGTTTCCCGCCTGGCGTCAGAACGCGCAAGGCAACGCGGCAGGGGGGCAACGCCGCACGACGGCGAGCGGCAAAATGACGGCGGAGGAAGCCTATCAGATCCTTGGCTTGCAGCCGGGAGCGGGGCGCGACGACATCAGCCGGGCGCACAAATCCCTCATGAAGAAACTGCATCCCGACCAGGGGGGCTCGACGTACCTCGCTGCCCGGGTAAACGAGGCCAAGGATACTCTGCTTCGTACGCATAACGGCTAACTCCGGCACCACGCCACAAACGCCCGTACCGTGTAAGCTCCGCTTGCTCCGTTTGCCGTCGCCCGATGCCCGCCATTGTCGGCGTGGTCGATCCCTTGAGCAAAGTTTTAACCGTAAATTCTTGACGAGAGGTTGTCGCGGAACAGCTTCCCGCGCCACCGCATCCCCGAAACAAAAATGCCCGCGCAAGGCGCGGGCATTTCGGTTTGGAAAGGCCGGGAGAGCTCAGTTGCGGACGGTCATGCAGGAGATGTCGGCGCGCTTCAGCGTCCGGCACACTGCCTCGGCCTGGTCCCGCTCGAGGCCGGCGAAGCGGGCGCGGTAGAGCTTGCGATTGTCCCTGGCGACGACAGGCTCCGTGAACGGGTCGGCCTTGCTAAGCAGGCCTCGGGCCGAACTGCGGGCGGTTTCGATGCGCTGCTGGGCCTCGCTCTCGCTCTCGAGCGCGCCAACCTGGACGATCCAGCCGCTATGGGTAACAGCGGGCCTGGTTGTGGCGCTCATCTGGAGCGGCTGCGGTGCCGGATCGGCCGAGGCAAGCCTGGCGACGGGAGCGGGCGCCGGGGAAGCGGCCGTGGCCGCCGGGAGCACCCCGAGGATGCCCTTGCCGGTGCCGAAGCCTGCGGGCTGCTGCGGCATTTCGGACGGGGCGGGCTCCGACCTGTTGATGACGTCGGCCCGGGCGACGACGGCGCCGGAGGTCTCGGCGACGTCGTTGCGGGGTGAAATCGTGTTGGTGACCTGCGGGGCGACCTGGGTCGGTGCGGCGGAGGCAACCTTCACTGCGCCGGCCTTGACCTGAACCGTCTTGACCCGGACCGGCTTCATCGGCTCGGACGAACCCGGAATGAGGGAGAGCGGCTGGCTCGAGATCACGCCATTGGTCAGCGGCGCGGGTTCGATCCTGGACTCCATCGGCTTGGCTTCAGGCTTGGGCTGGACCGGCGGCATCGCGGCCGTCGCGGCGGCAAGGGTCGCCAGGCGCGAGGGACGCGGCGCGGCTGCCTCGGGGGAAGGAGCGGCCGCGACCTGAACCGGCTGAGCGGGGCGGGCTGGGATATCCGACGCATCGGCGACGTCGGTGTTGGCGTCGGCGCTATTACGCTCGGTCACCGCGGCGACGGTGTGGGTGGTCGCACCCTTCTCGAGGTTCTCCGCGAGCAGGTTGCGCATGATGGCATCGCGCGAGCCGCCGCTGCGGCCGCCCAGCACCACGCCGATCAAATGGCGGTTGCCGCGGCGCAACGAGGTCACCAGGTTGAAGCCTGAGGCGCGCGTGTAGCCGGTCTTGATGCCGTCCACGCCCTCGACGCTGCCGAGCAGGTGATTGTGGTTGCGGATCTGCTCACCGCGCCAGGTGAAGGAGGTGGTCGAGAAATAGCGATAATAGCGCGGGAAGCGCTCCTGGATGGCGCGGCCGAGCGTGGCCTGGTCGCGAGCGGTGGTGACCTGTTCGTCGTTCGGCAGTCCATTGGCGTTGCGATAGACCGTCTTGGACATGCCGAGCGCGCGCGCCTTGCGCGTCATCATCGCGGCGAAATCGTCCTCGTCGCCGGCGATCGCTTCCGCGATCACCACGGCCGCGTCGTTGGCCGAGCGGGTGACGAGGCCCTTGATCGCGTCTTCCACGCGGATGGTCTGGCCGGCATGCAGATTGAGCTTGGTCGGATCCTGGTCGGCGGCGTGCTGGGACACCGGCATCTCGGTGTCGAGCTTCATCTTGCCGGACTCCAGGCGCTCGAACAGAAGATAGAGCGTCATGATCTTGGTGAGCGAAGCGGGATGGCGCAGCCCGTCGGGGTTGTTCGACTGGAGCACCGCGCCGGAATTGCCGTCGACGATGATCGACGCGAATTTCGGGCTGGAGCTCTCGGACGCTTCGCGCTGCACCCGGTGGTGTGCGTAATGGCGCCGATGGCGCCGCGCGTCGGCTGCATCGGTCGTGAAGATGACGGCAGTTGTGACCGTGAGAAGCCCGAAAACGCCGACCCGCGCCAAGCGCGAGGAAGACCAGTTGTTACGAAGCATGGAACCCCGTCCCCGTTTGTGACTTGATCACCGGCTCGTGAGGCGAAATTGTGCCCTGCGGACCCGGGATCATTACCTGCTCATGCTGTCCCTCCGCTGGTGCTCACTGCGGGGGACGTTGGGCCTGAGCCGCTGTTCTGGCTAAGGTGATGTTCTCAAACGGCTTTTGACCGTCTGCGGAAGGTGAACACGTCCAGGGAATCAGGGTAGGGTGCCGCGGTTTCCAAAAGCTTAAGGAACCCTTGCGGGAAAGCCCGGGAATCTCCGTAACTTGCATCGATTTTTGTGCGTCGCACAAGATTCTTGACTTTTTTGTGCGTTGCACTAATTGTGGGCAGAGTCAGGGAGCCGGGGCTTCCGGACACGAGCCAGGGAAAAGGATTTCAAGATGTTCAAGGTTGAAGACTTCCAGAACTACGGGAAAGAGCATTTCGAGACGTGCGTTGCGTCCGCGACCTCGGTGCAGCATGGCCTCCAGGCGATCGCCAGCGCTTATGGCGACTACACCAAGAAGTCCTTTGAAGACACCAAGTCGTTCGTCGAGAAGCTTTCCGGCGTGAAGTCGCTGGACAAGGCGATGGAAGCCCAGACCGACTTCGCCCGCTCCGCCTACGAGACCTTCGTCGCGGAATCGCAGAAGATCGCCGGCCTCTACAGCGACCTCGCCAAGCAGGCGTTCAAGCCGGTCGAGACGGTCGTGTCGAAGTTCACGCCGGCCGCGCAGTAATTTCTAAACTCCTGGAATCAAAAAGCCCGGCTGAATCAGCCGGGCTTTTTTTCGTTTGTTGCGATGGCTTCGATCAGCGTGCCACGCGCAGCTTCGACAGCGATGTGCCGATGCTCTGGAAAACCGAGACGGTCTGGTTGGCCGACGTGATCAGGAAGAACTTGTCGGTGCTGCTCGCGCAATATTGCATCACGCTCGAGGTCGGATCGGAGCCGGTGTTGACCTGCACCGTGTAGATCGTGATGCCCTGGGCCTTGATGTTGTCGCACAGGATCTTCTGCCGTGCGTCGATCGAGCCGTTGAACTGGGTGTTGCCGTTGCCGTAGGCCGGCCAACGATCTTCGGTGTTGAGGCCGTCCGACAGCAGGATGATCGCCTGCTTGTAGGTGTAGTTGCTGTCGAGCGCAGGCGCATTCATCGGCGAACTTTGCTGAAGCGTCATCCACGCCCATGCCAGTCCGATCGGTTGGTTGGTACCGCCGGTGGGCTGCATGTTGTTGATCGTCGTCTTGATCGACGTCCAGTCGTAGCTCAGCGGCATGATCGGCTGAAGCTGGGGGCTGTTGCCGGTCTTGCAGTAATATTCGCCGTTTTCATAATACTCTTCGGCCGGGAACAGGGTCGCGACGTTGCTTGTCGTCGGCGTGGTGCTCTGCGTGTCGTAGGGCTGGGTGCGGTCGGTCACGCAGCCGGTCCAGGTGTTGTGGTTGGCCGGCGTCCAGGTCGAACTGGTGCATTGGCCCCAACTGTTGCGCGCAGTGCAGGTGCTGGTGCCGTTCGCAGAATTCCAGTCCGTCCAGTCGAGCCATGACTGGCTGTAATTGGTGCTGCCGACATTGACGTCCTTGGCGAAGGGGACGACCGAGATGTAGATGTCGCCATTGGTCTTCGCGAGCGTGCTGAGCTGGTCGACCAGGTTGCTGGCGGCGGTGCGCAGGGCGCCGATCTTCCCGCTCTGGGCCATCGAGCCGGTGTTGTCGAGTGCCATGGCGACGCGCATCCGCGTCATGCCCCAGGCACTGGTGGACGACGTGTTGATGTCGAGCGTCGGGTAGCCGGCAATCTTCATGAAGGTGGTCGTGAAGTTGCCGTCACCGGTGACCTGGATGGTCGAGCCCATGGACGTGCTCGCGGTGTAGGTCGCGTTAACCGTGACGTTCGGCAGTGCCGAGGTGTCGGTGAACAGCGCGTTGAAATAGGCGGTCGCCTTCGTGCTGATCTGCGCCGTTGTGATGGCGCCTGATGACAAGTCCTTGGACAGCATCAGCGCGGTCGAGTCGAGCGCTGCCTGCATCGAGGAGCGGGCCTGCACGGCGCGACTGTAGTCGACGGCCGCGCCGACGAAGCCCAGGATCGGGACCAGCGCGATGGCAAAGATCACGGCAATGTTGCCTTGCTCGGCCCCGGCGAAGCGGGCGAGCTGTCGTCTGGTGCGGCTGACAGCGGGCAAGCAAGACATGGCGATCCCCGAGATCTGTGATTTTGCCCGATTTCACGCCACATCTTTCAACGGCGGGTAAATTGGGCCGTAGAAAAACGGAGGAATCTCGCGCCGAACCGCCCCGGCCATGTCCGTGTCGGGTTCCTGGTCAACACGGTCTGAACAGGCTGACCGGAAATTTTTGTCAAATCGGTCCGGATTGATTAACCTTGATCAGGATCGCCCGGACCGGGAATCGGGACCGCCGCGGCCGCATTGGCTGGACCTTTGCACGCTTGCGACGAGCCGGGGGCAGGCCCATATTCCCACTAATCGATCCGGTGCCGACCGGACCGATGGGAAGCGGCGATCCAACAAGGCGGCGCGCCAGTGCGAGGTCCCGTAAGGTGGGGCTGCGCGGCAGACTGTCATACGCTTCCGTGGGGAATTTGAACGCCTGAGCCATGCCGCAATTGTCTTCCAGACTCGACCTGTCCGCGGCCGCCGCCGCCCACGCTCCCCGGATGAGCAATGACGAGAACCGTTCCGGAGGCCCGGCGGGTCCGAACACGTCGGTCATCACCAAGGTCAAACCGAAGACCAAGCGGCCGAACCTCTACCGTGTGCTGATCCTCAACGACGACTACACGCCGATGGAATTCGTCGTCCACGTGCTGGAGAAGTTCTTCCAGAAGGACGTCGAGGCAGCGACCAAGATCATGCTGCATGTCCACCATCACGGCATCGGCGAGTGCGGCGTGTTCACCTACGAGATTGCCGAGACCAAGGTGACGCAGGTGATGGACTTTGCCCGCAAGCATCAACACCCGCTGCAATGCGTGATGGAAAAGAAGTAGGGCACGACAAGGCACCTTCGAAGCCGCCCCTTGCGCATGGCACAGTGTGATCGTCGCGTGATCTGTTGGCGTGGCGTCGATGACCATCGGCAAAACTACGGAAATCCGCGCCGGCGAGAATCCGTCTGGGAATCCTGCCCAAATCGGAACGGGTTTTGCATCGAAAATACCGCAGGTGTGTCGCTGCCGAGTCGCGGAACCGGTCTTTCGCCGCGATCTTGTATAACTATATGTGACAAAGGTTGTTGTTGCCTGACCGGGCGATGACGATCATGATGGTGGGGGCCATAGAGGACGCGAATGCCGACTTTTTCCCAAAGCCTTGAACAATCCCTGCATCGTGCGCTGGCGATCGCCAACGAGCGTCATCACCAATACGCGACGCTCGAGCATCTCCTGCTTTCCTTGATCGACGATTCCGACGCAGCCGCCGTGATGCGCGCCTGTAGCGTCGATCTCGACAAGCTGCGCACGAGCCTCGTCAATTATCTTGAAACCGAATTCGAGAATCTGGTGACGGACGGCGCCGATGACGCCAAGCCGACCGCCGGTTTCCAGCGCGTGATCCAGCGCGCGGTGATCCATGTGCAGTCATCCGGTCGCGAAGAGGTGACCGGTGCGAACGTGCTGATCGCGATCTTCGCCGAGCGCGAAAGCCATGCCGCGTACTTCCTGCAAGAGCAGGACATGACGCGCTATGACGCCGTCAATTACATCAGCCACGGCATTGCCAAGCGGCCGGGCGTCTCCGAGGCACGACCCGTGCGCGGTGTCGACGAGGAGACCGAGACCAAGGGCAACGAGGACGCCAAGAAGAAGGGCGAGGCGCTCGAGACCTATTGCGTCAACCTCAACAAGAAGGCGCGTGACGGCAAGATCGATCCGGTGATCGGGCGCAATTCCGAGATCAACCGCGCGATCCAGGTGCTGTGCCGCCGGCAGAAGAACAATCCGTTGTTCGTGGGTGAGGCCGGCGTCGGCAAGACCGCGATCGCGGAGGGCCTCGCCAAGCGCATCGTCGACAGTGAAGTGCCGGAGGTTCTGGCGGCTGCGACCGTGTTCTCGCTGGACATGGGCACGCTGCTCGCGGGCACGCGCTATCGCGGCGACTTCGAAGAGCGTCTCAAGCAGGTGCTCAAGGAGCTCGAGGCGCATCCCAACGCCATCCTGTTCATCGACGAGATCCACACCGTGATCGGTGCGGGCGCGACGTCGGGCGGGGCGATGGATGCTTCGAACCTGCTCAAGCCGGCGCTCGCCTCGGGCACGATCCGCTGCATGGGCTCGACCACCTACAAGGAATACCGCCAGCACTTCGAGAAGGACCGCGCGCTGGTGCGGCGTTTCCAGAAGATCGACATCAACGAGCCGACGGTCGAGGACGCCATCGCGATTCTCAAGGGCCTCAAGCCCTACTTCGAGGACTACCACCGGCTGAAATACACCAATGAGGCGATCGAGGCTGCGGTGCAACTGTCCTCGCGCTACATCCACGACCGCAAGCTGCCCGACAAGGCGATCGACGTGATCGACGAATCCGGCGCGGCGCAGATGCTGGTCGCCGAGAACAAGCGCAAGAAGACGATCGGCATCAAGGAGATCGAGACCACGATCGCCTCGATGGCGCGGATCCCGCCGAAGAGCGTGTCGAAGGACGATGCCGAGGTGCTCAAGCATCTCGAGCAGACCCTGAAGCGCACGGTGTTCGGCCAGGACAAGGCGATCGAGTCGCTTGCGGCATCGATCAAACTGGCGCGTGCCGGCTTGCGCGAGCCGGAGAAGCCGATCGGCTGCTATTTGTTCTCGGGCCCGACCGGCGTCGGCAAGACCGAGGTCGCGAAGCAACTGGCGGCGACACTCGGCGTCGAGTTGCTGCGCTTCGATATGTCCGAATACATGGAGCGGCACACCGTGTCGCGCCTGATCGGTGCGCCCCCCGGCTATGTCGGCTTCGACCAGGGCGGCTTGTTGACCGACGGCGTCGATCAGCATCCGCATTGCGTTGTGCTGCTCGACGAAATCGAGAAGGCGCATCCCGACCTCTACAACGTGCTGCTCCAGATCATGGACCACGGCCGGCTCACCGACCACAACGGCAAGCAGGTCAACTTCCGCAACGTGATCCTGATCATGACCACGAATGCGGGCGCGGCGGATCTTGCCAAGCAGGCGTTCGGCTTCACGCGTTCGAAGCGGGAAGGCGACGATCACGAGGCGATCAACCGGCAGTTCGCGCCGGAATTCCGCAACCGCCTCGATGCCATCGTCTCGTTCGGCCATCTCAGCGTCGAGGTGATCGGCACCGTGGTCGAGAAGTTCGTGCTTCAGCTCGAGGCGCAACTCGGCGACCGCGACGTCACCATCGAGCTGTCTGAGCCCGCCAAGACCTGGCTGGTCCAGCACGGCTATGACGAGCAGATGGGTGCTCGGCCGATGGCTCGCGTGATCCAGGAGCACATCAAGAAGCCGCTGGCTGACGAAGTGCTGTTCGGCAAGCTCAAGGGTGGCGGCCACGTCCGCGTCGTCCTGGTCAAGGACGAGGCCGACGAGACCAAGGACAAGATCGGTTTCGAGTTCGTCGAAGGCCCGGTCACGCCGAAGCAGGAAAAGCTGCCCGGCACCCGCAAGCGCCCGCCGGGCAAGCCCAACAAGCCGGGCGGCCCCGGCGGCTCCAAGGGGCCGACCTCGAAGGGCCCGCTGGTCAAGGCTTGATCCGCGCTTCATGAATCTAAAAAGGCCGGCTGAAGAGCCGGCCTTTTTGTTCATGCCCTGTCATAAACTGAGGACGCTATTCGCCCCGCAGGCGCTGGTCGTCCTGCACGCGGACATGTTCGGCGCCGCGCGCACCCGCGGGCGACAGCCGCAGCATGCTCAGCATCGCGCCGCAGAGGGCAAATCCGACGCCGGTGAGAAGCGCGATCCGCGTTCCCTCAACCGGGTAGCGGCCGAGGAAGAGCGCGACCAGCGCCGCGCCCGTGGTTTGGCCGAGCAGGCGCGCCGTGCCCAGCATGCCGCTCGCGCCGCCGGCGCGGTCGCGCGGGGCGGCCGCGATCATGGTGCGATTATTGGGGGTCTGGAATAGACCAAAGCCGAAGCCTGCCAGGGCCATTCGCCAGACCACGTCGAGCGGCGTCGGGCTCACAGGCAGGAAAGCGAGCGAGGCAAGGCCACAGGCGAACAGCGTCAGCCCGACGCCGCCGAGCAGGCCGGCCGGATAGCGATCGACCAGGCGGCCGGCGAGGGGCGCTGCGCACGCCACCGCGATCGGCCACGGCGTGATCAGCAGGCCCATATGCACGGCCGAATAGCCGAAGCGGCTCTGGAGGTAGAAGGGGATCGCGACGAAGGCCAGCATCTGCCCGCAGAACGAGGCGATCGAGGTCGCAATCGACAAGCCGAACACCGGAATGCGCAGCAGGTCGACCGGCAGCAGCGGCGACTTCATGTGCGTTTCGCGATAAATGAGCAGTGCGCCGGCGACGATCGCGATCGCGAACTGAACCAGGCAGGTGACGGCCGCCTCGCCATGACCGACACTGTCGATCGCGGCGATGCCGACGCCAAAGGTGATTGCCGAGAGCCCCGCGCTCTGCCAGTCGAAGGAATGGCTGGCAGCTGTCGTATGTGGCAGGCTGCGTAGGCCGAACACGAGCGTGATCACGCCGAGTGGCACGTTGATGGCGAACAGCCAGGGCCAACTGCCGACGGCGAGGATGCCGGCGGCGAGCGTAGGGCCGATAGCGGCGGAGAAGGCGACGACGAGCGCATTGAGGCCGATGCCGCGGCCGAGCAGGCTGCGCGGATAGGTGAAGCGGACCAGCGCCGAATTGACGCTCATGATGCCGGCCGCGCCAAACCCCTGGATGATGCGTGCGATCGTGAGCAGCGGCAGCGTATGTGCCAGCGCGCAGAAGGCGGATGCGAGCGTGAACAGCACGAGTCCGACCAGATAGACGCGGCGATAACCTACGATCTCGCCGAGCGAAGCCAGCGGCAAGAGCGAGATCGTGATTGCAAGCTGATAGCCGTTGACGATCCAGATCGAAAAGGCCGGGCTCGCATTCAGGTCGGTTGCGATCGTCGGCAGCGCGACATTGGCGATGGCGCTGTCCACGACGGCCATGGTGATGCCGAGCGCAATCGTCAGGATTGCCTGGTTGCGCTGTGGCTGCGGCAGGCCGTCGGCATGCTCGATTAGGACAGACATGGTCAAAGCGCGCTTGATTCGAGCCGTGAGTATCCCCTCGATTAGGAAATTGCTTCGACCATCGCAACCCGGCAGGACACCGGCGGTTCCTGTGCCTTACGCAGGTCGCCCGGCGCTCCGGGCATGGATCGGCGCGCAGTTCGTGCGCTCACCAGCGCGCGGTCGCCTTGCCGTAGATGTAGAGCGCGACCAGGCCGAGTGTCACGACCGTCGAGAAGATCAGGATGCGGCGATCCCAATCGATCCGCGTCCGCTCAGCGCGGTCGAGATTGAGGGCCGTGAACAGGGCTTTCATGGCAAATCGGCGCATCGGGCTGCCTCGCCGGCGGCACGATGCCACGATCTGCATGGGCCGGATTGATGCAGCTCAAGCCAGCCCTTGCGGGCGCGGTCAATCACACCGGCGGTGGATTGCGGTCGGAGAAAGTGCCGCGCTGGTGCCAGTACGGATAGGGCAATGTCACCTTGCTCGCGGCATCGAGCTTGTTGATCTGGTCCTTCGACAGCGACCAGCCGACCGCCCCCAGATTTTCGCGCAGTTGCGCTTCGTTGCGCGCGCCGATGATCAGCGTCGAAACGGTCGGACGCTGGAGCAACCAGTTCAGGGCGATCTGCGAGACGCTCTTTCCGGTCTCCTTGGCGACCTCGTCGATGGCGTCGACGACGCGATAGACGTGTTCGTCGGGCACGGGTGGTCCGAAATCGGCAGTCTGCGGCAGGCGGCTCACTTCAGGCTTTGGCTGGTCGCGGCGGATCTTTCCGGTGAGGCGGCCCCACCCGAGCGGCGACCAGACCACGGCGCCAAGTCCCTGGTCGAGACCGAGCGGCATCAGCTCCCACTCATAGTCGCGCCCGACCAGCGAATAATAGGTCTGGTTGGCGACATAGCGCGGGAAGCCGTGCTTGTCGGCAACGCCGAGCGATTTCATCAGGTGCCAGCCCGAGAAATTCGAGACGCCGACATAGCGGATCTTGCCGGCGCGCACGAGCACGTCGAGAGTGGCAAGCACCTCCTCGGGCGGCGTCATGGCGTCGAAGCCATGGAGTTGGAACAGATCGATATGGTCGGTGCCGAGCCGCTTCAGCGAGCCGTCGATCGCCGCGAGCAGATGCTGCCGCGACGAGCCGATGTCGTTGAGGCCGTCGCCGAAGCGGAAGGTGGCCTTGGTCGAGACCAGCACCTTGTCGCGGCGGCCCTTGATGGCTTCGCCGAGGACGCGCTCGGATTCGCCGAGCGAATAGACGTCGGCCGTGTCGAACATCGACACGCCGGCTTCCAGGCAAATGTCGAGAAGGCGCCGCGCTTCGGTCGCGTCGGTCGTCCCCCATGCCGCGAGGCGACCAACACCGCCGAAGGTGCCCGTGCCAAGGCTCAAAGCGGGCACCATGAGGCCGGACCGGCCCAAGCGTCGGTATTCCATCGAACTGCTCCTCGTGGCCGGCGGTTGATTGGCGCGACCTTGGATGCCGATCGTAATGCAAGCAAGCGCCTTGTCCTATTGCGTGCTGACATACCCGCCTTGCTCGGGAATGGCCTGGTCGTGCAGACGCATGTCGTCGAAGGCTGCATCCTGCGACGCGCGAGTACCTTCGCCTGAGGCAAAGGCTCCAAAGGTGGCTGGCCGGACTGGATGTCAGTGCCGCAATTGGCTCTGCCTGAAGTCGCGCGGTGACATCCCGAAATGCTCACGGAAGACGCGGCCGAAATGCGAGACGTCGTTGAAGCCCCAGGCAAACGCGATCTCGCTCACGTGGCGATGAGCGAGCAGGGGCGAGGCGAGGTCGCGCTTGCATTGCGCCAGGCGCACGGCAAGCACATGGCGCTGGAACGAGGTGTCCTCGTCGGCGAGGAGATCGTTGACATAGCGCGAGGAGATGCCGAGCGCTGTGGCGGTCTCAGCCAGCGAGAGATCGGGATCGGCGAGGCGCGCACGGACATGCGCCTTGAGCCGGTAGAGCAGGGCGGAGCGATGAGTCGAGGACGGCAGCGATGTCGAGCCGAGCCGCTCGCTCAGTGCCATCGCCAGCAAGTCGACAGCCTGCTCGGACAACGCGGCGGCGCTGTTCGGAGCCAGCCGGTCCGCGCTCTGGCAGAGCCTGAAGATGAAATCATAGGCCAAGCGCTCGACCGGCATGTCGGCCCCGAATGTGATCGCGGTGAGTGTCTCGGTGCCGCCGAGCCGCCGCTGCAGCATCTCGCGGGGCACCTTGAAGATGGTCTGCGAGAACGAGTCCTTGAATTTCAGCTCATAGGGACGCGTAGTGTCGTAGAGCGCGAACTCGCCGGGATGGATCACGGTGTCGCGACCGTCCTGCACCACACCGCCATCGCCGCGATTGCCGAGCGCGACCAGAACATAATCCTGATCCGAGCGGGCGATGCGCGAGGGCGTGCGGAAGACGTGCTGGCGGTCGGAGCACACTTCGGAGCAGACGGCCTTGCCGAGCGGGGCTTGCGTGACCGAGCCATGAAAGGCGCTGCCGAGGTCGGACTTGCAGTCCAGCCCGACGAAGACGTCGCAGACGATATCCTGCCAGAGGGCGAGCCGCCGATAGCCGGGGCTGCCGTCGGTCGTGAACTGGATTGTCATCGGCAGGCCTCCCTTTCACCTCGGGCAAAACCGCATGGTGGCGCAGATCCAGCCTGACCGCAGGCAAGTTCCGTACCGGGGCGCGATCCCCTCCAGTCGAGTTTTTGTTCCGCCGTGGTCGAGCGCGCGGCCGCCCGGCTTGGCCCAATAGACTGCATCGGACGCGGTCTTGGATCAACCGGCAATGGAGGCGGCAATGGGCATCGAACATCCGAAATACAAGGTCGCGGTGGTGCAGGCGGCACCCGCCTGGCTCGATCTCGACGCGTCGATCGACAAGTCGATCGCGCTGATCAGGGAAGCCGCCGAGAAGGGTGCCAAGCTGATCGCGTTTCCGGAGGCTTTCATCCCCGGCTACCCCTGGCATATCTGGATGGACTCGCCGGCCTGGGCGATCGGCCGCGGCTTCGTGCAGCGCTATTTCGACAATTCGCTGTCCTATGACAGCCCGCAGGCCGAGCGGCTGCGCGAGGCCGTGCGCAAGGCCAAGCTCACGGCCGTGATCGGACTGTCCGAGCGCGACGGCGGCAGCCTTTATCTGGCGCAATGGCTGATCGGCCCCGACGGCGAGACCATCGCCAAGCGTCGCAAATTGCGGCCGACCCATGCCGAACGCACGGTCTATGGCGAAGGCGACGGCAGCGATCTCGCGGTCCATGCCCGGCCCGACATCGGCCGCATCGGTGCGCTGTGCTGCTGGGAGCATCTCCAGCCGCTGTCGAAATACGCGATGTACGCCCAGAACGAGCAGGTGCACGTGGCGGCGTGGCCGAGCTTCTCGCTGTACGATCCTTTCGCGCCGGCATTGGGGGCCGAGGTTAACAACGCCGCCTCCCGCGTCTACGCGGTCGAGGGCTCCTGCTTCGTGCTCGCGCCTTGCGCGACGGTGTCGCAGTCGATGATCGACGAGCTTTGCGACCGGCCCGACAAGAATGCGCTGCTGCATGTCGGCGGTGGTTTCGCCGCCATCTATGGACCCGACGGCAGCCAGATCGGCGACAAGCTCGCGCCGGACCAGGAGGGCCTGCTGATCGCCGAGATCGACCTCGGCGCCATCGGCGTCGCAAAGAACGCAGCCGATCCAGCCGGGCATTATTCGCGGCCCGACGTCACGCGTTTGCTGCTCAACAAGAAGCCCTACAAGCGGGTCGAGCAGTTCGCGCTGCCGGTCGACACCGTCGAGCCTGCCGACATTGGCGCGGCGGCGAGTTGATCACCGAGATCGAGGGGAGGACATGACCATGGAATCCGCAATTCCCGCGTATCTCGAAACCCAGCGCACGCGCCACAAGCGCGTGCCTGACGATTACCAGCCGCCATATCCGTCGTTTGTGGCGCGCTACAAGCCCGGCGTGAGCCGCGTCGTGATGGCCTATTTCGGCGTGCAGCATCGTGGGGCCGCACAGGCGGCCGCGATGCAAGCGCTCGCCGAAATCGCCGGGCTGTTTGCCGGCGAGGGCGGTCCCACGCACTGGGATCGCGCACACTATGTCGATCAGGTTGGCCACGGGAACACAGTCTCGGTGGCCTATTGGGACAACATCGCGCGCTTCGACGCCTGGTTTGCGCCGGCACGCGAGGCTTGGACGGGAAGGCAGCGCAACGGCATCGGCACCTTCGTCGAGATACTACGACCCGCTGTCGCGCGGCACGAGACGCTATTCTCCTCGCTCGGCAGGCCCGAAGGTGTCGCGGCGATTGCGGACGGCATGAGCGGGGAAGTGCAGGAGCACGCGTATTGGGGCGGCATGCGCGATCGCATTCCGCTGTCGCAGATCGATCCGATGTCGCCCGGCGGCAATCCCGAGTTGATCCGTGACGGTACGCGGCTGCGGGTAAAGGCGAACGACAATCTCTGTTTGATCCGCTCCGGGCAGGACTGGAGCGATACCGAGGCATCCGAACGGAAGCTCTATCTCGACGACGTCGAACCGGTGTTGCGCGAGGGCATGGATTTCCTGCGCGACGATGGGCTCGCGATCGGCTGCTATGCCAACCGCTACATGCAGGTGCTCTCCGCCGACGGCAAGGCGAGTGAAAAATCCTACGGCCAGAGCTGGTGGAAAAGTCTTGCTGCACTGGAGCGATGGGCGGAATCGCACCCGACCCACGTCAAAATCTTCGGCGCGGCGATGAAGTATCTGTCGACGCTGGGGCCGTCAGCGAAGCTGCGACTCTATCATGAGGTTACGGTAGCCGCCGCGGATGAGCAGTTCTTCGAATATCTGAACTGTCATCCGAAGACGGGAATGCTTGCGGCGGTCGAGACTGTTACGGCTTAGGCGACGCAATGGCCGAGCAGCTCCGGGTGCGCGGCGCAGATGTGATGCGCGCCTGCGCCTCGCAGCTCGGCCTCGCTGCCATAGCCATAGAGTACGCCGATTGCCGTCATGCCGTTGGTCCGGGCGCCGACCACGTCATGGCTGCGGTCGCCGATCATGATCGCGCTACGCGCATCGACCTTGGCTTCAAGGAGCGCGTAAGCAAGCAGGTCGCGCTTGTCGGCGCGCGTGCCGTCGAGCTCTGAGCCGAACACGCGCTCGAAATACGGCTTCAGGCCGAAGTGCTCGATGATGCGGGTAGCGTAGACGGCGGGTTTGCTGGTCGCGACGAACATGCGCGCACCGGTCGCGGCCACTGCCGCCAGTGTGCCGTGAATGCCCGGATAGGGTGAGTTCTCGAACAGCCCGACCTCGGAAAACCGTTCGCGGTAGAGCAGGAGCGCCTGGTCGGCCAGCGCGTCGGTTCCGGTCAGCGCCTTCAGGCTCGCATGCAGGGGCGGCCCGATGCACCAGGCCAATTCATCCTGGCTCGGGACCGCCTGCCCAAGTTTTTTCAGGGCATACTGGATCGAACCGGTGATCCCGGGCTTGGGATCGGTCAGCGTACCGTCGAGATCAAAATAGATTGTCTGCATTCGGGCCGGGCTCAGCATTGCCAATTCCGGCCGTTGCTAGTTGCCTTGGGGTTCGAGTTCAAGAGCCGATATTGGGAGCGACATGGCGTTCGTCCGGGCTCAGAAGCTGATCTGGTGGGGGCTCGCTGTGGCGTTCGTTTTCACGCCGGCGCTTGCCGAGGATGCTCCGGTCCCTCCTACCCAGCTTGGCCCCGAGGCGCCGGCAAAACCGGCAGGGGGCGAGCCTGTGCGCGAGAGCGACACGCGGGAGTCGATCTGCCTGATCGTGGAGGCGGCCGCGCGCGATGCCAACCTGCCATTGGAATTCTTCGCCCGCGTGATCTGGCAGGAGAGCCGCTTTCAGGCCGATGCGGTCGGGCCAATGACGCGCAGCGGCGAACATGCGCAGGGCATCGCGCAGTTCATGCCGGGCACCGCGAGCGAGCGCGGATTGCTCAATCCGTTCAATCCGGTGCAAGCGCTGCCGAAATCCGCCGAGTTCTTGAACGAGTTGCGCAACCAGTTTGGCAATCTTGGTCTCGCCGCGGCCGCCTATAATGCCGGTCCGCGACGGGTGCAGGAATGGCTCGCCGGCACCGGTGGCATCCCGGACCAGACGCGCAACTACGTCTACGCCATCACCGGTGCGAGCATCGACACATGGGCCAAGACCGGCGGCGCCGGCAAGGGGCCGCCCAGTTCACCGCCGACGAGTTGCCGCGATCTCGTGGCGCTGTTGAAGCGCGCACCGAACCCGTTCGTCGCCGAGCTCGAGCAGCATGTCGAGCTCGCCGCCGCCAAGATCTGGGGGGTGCAACTCGCCGCCGGCTTTGACCGCAACAAGGCGCTGGCGATGTATTCCCGCGCGGTGACGCGCCTCAGCAGCGTCATCGGCGAGCGCGATCCCAGCCTGTTGAGCTCTGTGGTGCGCAGCCGCGGTTCGCACGCGTTCTACCAGGTGCGCATTGGGGCTGACACGCGAAGTGAGGCTGACGATCTCTGCAACCGCATCCGGAAAGCAGGCGGGGCCTGCTTCGTGCTCAAGAACCGGGGCGTGAACGGATAAGGAGTGCCGAGCGCATGCCAGCCCCGCCGCGGGCTTCCTTGACGCGGCCGCTCGCATTGCCCGTTATGCAGGCACGATTCCGCAACCCTCGGCCGAGCTCGCGTGGCGCTTCCTCCGCTCGATTCCCCTCAATGGCAAAGTCCCTGGCGCGCCTTCGTCTGGGGGCTGCGCTCGATCACGCAGACGATCCTCACGCTCGTCCTGTTCGCGACCTATCTCGGCATCGGCGCGCTCGCCCACGACACCCATTTCAGCCTGCTCTGGGCGCTCTGCTCGACGCTGTTCGTGTGGGCAGGACCGGCGCAGATCATTTTGATCACCACGCTCGGCTCGGGCGCCACCATCGTCCAGTCCGCTATTGCTGTCACCGTCAGCGCTGTCAGGCTGTTTCCGATGGTGGTCTCGGTGCTGCCGCTGATGCGCACGCCGACGACCAGGCGGCGCGAGCTGTTCTTTGCAGCCCATCTCACGGCGGTGACGCTGTGGGTCGAATGCCATCGCTTCCTGCCGCAGGTGCCGCGCGAGCGACGGATCGCCTTCGTCAACGGGCTTGGCTTCGGTCTGGTCTCGGTGTGTCTCACCGCCAACACGGTCGGCTATTTCCTCGCCGCCAATCTGACGCAGTCGCTGGGCGCTGCGATCCTGCTGCTGACGCCGTTGTCCTTCCTGTTCTCGACCGCGCGCAACAGCCGCGAGGTCGCGGACGTGGTTGCGCTCGCGCTCGGGGTTCTGCTCTATCCGCTGGCGGCGAGGATGAACTCCGGCCTCGACATCCTCGTCAGCGGCCTTGTGGCCGGCACGATCGCCTATGGCGTGCATTGGTGGCGCGAGGTGCGCGCATGAGTGCTGCGCAGCTCATTGGCGACTGGCAGGCGCTGGTCGTGCTGTTCGTCGCCGGCGTCATTCCCAACCAGATATGGCGCATGCTCGGCCTGTGGTTCGGCGGCGGTATCGACGAGGGCTCCGAGCTGCTGGTCTGGGTGAGGGCGGTCGCGACCGCGATCCTGGCCGGCGTCATCGCCCAGATCGTGGTCCAGCCGCCCGGCGCGCTAGCCAGCGTGCCAGACGTCCTGCGCTATGGCGCGGTGGCCGCCGGCCTCGTCGTATTCCTTCTGACCCGGCGTTCGATCTTCGCGGGCGTCGTCGCCGGCGAAGTCTTCATGCTGGCCGGCAAGTGGTGGTTGGGCTAAAACCGCCAGCGAACAGCCAAGGAACTGGAAATATGGTTCGCGAAAACGAACTCCGCGAGGGCGAGGTCGCCATCGAGCTGCCACCCGTGGAGGATGCCGGTCTCGTCTTCATCGGCCGCATCCGCACGCCCTGGACCTCGCGGCTGGAGACGCCGCGGCAGGGGCGCCAGGACGGCCCGATCTGCCGCCTCGAGATCTTCGAGCCGTTCGTGCAGGCCATCAAGGGCGTCGATTTCTACAGCAATCTCGAAGTGCTC
Organism: Bradyrhizobium sp. CCBAU 53338; assembly: GCF_015291665.1. Classification (NCBI taxonomy): domain Bacteria; kingdom Pseudomonadati; phylum Pseudomonadota; class Alphaproteobacteria; order Hyphomicrobiales; family Nitrobacteraceae; genus Bradyrhizobium; species Bradyrhizobium sp. CCBAU 53338. Next base: position 3,490,994 of record NZ_CP030048.1, read on the forward strand.
TATTGGCTCGACAAGTCGCGCCGCGACATCGTGCTGCAGAGCCCGAAGAACAACGAGAAGACCCGCGGCACGTTTTCGCTGCGCTCGCCGGTGCGGCCCAACCCGATCGGAACGTCGATTGTGAAACTGGTCGGCATCGAGGGCAATACGATCCTGGTGCGGGGCCTCGACTGCCTCGACAATACGCCGCTGATCGACATCAAGCCCGACCGCTGCGAGTTCACCCCGCTGGCTGCGCCGCAGCCGGGGGATTTTCAGACTGAATGACGATCAGCCCTTCAACGCTGCGATCAGCTTGGTCGCGTTCTCTTCCAGTACCTTGACGTCTTCCTTGCGGCTCGCGGGCGGCAGCATCGCCACGCCATCGTGGCGGGGCAGGACATGCATGTGGAGATGAAACACCACCTGTCCGCCAGCGGCCTCGCTGAACTGCTGCACGGTGATGCCATCAGCCTTGAAGGCCTTCATCGCGGCAGCCGCGATCTTGTGCGCACCGCGGGCGACATGGGCGTAGTCGTCCGGCTTGACGTCGAGGATGTTGCGGGCAGGGGCCTTCGGGATCACCAGCGTGTGGCCAGGCACCCGCGGCATGATGTCGAGGAAGGCGAAGACATGCTCGTCCTCGTAGACCTTGTGGCAGGGAAACTCGCCGCGCAGGATCTTTGCGAAGATGTTGTTGGGGTCGTAGGCGGTCATGGCGGGCTCCCACAAATTTTGCGCTTACTGTCACCAGCGACGGCAAACCGTCAAGGCGCCTCGTCTACGCTTTTCCGGAACGGGCCGAGCTCGGCGAGCTCCCGTCCAGCCTCCGCGACATAGGCGCGTTCGCGCTTGAGGTAGTCATCGATGGCGCGGCGCAGGCCGGGATCGGCGATGAAATGGGCCGAGTGCGTGGTCCGCGGCAGGTAGCCGCGCGCGATCTTGTGCTCGCCCTGCGCGCCGGCCTCGACATGCGTGAGACCGTGTTTGATGGCGAAATCGATCGCCTGATAGTAGCAGACCTCGAAATGCAGGAACGGATGGTGCTCGACGGCGCCCCAGTTGCGGCCGAACAGCGTGTCCGAGCCGATGAAGTTGATCGCGCCCGCGATCCAACGGTCGTTGCGGCGAGCCATCACCAACAGCACGTCCTTGCTCATCGTCTCGCCCACCAACGAGAAGAACTCGCGCGTGAGATACGGACGGCCCCATTTGCGCGAACCGGTCTCCATGTAGAATTCGAAGAAGGCGTCCCAGGCGTCCTCCGTAATGTCCTTGCCCGTGAGCCAGTGGATGGTGACCCCTGCGGCAAGCGCGTCGCGCCGCTCGCGCTTGATCGACTTGCGGTGGCGCGAGTTCAGCGTCGCCAGGAAATCGTCGAAGGTTTCAAAACCCTTGTTGCGCCAGTGGAACTGCTGGTCGGTGCGCTGGAGGAAGCCGTGCTGGGCGAGCAGCTTCCATTCGGCCTCGCGCGCGAAGGTCACGTGTACCGAAGAGGCCTTGCTGACGCCGCACAGAGCCACCAGGCCGCTCGCCAGCGCCTCGCTGATGCGCTCGCGATCGACGCCATCGCGGACCAGGAGCCGCGGTCCTGTGGCGGGGGTGAAGGGAACCGAGACCTGAAGCTTCGGGTAATAGCGCCCGCCGGCGCGCTCATAGGCATCGGCCCAGCCGCGGTCGAAGACATACTCGCCCTGGCTGTGCGACTTCAGATAGCAGGGCACGACACCGGCGACACGGCCGTCGATCTTGGCGACGAGATGCCGCGGTCCCCAGCCGGTGCGGATCGTGGCCGAACCTGATTTCTCAACAGCGGAAAGAAAGGCGTGCGAGACGAACGGGTTATAGGCGGGCTTTAATAGGCCGCGCGAGTCGCCTGGAAGCCCGGATGAGGTTCCCAGGTCATGCCCGTTACAGGCTTTGCCGGGATTGGCGCAGGCGTCCCAATCGTCCGGCGAGACTTCGCCAATGGACGGTACGGCCTCCAGGGTGATGTCGGATGATGCCATTGCGCCCAAGATCGTGCATTGCAGCAGCGACTTCAAGGGTCGGGAACATCAAGCTTACGGCACGAAGCCCTCAAAAATCATCTGATCGGCATATTGCCCGACCCGCGTCCGCTGCTCTCCCGTGCGCACGGTCCAGCCGAGCAGGGCGCAGCCGAACACGTTCCGGGCGATCCAGGGGGCGGGCGCCGGAAGGTGGTCGACCTTGAAGGCAACGAAATGCGGCTGGGTCCGAAAACCGTGGCGCAGGTACAGCATGCTGTCGCGCTGTTCCCGGGTCAGGTAGGCCCAGTATTCGTCCTCATAGCTCCGCTGCGCGACGATGCCGCGCGGGCGGTTGGGCAGCAGCTCGCGCAGCGCCAGCACCTGGTCGGGGTCGAAGGACATGCCGACCGCTTGGCCCTGATAGGACGTCAGCACTTCGGCCATCCGCTTCACCAGCTTACGGTCGCCGTCGAAATGGCTCTTCACCTCGATCACCAGCGGCACGCGGCCGGCGACCATGGTGCAGAGGTCGCTGAGCGACATCATCCGCTCGGGCGTGTCCTTGAACGTCACGGCCCTCAGCTCCGCCGCGGTCTTTGCGACCACCGGGCCTGTGGCCTCGGTGAGGCGGCCAAGCGCATGGTCGTGATGCACCATGGCCTCGCCGTCAGCCGAGAGCTGGATGTCGACCTCGATCGCAAAATTGCCTGCGATCGCGGCCCGAACCGCGCCCGGCATGTTTTCCACGATGCCACGCGAAATGTCATGCAGGCCGCGATGGGCGACCGGCCCCGCTGTCAGCCAATCCGGAGCACGCACGATTCTGACCTCAGGCGACCTCGAACACGCCTTCGACCTCGACCGCCGCATCCGCGGGCAGCGAGGCGACGCCGACGGTGGTGCGGGCGTGGCGGCCCTTGTCACCGAAGGCGGCGACCATCAGGTCGGAGGCGCCGTTCAGCACCTTCGGCCCGTCCAGGAAGTCAGGCGCCGAGTTGATGAAGCCGCCGAGGCGCACCACGCGCGTGACCTTGTCGAGGTCGCCGATGGCCGCCTTGACCTGTGCGAGCAGGTTGACTGCACAGCCGCGTGCAGCCGCCGCGCCGTCCTCGAGCGAGACGCCGGCGCCGAGCTTGCCCTTGGCGATCAGCTTGCCTGCGGGATCGAAGCAGACCTGGCCGGAGACGAACAGCAGATTGCCGCTGCGCACGAACGGCACGTAGTTGGCCACGGGGGTGGGGGCCTCGTGCAGCTTGATGCCCTGTTCCGCCAGTTTCTGCTCGACCGTGCCCGCCATGTTCGACCTCGTTGTCCAAAATCAGTTCAAGAATTCATCTGCCCCGGCGCGTCCTGGGGACGCCGGGCGGCGCCCTGTTTCGCCCATCGTGCGGCCACATGCAAGCAACCGGCGGGGACTTCGATTTGTTGGGGTGGGGCGGGCGGTTCACGGCGAGGGCCGCAACTTTACGTGAAACGGCCTCAGTTGCGGCGCAATAGAACGGTCATTAAAATGTCGAATCTGCGCTCTCCCTAGGACGCATCCTCAAGGAACAGACATGGTGCACCTTTTCCGGACTTCGCTCGGTGTGATGGCGCTCGCGGCGGCGGCTTTTGCCCCCGGCTGCGGGGCGCAGGCGGCCAGCGGTCCGTTCCTCGCGCACCAGGCGCTGTACGACCTGAGCCTGGTCAAATCGCGCTCCAACTCGATCAACAGCGCGCGCGGCCGCATCCTCTACAATTTCACTGGAAGCTCCTGCGAGGGCTACACCTCCGAATTCCGCCAGGTCTCCGAGCTCGACAGCGGCGAGGGCAAGATCACGCTGAGTGATCTCCGCTCCAATTCCTGGGAGGATGCCGCGGCGAAAAGCTACCGCTTCAAGATCGAGACGCGGATGAACGATACCCAAAGTGGCCTCGTCGACGGTTCGGCGGAGCGCGACGGCGACCACATCAACGTCAAGCTGAAATTGCCGGCGCCGAAGAAATTCACCCTCGACGGCAAGATCGTGTTTCCGACCGAGCAGATCCGGCGCATCATTGCCGCCGCCAAGGACGGCAAATCGCTGCTGGAGCTGTCCGTCTATGACGGCTCCGACGATGGCCAGAAGGTCTACAACACGCTGACCGTGATCGGTCAGCCGATCCCCGCCGACCGCACCGCATCGCCCGATCCGTCGACGTCGGACGAGCACATGAAATCGCTGACGCGCTGGCCGGTGACCGTCAGCTATTTCGACCGCGACGTCCAGCAGAAGGAAGGCGAGCAGACCCCTGTTTACGCGATGTCGTTCGAGCTCTACGAGAACGGCGTCTCCCGCCAGCTCGTGCTCGATTACAACGATTTTGTGATCTCCGGCGTGATGGGCAAGTTCGACGTCAAGGACAGCAAGCCCTGCAATTGAGCGTCGCGGCTGGTCCTCGGCGCCGTCTTTCGCTACGCTCGCTCCCAATCACAAACGTCGGGAGCCAGCCCATGCCCAAGCTCGATCATCTCCGCCCCAGCGGCCTGCATCACAATCCCGCTTATTCCCACGTCGTCACCGCCTCCGGAGCGCGAACGATCTACATCTCCGGCCAGGTGTCGGTGGATGAAGAGGGGCGGATCGTCGGCGAGGGCGATATCGCCGCGCAGACCACGCAAGTGATGCAGAATCTCGGCCACGCCCTGAAGGCGGCCGGCGCCACCTACGCCAACATCGTCAAGATCACGACCTTCGTCGTCGGCTACAAGCCGGAGCTGCGCCCGATCATCGGCAAGGCCCGCTCGGTCTTCTTCGAAGGCATGGAGCCGCCGGCCTCGACCCTCGTCGGCGTCTCCGCGCTCGCCGCGCCGGAATGGCTGATCGAGATCGAGGCCATCGCGGTCGCGGATTGAGGTGGCCTCGCCACAAAACACCGAAAACAACCCCATGCACAGTAGAGGCGCGTTCGAAGGGTAGACGTCAATTTCGTATTTCACGAATTTCATTTGACGCGTCGAGGCTGGGCAAGAACGGGATTTTTTGAGAGTTGATGTAGGATTCGTCTTATGGCGAATCGCACATTTAAGACCGGCGAGAGCCGGGAGCAACCCAGTCTTCTGCCAGCGCGGATTGAGGACTATGTCGGGCCGGACAATCCGGTGCGAGCGATCGATGGCTTCGTTTGCGCGCTCGATCTTGCAAAGCTTGGCTTCGGCCACGCGGATCGTGGCGCGGAAGAAGTCGGGCAGCCGCCGTACGATCCTGCCGATCTGCTGAAGCTCTATCTTTACGGCTACATCAACCAGGTCAGGTCGTCGCGCCGGCTAGAGCGGGAAGCTGGCCGCAATCTGGAGCTGATCTGGCTGCTGAAGGGGCTGAAGCCGGGTTATCGGACGATTGCCAACTTCCGCAAGGAGAACTGGAAGGCGCTGAAGGCCACGAACCGGAGCTTCGTGCTGCTGGCTCGGGAGCTTGGGCTTGTCGGCGGCACGATCGTAGCGATTGATGGTTCCCTGTTCCAGGGCGACGCCAGCAAGGCTTCCATCTTCACGCGCAGGCGGCTTGGCGAGCAGATCGCAAGGCTGGACCAGGAGATCGAGGCTTACCGCAAGTCTCTTGAAGACAATGATGCAACAGAGGCCAAGAAGCCGGGGACGGATCGCGCGGGCGGTGATGGCCGAGGAGATGGCGGCGATATCGGTGCGAAGGTCGCGGCGTTGATGGCGAAGCGTTCGCGTGCCGAGGCCGATGTGGCTCGGCTGGAAGAGAGTGGCGAGACACAAATGTCGCTGACGGATCCGGATGCCCGGCTTCTGGTCAAGAACGGTCAGGGCATTGCAGGCTACAATGTGCAGACCGCGGTTGACGACAAGCACAAGCTCATTGTCGCGAGTGAGGTGGTCAACGACAGCAGTGATGTTCGACAGCTCTCTGCGATGGCCAAGGCGGCCAAAGAGGCCCTTGGAGCCGAGACACTGCAGGCGCTGGCCGATGAGGGCTATTACAGCAGTGTCGAACTGAAGGCCTGCGAGGACGAGGGCATCATCGCCTATGTGCCGCTGCCCGAAGCTAACGCGCGGCTCGAGAAGCAAGGCCGCTTCGCGCTCAAGGACTTCAACTATGACGGCGCAATCGACGCCTACCGCTGTCCCGCGGGCCAGCTGCTGCATCCGTTCAAGAGCAGGCAAAAGAACGTCAGTGGCCGCGTCGAGATCCGCTACGCGGCCCGCGGAGTGACCTGCAGGAGCTGCCCGCTCAAGGTCCGCTGTCTCTCACCAACCACCACCTACCGCACCATTGGTCGCTGGGAGCATGAAGATGTTCTCGAACGCCACCGCGCACGGATGCAGGGCGCGGGCGAGCTGATGCGCCGTCGTTCGGGGATTGTCGAGCATCCGTTTGGCACGCTCAAATGCCGTGCCGGCTATCGTCATTTTCTGGTCCGCGGCTTCGACAAGGTCCGCGGCGAATGGAGCCTGATGGCGCTCTGCTACAATTTCACCCGTGCGCTCAACATCCTTGGATTTGACGGGTTCCTGGCTGCGCTCGCAAAGACGCTTGTCATTTGCCGAGGTATCCTCGCAGCCCTCCTGCAGCACATCCAGGTCACTCCAGAGGCACTTTGGACCAATATCCGGCCGCCGCTCCCAATTGGCCGCTTCGTTCCAGTCTGAAGCCGCCAACGCCCAATTCTTGCCCAGCCTCGTCGGGCAAAACAGTGGCACTATGCCAAGCTGGCATTTTTCGAAGGGGGCAAGGGCGATATCCCCACCAGCAACGCCATCGCTTCGTCTGCCCGGTCTACGGGCACGAAAAGGTGGTCGTGATGGAAGGCTGACACGGCGTTGACGCTGATGCCGGCTGCAGCGAGACGCGCGGTAATCGCCGCCAGGAATCCCACGGCGTCGAGTGCGGAGTGGACCTTCAACGTGATCAGGCGCGAGGCGAATGCGTGGTTGAGTCCTGCCGCCTCAGCCTCTTCACGCGGAACGACCAGCGTCGTTCCTTCCTGCTCGCGGAACGTCAGCAGCGGTTTGAGCGCTGCCGGAATCCGCGCATCCGTCGCGATCGTGCAGAACACGAAGATGCTCGGTTGCATCTCGGCCTTCACGTTCTTCAGCAGCGCGGTGAGATCGCGTTCGGCTGGCATGGTCGTTACCTCTCGCGAAATTCCTCACTCCTGCGCCTTCTCAGGTCCCTCATACGCGATGCCGCGGATCACGGCGGCATTGCCGAATTTCTTGCGCAGACTGTCCACGGCACGCTCCGCATGCGCTGCGCGGCGGTCGAGCATGTCGGTGTCGTCGGCGGGGGAGCCTTCGCGTAATGCGCTCACGCCGGCGCCCATCAGGCGGAAGGCAGTGCCGTCGATTTCTTTCGCCAGCATCTCGCGGCAGATCGAGAAGATCTTCGCGGCAAGCTGCGTCGGCGCTGCGATCGACTGCGACCGCGTGCGCTGGCGGAAATCGGCGGTCTTCAGTTTTAGCGTGACGGTCGAGCCGGCCAGCTCGCCGCTCTTGAGCCTAGTCGATGTCTTCTCGCACAGCCGCCACAGGATTTTCTCCAGTGACGCGAAATCGCGGATGTCGGTCTCGAACGTGGTCTCGCTCGAAATCGTCTTGGCGCCGCGGTCGGCCTCGACGCGGCGATCGTCGATGCCGCGCGCAAGGCGCCACAGCCTGCGACCGTCGCTCGGAAACTGCCGCATCATCTCGATCTCGTCGGCCTTTTGCAGGTCGGCGATGATGCGGAAGCCGCGTTGCATCAGGCGCTCCTGCGTGGCCGGTCCAACACCGAAGATGAAGCCGACCGGCTTCGAGGCCAGCATCGTCAGCGCTTCCTCCTGGTCGAGTGCGGCGAAGCCGCGGGGCTTGTCGAGATCGGAGGCGATCTTTGCAAGGAACTTGTTGCAGGAGAGGCCGACTGAAACGGAGATGCCGATCTCGCGCTCGACGTCGCGGGCAAAGCGCGCCAGCACTTTTGCCGGGATCATGCCATGCACCCGCTCGGTGCCGGAGAGATCAAGGAAGGCTTCGTCGATCGAGAGCGGTTCGACAAGCGGCGTCAGCGCCTGCATGGCCTGTCGCACCTCGCGGCCGACGCGCACATACTTCGCCATGTCGGGCCGGATCACGGTCGCATGCGGGCAGGCCTCCAGTGCCTTGAACATCGGCATCGCCGAGCGCACGCCATAGGTGCGCGCGATGTAGCAGGCCGCCGACACCACGCCCCGTTTGCCCCCGCCGATGATGACGGGCTTGTCGGCGATGTCAGGATTGTCGCGCTTCTCGACCGTCGCATAGAAGGCGTCGCAGTCGATATGGGCGATGGTGAGCCCGGCGAGCGCGTGGTGGCGGACGAGGCGAGGGGAGCCGCAGGCGGAACAGCGTCGCCCGCCCGGGTTCTTTGCGCCGACATCCAGATCGGCCAGACAATCCCGGCAGAAGCAGCGGGGACCGGCCGCCTCCGGGGTGCTCACGGCACGTCGCGCTCCCAGGTCCGGTCGCCGAGCGCATCGCCCAGCACCTGCCGCGCTGCGGCAACGTTGGTCGGGTGCAACTCCGTGGCCTTGGCAAACGCCTTCACGGTGTCGTCATCGCGCAGCACGAAATCGAGCACGCTGAGCAGGAAATTCGGGTCCGAGGCGGCGTTCCGGAGCGTCTCGGGGCCGACCCCTGTCTCAGCCAGGAACAGGCCCAGCCTTTCAGGGTCGCCGGCAACGAAGGATAGCGCCTGAATCGCAACGATTTCAGCGACTTCGCGAGGGTTGTGAACAGGCTTTTTCAACGGCCCGGTTTGCCTTTCCGTTAACTTTCGGTGTCTACTTTGGACTATGCCCGAGTCTCGAGACTGAGTCTTGGGCTTGAGTCTTGCTGGCCCGGACAAGCAACTGGAAACCACATCGCTGAAAGTGGCCCCTCGGGTTTAACGAAACTAGAGCGAATCTGAGGCTAGTTTGAATCCAGTTTTCGAAGCGCCGGAGAGCGGCGTCTGAGGCGCTATGGCTAAGACCGTCCTGATCGTGGAAGACAACGAGCTCAACATGAAGCTCTTCCGCGACCTGTTGGAGGCGCACGGCTACCAGACCTCGGGCACCAGCAACGGCTACGAGGCGCTCGACCTCGTGCGCAAGATGCGGCCTGACCTCGTGCTGATGGATATTCAGTTGCCGCAGGTCTCGGGGCTCGAGGTGACTCGCTGGATCAAGGACGATCCGGAGCTGCGCGCCATTCCCGTCGTCGCGGTCACGGCGTTCGCCATGAAGGGCGATGAAGAGCGCATCCGCGAGGGCGGCTGCGAAGCCTATTTGTCCAAGCCGATCTCGGTCGGCAAATTCATAGAGACGGTCCGGCGTTTCATCGGATAGGAAGTGAGTTCACAGTGTCCGCGCGTATCCTTGTGGTCGACGACGTTCCTGCCAACGTCAAGCTGCTGGAGGCCCGTCTCTCGGCCGAATATTTCGATGTGATGACCGCCTCGAACGGCACCGAGGCGCTGGCGCTGGCCCGCCGCGCCGAATGCGACATCATCCTGCTCGACGTGATGATGCCCGACATGGACGGCTTCGAAGTCTGCCGCCGTATCAAGACCGACCCGGCCACGCACCACATTCCCGTCGTGATGGTCACCGCGCTCGACAGCCCCGCCGACCGCAATCGCGGCCTCGAAGCCGGTGCCGACGATTTTCTGACGAAACCCGTCTCCGACATCGTGCTGATCGCGCGCGTGCGCTCGCTGACGCGGCTGAAGATGATGACCGACGAGCTGCGCATGCGCGCCATCACCTCGCTCGAGATCGGCATGCAGGCGCCCGAGCGCAGCGCGGTCGCCGACACCGGCAAGGGAGGCCGCATCCTGCTGGTCGACGACCGCGAGTCCTCCTATGAGCGGCTGGCCACGATCCTCGCCGCCGAGCACACCGTCGACGTCGAGCCCAACCCGACCGAAGCGCTGTTCCATGCGGCCGAGGGCAACTACGATCTGCTGATCGTCTCGCTCGACCTGAACAATTTCGATGGCCTCAGGCTTTGCAGCCAGGCGCGCTCGCTGGAGCGCACCCGCCACGTGCCGATCCTCGCGATCGCCGAAGCGGAGAACTCCACGCGGCTGCTGCGCGGTCTCGAGATCGGCGTCAACGACTATCTGCTGCGCCCGATCGACAAGACCGAGCTGTTGGCGCGCGCCCGCACGCAGATCCGGCGCCGCCGCTACACCGATCATCTGCGCGACAACGTGCAGAACTCGATCGAGATGGCGATCACCGACGCGCTCACCGGCCTGCACAATCGCCGCTACATGGAGAGCCATCTGGCGACGCTCGCGGAGCAGGCCTCCACCCGCGGCAAGCCGCTGGCGCTGATGATCCTCGACATCGACTATTTCAAGTCGATCAACGACAATTATGGCCACGATGCCGGCGACGACGTGCTGCGCGAATTCGCGGTGCGCGTGCGCAAGTCGATCCGCGGCATCGACCTCGCCTGCCGCTACGGCGGCGAGGAGTTCGTCATCGTGATGCCGGAGACGGATCTCCATGTCGCCGGCATGGTTGCCGAGCGCCTGCGCCGCTCGATCGCGGGCGAGCCGTTCGCCGTCCACAAGGGCACCAAGCGCATCGAGGTCACGATCTCGATCGGGCTGACCACGCTGGAGCAGAAGGGCGAGGCGGTCGCCGACGTGCTCAAGCGCGCCGACACCGCGCTCTATCGCGCCAAGCACGATGGCCGCAATCGCGTGGTGTCGCAGGCGGCGTGAGGCTGCTCGCGCAACTGGCTCCAACGTGGGGCTTGGGGCCATAACCGTTCCCTAAACTCCGCTGTCATTCCCCGCGAAAGCGGGGAATCCAGTACGCCGCGGCGTCTCGGCTCGAACCTCACCGTCTCTGGGATACTGGATCACCCGCTTTCGCGGGTGATGACACCGAGAAGTGCGGCGACAGTCATGATTGCGGCGCGCGCTTGCCCTTCATAAGCACAGGCTTCGCCGCGTCACCCTCCACATCCACCCCCGCATTCCGCAGCAACACCTTCGCCGCTTCCTTCGCCGCACGCGCCATCGCCGGATCGTCACGCACCAAATCCTGAGCGATCGAACCATCGACAAGCAGCACCAGCTGCGTTGCGAGCGCATCGGCATCCGCAACACCCAGCTCGTTCAGCCGCTCGCGAAACCAGAGGCGGCGGCTTTCCTTGAAGGCGACGGCGATCTTCTTCACGGCGCGGTCGGAGGGGCCGAGTTCGGCGACCGCATTCACGAACGGGCAGCCGCGAAAATCCTTTGCAGCAAAGCGCCGCTCCAGCGAATCGAAGGTGCCGAGAATCTGCTCGGCCGACGGCTTGTCCGAGGGGCGCGCGTGGACGAAGCGGCGTTCCAGATAAGCCGCGATCAGTGCGTCCTTGGATGGGAAGTGGTTGTAGAGCGTGCGCTTGGAGATGCCGATCTCGGCCGCGATGGTGTCGACGCCGACGGCGCGAATGCCTTGCAGATAGAACAGCTTGTCGGCGGTCCCGAGGATCCGTTCCTTCATGTCAGACTTTTCGGCGGACGGCATAACACAGACCTGTGTAACAAGCGCCTTGACAGCGCCCGCTACCTATAGACTAATTACACAGGTCTGTGTAACCAAAATCGACTGATCTTGCGGATGCCGGCGCGGGCCCCGCGCCCAAGAGGGAGACAACAATGCCCCTGTTTCAGATCCTGCGCCCGACATTGCCGATCCTGATCGGCGCCTCGATCATGCTGACGCTGAGCATGGGGCTGCGGCAGTCGCTCGGCATCTTCATGCAGTCGCTGACGCACGACATCCACCTCTCGGTGTCGGATTTCACGCTGGCGCTCGCCGTGCAGAATCTCGCCTGGGGCTTTCTGCAGCCGCTCGCCGGCGCGATGACGGTGCGCTTCGGCTTCCGTCCCATCATGGTCGCAGGCGCGCTGATGTACATCGCGGGCCTTGCCTTGATGACGACCGCGAACGGTCTCGCCGGCATCATGATCGGCGCCGGCGTGCTGATCGGTACCTCGCTCGCCTGCACGGCGAACGCGATCGCGATGTCGGTGGCCGCGCGCGCAGTGCCGGCGACGGTACGCTCGACCGTGCTCGGCCTCGTCTCCGGCGCAGGTTCGCTCGGCGCGCTGCTGTCGGCGCCGATCGGGCAGGTGCTCAACGAGGGCTTTGGCTGGCGCATCGGCCTTGCCGGCTTCGGCATCATGTCGGCGCTGATGATCCCGGCCGCCTTGTATGCCGGCCGCGTCGACAAGGTGCCGCTGCCAAAGCCCGCCGCAGACGAGATCGGCGATGCCACGCCCGCGTCCGTCGCCAGGTCGGCGTTCGGCAATGCCTCCTTCGTGGTGATGACCTGCGCCTATCTCGTTTGCGGCATGCAGCTCGTGTTCCTCACCACGCATCTGCCGTCGTACCTGGCGATCTGCGGCCTCGACCCGATGCTCAGCGCGCAGACGCTCGGCATGATCGGCGGCTTCAATGTGCTCGGCTCGCTGTTCTTCGGCTGGGCCGGCCAGCGCTGGAACAAGCTCGCGCTGCTCGGCGGCATCTATGTGCTGCGCTCGCTGGCGCTCGCCTGGTACTTCATGCTGCCGGCAACGCCGTTCTCGACGCTATTGTTCGGCGCCATCATGGGCTTCCTCTGGATGGGCGTCGGCCCGCTGGTCGCAGGCGCCGTCGCCGAGATGTTCGGCCTGCGCTGGCAGGCGATGATCCAGGGTCTCGCCTTCATGAGCCACCAGATCGGCAGCTTCCTCGGCGCCTACGGGGGAGGGCTGATCTACGACGCGCTCGGTTCCTACACCATGGCCTGGCGCATCGGCGTCGCGCTCGGCCTTGCCGGCGGCATCGTCCAGGTCGCGTTCGCACTGATCAGGCCTTCGCAACCGCCGGCGCCGGTGTTGCGGACGGCGTAGGCGGGCCGATCGCGACGACCAGATGCAGCCATTTGTCTCGTAACCCTCGCGGGTTATGATAGCCCAAGCTCCGGGTGGGCTCATGCAATGACTGTAAGGTCTGTCGACAATTGGCTACCTGCCGCCGTGCGAGCAGCCGCGGTCGACCGCAGGCTGATGGCAGGCGAGGCGCTGTTTCGATGCGGCGACAGGACCGAGGGACTTCTGGAAGTCCTGGCGGGACGCGTTCGGCTCACGCGGACCGATCGCTCCGGCCGCGAAGTCGTGTTGCACGTGGCTGATCCCGGGGAGACTTTGGCCGAGGCGTCATTGTTTTCAAGACAGTATCATTGCGATGCAATCGCAAGCACTGACGCAATTGTGCGGCTGTATCCGAAGCGCGAAGTGTTGGCCGCGTTCGAAGCAAACCCGAAGGCTAGTCAGGCGTTCTCGGCGACCTTGGCCCATCAGGTGATGAACCTGCGCACCCGCATCGAGCAGCGCAATATCCGTTCGGCAGCGGACCGCGTCCGGCACTTTCTCGTGCTCAACGCCGGCGCAGACGGTCGTACGGTCGAGTTGCCCGGCACCTTGAAGGACCTTGCCGGTGAACTTGGTCTAACCCACGAGGCCCTCTATCGGACGCTGGCGAAGCTCGAGCATTCAGGCGAAATCAAGCGTAGGGGGTCGAAGATCACTATCGCTTCAAGCATATGATTGAGATCATATGCTTGTAGGGGCGTGGCTGTTAAAAAGCAAAAAGGGGCGCACGCAGTCGAAGAGGTCCTCATGACGAAATTTCCCCGGAAAGCGGCCATCACCGTATCGGCGATCCTTGCTGCCACCGCGTACGCCTTTGCCCAGATGCCGCCGGACGGCGCGATGGGCATGCATGGCCACATGCAGCAGGGTGGAACGATGGACCAGATGCATCAGCAGATGATGCAGCGCGGCGGCGCCGGCAACCATGGCATGATGCACGGCGCGCAAGCTGGCCCAACAAGTATTCCGACCAGCTCGGGGCAAGATGCTTTCGGTGCGATCCAGGAGATCGTTCAAATGCTGCAAGCTGATCCGAAGACGGATTGGTCGAAGGTCAACATCGAGATGTTGAGGCAGCACCTCATCGATATGAACGAGGTGACCCTACATGCCATCGCTACCCAGCGCGACGTGAACAACGGTATTGAAATCAAGGTAACCGGCGAAGGCCGTGTGCTGCCGGCGATCAAGCGGATGGTTCCTGCGCACGTGACCGAGTTGCGCGAGATGGGCTGGAATGCAAAGAGCGACGATTTGCCGGATGGCGTCACTCTCACTGTGACAGCGAGCGAAGCGCAGCCCCTGATCAAGCTGAAGGCGCTCGGCTTCATGGGAATCATGGTGCAGGGCAGCCACCATCAGCTGCATCACCTGATGATGGCAGAAGGCCAGTTCGTTCATTGAAGGCGCGTTTTCAACATTGAACCTGTGCGGGATATCGGCCCACAGGTCCGTGGGTCGCCAGCGCGTGAGGACCGTTTCGTATCTGCGGTCCTGGTGGCTTGACCATCCCCGAGCCGCTCAGGTCCGATGTTGCGGACGGCGTCGGCGGGCGTCAGTTCATCACACGAATTTACTCGGCACGATGGTTCACCAGGCCGAACCGTGATGTACATCACGCAACTTGCGCGACTTCTTGCGCATTGTGATCGCCAGACTCAATGTTAGGGTCGGTTTTTATTGGCGATTTGGAATTTTGGGGATGCGCTTCCTGGTTGGCCTTTTCGTGTCGGTCTGGCTCGTTCTGCCGACGACACCAGCGTTGGCGGACAAGCGCGTCGCGCTCGTCATCGGCAATTCGACCTACCGCAACGTCGCCAAGCTCGGTAATCCCGTCAATGACGCGGCCGCCGTTGCGGCGATGTTCAAGGCAGCCGGGTTCGATTCCGTTGAGTCCAAGCTCAACGTGACCATCAGCGAAATGCGCAAGTCGTTGCGTGATTTCGGCAATGCCAGCCGCGATGCGGACGTCGCCGTCGTCTATTATGCCGGCCACGGCATCGAGCTGGACGGCACCAATTATCTCATCCCGATCGACGCCACGCTCGAGACGGACACCGACGTCCTGGACGAGACGCTGTCGCTCGACCGCGTGCTGGTCGCGGTCGAAGCGGCCAGGCAATTGCGGCTGATCATCCTCGACGCCTGCCGCGACAATCCCTTTGCGAAGAACATGAAGCGGACGATGGCCTCGCGCGCGGTCGGCCGGGGTCTCGCCAAGGTCGAACCGACGAGCCCGAATACCGTGATCGCGTTCGCCGCCAAGGCCGGATCGACGGCATCCGACGGCACCGGCAAGAACAGCCCCTTTGCAACGGCGCTGGTGGAGCACCTCGCCAAACCGGGCCTCGATCTGCAAAGAGCATTCCGCTATGTCCGCGACGACGTTCTGAAGGCGACCAACAACACGCAGGAACCGTACACCTACACGTCGCTTGGCGGTGATGACGTTCCCCTTGTCGCCGCCGCTCCGGCAAAGCCTGTGGTTGCCGCGCCTGCCGCAGCGGCCCCGATTGACCAGAGCGCGACCATGCGGCGTGACTATGAGTTCGCCTTGCAGGTCGGCACAAAACCGGCGTGGGACGCTTTCATCGAACAATACCCGACCGGATTCTTCACTTCGCTTGCGAAGGCTCAGCGCGACAAGCTCGCGGCGGAAGCGGCGCAGATCGAAGCCACCAACAAGGCCAAGGCCGCGCGCGAAGAGCAGGCCCGGCTCGCTGCGGAGGGCGCCAAAGCTTCGGAGCAGGCCAAGGCCGCAGAGCAGGCCAAAGCCGCCGAACGGGCACGGATCGCGGCGGAAGCGGCCAAGAAGGCCGAGGACGCCAAGCTCGCCGAAGCCGAACGTGTCAAGGCTGCCGAAGCCGCCAAGGCGCAGGCCCAGGAGGCTGAACGCGTCAGGGCGCTTGAAGCGGCCAATGTCACGCGAGAGGCGAAGCTGGTTGCCGATCAAAAGGCCAGAGACGAGCAACTGGCGATCGAGCAAAAGGCCAGGGAAGACAAGCTCGCCGCGCTGACCCCGCCTGCCGACAAACCGGATCTTGCGGCTGAGGCTGATCTTCCGCGCGCGCTTCAGGCAGAACTTCGCCGCGTCGGCTGCAACACCGGTGCAGTCGACGGCAACTGGAACGCAGCCGCGCAGCGGTCGCTCGATCTCTTCAACAAGCACGCCGGGATGAAACTCGACGTCAAGACGGCCAGCGCCGATGCGCTCGATGCCGTCAAGATGAAGCCGGGTCGGGTCTGTCCGTTGGTTTGCGATCACGGGTTCAGGGCCGATGGCGACCGCTGTACGAAGATTACATGCCGGGCTGGCTATCGCGTCAATGACGACAATGAATGCGAGAAAGATTCAGGAAAGAAGCCGGTTGCTACCCGCGACGATACGATAAAGCGAGACCAGCAGCGAAAGCAGATTGAAGCAGCACCAACGAAGCCTTCCGGATCCGGTCAAATGGTTTGCAACAATGCGGGCTGCCGTCCCGTCCGGTCCGGCTGCCGTATTGCACAAACACATTGGTGGAGCGGTACCAACGTTAATAGCGAAGTCTGCGATTGAGCGGCCGCAAATGCTTTGCGCGAAACTACGGCACGACATTGCCGGTTGGCTCGAAGCCAGCGGCTACGGTCAAATCGTCCTTCATGGCCTCCGCAGTCGCACCTATCGCCGACGCGGGTTGCGGTCCGGATGAGGCGGCAGCTGCGGCACGTAAGGGTTTTGCAGGCACATGGCGGAAAGGCCCGCAGCGCTCGCTCGACACTCTTCCCATGAACGATAGTCGCACGAAATCCAGGTGACGCCGCCCCATTCCCACCTCTGAAGGCACACCGGATAATTTCCGCCGAAGCGCTGAGCTGCCGCCGGAGTGGGCGCGGACATGGTGATCCACAGGATGAGGAGACAGGGAAGCGCGCGCATCATCATCAGTGTGTCCTTCGCGGCGCCGGCTGCTTGAACCTGACGCGCGGATTTATGTCGCAATAGGTGTTCCATCGCCCGGACGCCGAGGCCAGGCACTGTTCTCGTGTCGAATACATGCACTCGCCGGGAGCGCCGAGCCCTCCGCCAAAGACGCACCAGGGATAGTCGCGCTCGGCGTGCGCTGCGGGAGCAAACCCGATGAGTGTAAGGACGAGCAGTAGGGCGAAGCGCATGCGATCCTCCGTCATGTCAGCCGACGGCGCCGGACAAGCTGGGGTCTGGCAGGATAACCCGTCGCTGACTATCGCTCAAGAATTGTTCCCCAAGCGGCAAACGCGGCGGCTGCCAGAGCGCAGCCGGAAAGGGCTTTCCGGATTGCTTGGCCGCGATGGCCCGGCTCCCTCTGCGATTCATGAATGGTGGACGATGATGCGAAGCAGCCTCGCAACAAAAAGCAGTGAGGCTGCTTCGTCCAACCACGCCAGGATTTCACGAGGCTGACGGCCCGTTGAGCGTCCGGGACTGGGGACCGAACGAAAACGGGGCCCGAAAGGGCCCCGCAAAAGTCTTCAGCTTGTCCGCGATCTCACTTGATCTTGGCTTCCTTGAATTCGACGTGCTTGCGCGCGACCGGGTCGTACTTCTTCTTGACCAGCTTGTCGGTCATGGTGCGCGAATTCTTCTTGGCGACGTAGTAGAAGCCGGTGTCGGCCGAGGACACGAGCTTGACCTTGATGGTGACCGCTTTGGCCATGTTCTGAACCTCAGAATATTGGGGAATCTGGAGCCGGCCAAATGGCCCGCGTTGGCCGGCAACCTAGCCAGAAACCGCCTGATGTCAAGGTTTTACACCCCGAAAACCACTCAAATCGGGCCCTTTACGCCTCGAAGAAGCGGTTTTTCGGCCGGGGAAGGCCCAGATTCTCCCTCAAAGTGGCTCCTTCATACTCTTTCCGGAAAATCCCGCGCCGCTGCAGCTCCGGCACGACCTTGTCGACGAAATCGTCGAGGCCCGCAGGGACGAACGGGAACATGATGTTGAAGCCGTCGGAGCCGCGCCCGACCAGCCATTCCTCCATCTGGTCGGCGATGGTCTTCGCGGTGCCGACGAAGGACAGCCCGCCATAGCCGCCGACGCGCTGGGCCAACTGGCGCACGGTGAGCTTGTCGCGCCTCGCGAGATCGACCATGCGCTGGCGGCCGCTCTTGCTGGCATTGGTCTCGGGGATGTCAGGCAGCAGTCCGTCCGGATCGAAGCCGGAAGCGTCAGTGCCGAGCACGACAGAGAGCGAGGCGATGGCGCTCTCATAGTGCACGCGGCTGTCGAGCAGCGCGCGCTTCTCCTTGGCCTCATCGACACTGTCGCCGACCACGACGAAGGCGCCGGGCAGGATCTTGAGGTGTTCAGGGTCGCGGCCGATCTTCTCCATCCGGCCCTTGATGTCGGCATAGAGTTTCTGCCCGTCGGCGAGGCTGCCGCCGCCGGTGAAGACGGCCTCCGCCGTCTCGGCCGCGAGCTGCTGGCCGTCCTCCGATGCGCCGGCCTGCACGATCAAGGGCCAGCCCTGCACGGGGCGGGCGATGTTGAGGGGGCCGCGCACCTTCAGATATTTGCCGACGTGGTCGAGCACATGCATCTTCGACGGCTCGAAGAAAAGCCCGCTCTCGACGTCGCGCACGAAGGCGTCGTCGGCGAAGGAATCCCACAAGCCCGTGACGACGTCGTAGAACTCGCGGGCGCGCTTGTAGCGCTCGGCGTGCTCCATGTGATCGTCGAGGCCGAAGTTCAGCGCCGCGTCGGGATTCGAGGTGGTGACGATGTTCCAGCCGGCGCGGCCGCCGCTGAGATGGTCGAGCGAGGCGAAGCGGCGGGCGACGTGGTAGGGCTCGTCGAAGGTGGTCGATCCCGTCGCGATCAGGCCGATCCGCTCGGTGACGGCTGACAGCGCCGACAGGAGCGTGAACGGCTCGAACGAGGTCACGGTGTGGCTGCGCTTGAGCGCGTTGACCGGCATGTTCAGCACGGCGAGGTGATCGGCCATGAAGAAGGCATCGAACTTGCCGGCCTCGAGCTTCCGGATCAGCTGCTTGATGTGGCCGAAGTTGAAGTTGGCGTCGGGCCAGGCGCCGGGATAGCGCCAGGCGCCGGTGTGGATGCTGATCGGGCGCATGAACGCGCCAAGCTTGAGTTGCCGTTGTGCCATCGCGCCCAAAATCCCGTTCTGGTGTTCGTTGGCCAAAGACATAGGCAGCCTGCGGAACTCCGCCATTGGGGGAGGCGGGAAGAATTTTTTGTTTTTCGCGGGCACTTCAGCACAATCGCGTCATACCGGGTCGGCACGTTGTGGCGAGGCGGTCGAACCAACCTGGGGCTCGCGCCGACCAAGCCAGGACTTCGCTCCCGAGGAGACCTTTCATGACCAGCGCAATGACGGTAGACGGCGGCATCGTCCGGATCGACCGGCCGATGCCCTGGTTCGGCCGGCTGCTGTCGCTGCCGCTCTTGGCGGCGAGCGCCTATCTGCTCTGGAATGTCGCGCTCGGCCTGCGCCAGGATTTTTCCGGCTTCGGCAGGCTCGCGGACGACCTCGTGCCGGTGCTGGTGTTCACGGGTCTCGGCCTGCTCATCGGCATTCCCGGACTGATCCTGCTGACGTTCCGCACCTTCGTCGTGCTCAACGAGACGCTGCGGCAGATCGTCATCACCAGGCAGTTCGGCCCGCTGAATATCAGCAGGTCCCGCGATCTCGCCGACTACCACTTCATCAGCATCACCGACGACTATGATCCCGCGCTGACGACCTACGACGTCAATCTCTGCGGCAACAAGGGCATCGAGCCGATCACGCTTGTGAGCTTCACCAAGCGCGCGGAGGCGGACGAACTCGCCAGCGAAATCGGCCGCGTCCTGAATCTGCCGGCGCGCGACTATGTCGGCACCGAGCCCGATGACGACGACGCGCGCTGATCAGCTCAAAATATCCTTCTGCATCTTGCCGCCGTAGAAATGGAAGAACGGCACCGGCGCATCGTGGCGCAAGGGGCCGGTGGCGAGGCGCGAGTCGAGCTCGTTGAGCACATTCCGCGTCATGGGATGCAGATCTGCGAGCGGCTTTGAGCCGAGTTCGACCCAGACCAGTTCGACCAGTTCCGCATCGGCATGGATGACGCCCTCGACATGATGGGTGATCGCCGATGCATCTGCCGTGAAGAAGCGCGTGTCGAAGCGCTTGACGCGGCCGGGCGGTGTGATCGCGCGCGCGATCAGGAACAGGCTGGAGGGATCGGGCAGCAGGCCCGCATCGGCGAACGGCTTCCAGGGGCCTTCGAGCCTCGCCTTGCCCTCGCTCTTGCGCCCGAGGCAGAGGCCGGTTTCCTCGCAGGCCTCGCGGATCGCGGCAATCGCAAGCGACTTGGCGCGCGAGGCCGGCGTCTTCGGGCTGCCCTTGGCGAGATTGGCTTCGAGTTCGGTGGTGATGGGAGCCGCGACCGGCACGCGATGATCGTCCTTGTCGACGCGGCCTCCGGGGAAGACGAACTTGCCGGGCATGAACACGACCTTGTCGTGGCGCTTGCCGACCAGCACCTTCGGGATACTGCCGCTGCGATCGACCAGGATCAGCGTCGCCGCATCCCGGGGCCGGAAATAGGGATGGTGGTCGGCTTCCTTTTCCTCGTGGACCTTGGCCTTCTCGGCCGTCTGCGCCGTATCGCTCATATCCTCACCCAGGCTGTTCTTGCTTATTGTGCTTACACAGGCGGAATACCATCCGGCGGGTTGTCGTCAAACCCGTGCATGCGCAGAGCCCATTGCAAGCCGACCACAGCTCCCTTGACCGGCTGCAGCAGTCCGAGCGATGCAAAGAAGGTGAAGGGCAGGTAGGCCACGAAGCTGAGCCAGACCGGCGTCGTGTAATTGGTCTCGATCCAGAGGATCGTCGGCACCACGATGTGGCCGACGATGACGATGACGAGATAGGCCGGCAGATCGTCGGCGCGGTGCGGTGTGAAATCGAGACCGCAGGACGCGCAATTGTCCGCGGTCTTCAGGAACGCGCGGAACAGTTTTCCCTCGCCGCAGCGCGGGCAGCGGCCGCGAAAGCCGCGCTTCATTGCCGCCCAGAGGTCGCGCTTCTCGACGAGGCCGGTCTCGCGCGTCCAGATTTTGGGGGCCGTGCTCATGGTCACCATGCCTTGCCCTTCTTGCCTTTACTCTTGCCCTTGTTCTTTCCTTTGCCCTTCTTGCCCGGTTTTGGCTTCGGCGGCTTGCGTTTTTTATCCGGGCTGCGGCCGGGATGGGCCTTGAACGAGGGGCGACGTTGTGGACCTGATAGCCTGCGGTCGCGCGGCGCGGTCTCGCTGGACGACGACAGCAGCTCGAAACGCAGCGCGCCCGCGACGGGAGCCGCCTCAATCAGGCGGACGTCGACGACGTCGCCAAGTTGGTACATCGTGCGGCTGCGCGTGCCGATCAGCGCGTGGCGGCTCTCGTCATAGTTGAAATATTCCGTGCCGAGGGATCGGATCGGGATCAATCCGTCGGCGCCGGTCTCGCTCAGCTTCACGAACAGGCCGGCGCGCGTGACGCCGGAGACGCGGCCCTGGAAGCTCGCGCCGATGCGGTCGGCGAGATGATGGGCGATCAGGCGATCGACGGTTTCGCGCTCCGCCTTCATCGCGCGACGCTCGGTCAGCGAAATATGCGCGGCGACTTCGCTTAGGGTTTCCGCCGTCTCGCTGTCGGGCAGAGCGCCTTCGCCGAGCCCGAGCGCGCGGACCAGCGCGCGATGCACGACGAGATCGGCGTAGCGGCGGATCGGCGAGGTGAAGTGCGCGTAGCGGCGCAAGTTCAGGCCGAAATGACCATAGTTTTCCGACGAATATTCCGCCTGCGCCTGCGCGCGCAGCACGACCTCGCTCACCAGCGGATAGTAGTCGTGACCCTCGAGCTGGGCCAGCACGCGATTGAACAGGGTTGGGCGCAGCGCGCCTGATTTGGCGAAGGGGACGTCGAGCGTCTCCAGGAATTCCGAGAGCGCGTGGACCTTCTCCAGCGTCGGCTCGTCATGCACGCGGTAGATCAGCGGGAGCGATTTCTTCTCCAGCATCTCGGCCGCCGCGACGTTGGCGAGGATCATGAACTCCTCGATCAGCTTGTGCGCGTCAAGACGCTCAGGCACGACGACGCGGTCGACCGTGCCGTCGCTCTTCAGGAGGATCTTGCGTTCGGGCAGATCGAGATTGAGCGGATCGCGCTCGTCGCGGGCGCGCTTGACGCAGGCATAGGCCGCGTAGAGCGGCCTCAGGATCGGATCGAGCAGGGGGCCGGTGGTATCATCGCGCCGCCCATCGATTGCGGCCTGCGCCTGCGCATAACTCAGCTTCGCAGCCGAGCGCATCAGGATGCGGTGAAAGCTGTGCGACTTCTTGCGGCCATCGGGGGCAATGATCATCCGCACCGCGAGCGCGCCGCGCGGCTCGCCCGGCACCAGCGAGCAGAGATTGTTGGAGATGCGCTCGGGCAGCATCGGCACGACGCGATCGGGGAAATAGACCGAGTTGCCGCGGTCGAGCGCGTCGCGGTCGAGCGCGGTGCCCGGCCGGACGTAGAAACTCACGTCGGCGATGGCGACGTCGACGATGAAGCCACCCTTGTTGTTCGGATCGGGATCGGGCTGCGCATGCACCGCGTCGTCGTGATCCTTGGCGTCAGGCGGATCGATGGTGACGAGCGGCACGTCGCGCCAGTCCTCGCGTCCCTTCAAATTCGCAGGCTCCGCCGCTTCCGCATCGCGCTCGGCGGACGAGGAGAATTGCAGGGGAATGTCGTGGGCGTAGATCGCGATCAGGCTGATCGCCTTCTCTGATTTGACCGAGCCGAGCTTCTCTTTCACGCGGCCTGAGGCAAGGCCGAAGCTGCGCGTGCGGACGATATCGACGCTGACGAGATCGCCGTCCTGCGCACCCCTCGTGTCGGCCGCGGCGATATTCAGCTCGCGGTCGGCCATCTTCTTGTCGACGGGCACGAGCCGTCCACCGCCTTCGGGAAGCTCACGGAACACGCCGAGGATTCGGCTCTTGGCCTTGTCGAAGACCTTGATGATGCGGCCGCGATAGGCCGGGCCTTCGTCCTCGCCGGTGCGTTCGACCCGCAGCAGCGCACGGTCGCCGACGCCGGCGGCGGTGCCCGGCTTGGGTCGGCGCGGCATCTCGATGAAGATCTTTGGCGGCTCGCCGTTTTCGACCTCGTCCCATTCTGTCGGGGAGGCGATCAGCTCGCCGTCGCGATCGCGCCCGGTGATGTCGGCGACCAGCGTCGGCGGCAGGCTGTCCGGTTCCGAGACCGTGTGGCGTTTTTTCTTGATGGTGCCGTCATCGGCGAGCTCGCGCAGAATGCGCTTGAGCTCGATGCGATCGGCGTTCTTCAGGCCGAACTCGCGTGCAATATCGCGAGTTCCGACCTTTCCTGGATGTGCCTTGATGAAGGCGACGATGGCTTGCCGGTCGGGAAAGCCACGGTCATTCTTGCGTTTCACTTAACCTCTAATTGGTGCCGGCACTCTTCTTGGCCGGAGCCTTGGCAGCGCCACCTGACTTGGTCGCCGACGTTTTGGCCGTCGACGCCACGCCTGCGCGCGCCTTGCTGGTGGATTCAGTTTTGGTTTTGGCCGCCTTCTTGGCGGCCGGTTTCTTCTTCGGCGCGGCGTCGTCGCCGTCCGCGGTCTTCGCTGCAGTCTTCTTGGCCTTGGCCGGCTTCGCCGCCTTCTTGGCTTTCACCTTGCCGCCGCCCTTGGCCGCGCGCTCGTCGATCAGCGCTATCGCCTGAGCCAGCGTCACCGTGTCCTTTTCGAACTCGGCCGGGATCGTCGCGTTGACGCCGCCCGCGGTGACATAGGCGCCGTAGCGGCCGCTCTTCACGGTTACCGTGCCGAGCGAGGGGTGATCACCGAGCGCCTTGCCGGGATCGGCGCCGAAGCGGCGGCTCGGACCCTTGGCGACCTTTTCCGCAATCAGCGTCACGGCGCGATTGAGGCCGATGTCGAAGACTTCATCGCCGGCTTCGAGGCTGGCATAGGTCTTCTCGTGCTTCACGAACGGCCCGAAGCGGCCGAGGCCCGCCGTGATCGGCTGGCCGGTCTCGGGATGCTTGCCGATCTCGCGCGGCAGCGACAACAGTTTCAGCGCAAGCTCGAGCTCGACATCGCTGGGCGAGGTGCCCTTGGGGATGCCCGCGCGCTTCGGCTTCTCGCCTTCCTCGTAGTCCTTCTGCTCGCCGAGCTGGATATAGGGGCCGAAGCGGCCGGCCTTCACCCAGACATCGCGACCCGTCTCGGGATCCTGGCCGAGCGAACGGTCGGCGGTGGTCTCGCTGTCGGCGGCGAGCTGGCGGGTGTAGCGGCACTCCGGATAGTTCGAGCAGCCGACGAAGGCGCCGAACTTGCCGGCCTTCAGATTCAGCCGGCCGTTGCCGCAGCTCGGGCACTGCCTGATGTCGCCGCCATCCGCGCGCGGCGGATAGATGTGCTGGCCCAGCATCTCATCGAGCACGTCGAGCACCTGGGCGACGCGCAGATCCTTGATCTCGTCGACGGCGCCGATGAAGCCGGTCCAGAAATCCTTCAGCACCTGCTGCCAGGAGATCTCGTTGTTGGAAATGCGGTCGAGCTGCTCTTCCAGATTGGCCGTGAAATCGTACTCGACGTAGCGATTGAAGAAGCTTTCGAGGAACGCGACCACGACGCGGCCCTTGTCCTCGCCATGCAGACGCTTCTTCTCGAGCTTGACGTAGCCGCGATCCTTCAGAACCTGGAGGATCGAAGCGTAGGTCGAGGGACGGCCGATGCCGAGCTCTTCCATCCGCTTGACGAGAGAGGCTTCCGAGAAGCGCGGCGGCGGCTCGGTGAAGTGCTGGGTGACGGATAGCGACTGCCGCTTGATGGGCTCGCCCCGGTTCATCGCGGGCAGGCGGCGGGAGTCCTCGTCCTCCTCGTCGTCGCGTCCTTCCTGGTACAGCGCCAGGAAGCCGTCGAACTTGACGACCTGGCCGGTGGCGCGCAGCTCCAGCGTGCGGCCGCCGGCTTTCGCCGTGATGTCGACGGTGGTGCGCTCGAGCTCGGCCGATTCCATCTGGCTCGCGATGGTGCGCTTCCAGATCAGCTCGTAGAGCCGGGCCTGGTCGGCATCGAGCTTGCGGCTCATGCTGTCGGGGCGGCGCGAGAGGTCGGTCGGGCGAATGGCTTCGTGCGCTTCCTGGGCGTTCTTGGCCTTGGCCTGGTACTGGCGCGGGGCTTCGGGCACGTAGGCGTTGCCGTAATCCTCGCCGATCACCTTGCGCGCCTGGGTGATCGCTTCCGGCGCAATCTGCACGCCGTCGGTACGCATATAGGTAATGAGTCCGGTGGTCTCGCCGCCGATGTCGATGCCTTCATAAAGGCGCTGCGCGATGCGCATCGTGTGCGCCGGGGCGAAGCCGTATTTGCGGCTGGCTTCCTGCTGCAGGGTCGAGGTGGTGAAGGGCGCCTGCGGGTTGCGGCGAGCCGGCTTGGCGTCGACCGCGGTCACCGCGTAGGTGGCCAGCTCGAGCGCCTTCTTGAAGTCTTCCGCTTCCGCGCCGGTGCCGATGTCGAGCCGCTGGATCTTCTTGCCGTCGGCACCGACGAGGCGCGCCTCGAACGCATCGCCGCGCGGTGTCAGCAACGTCGCGATCAGCGACCAGTATTCGCGGGCTACGAACTTCTCGATCTCGAGCTCGCGGTCGCAGACGAGGCGCAGCGCCACCGACTGCACGCGGCCCGCCGAGCGGGCGCCCGGCAGCTTGCGCCACAGTACGGGGGAGAGCGTGAAGCCGACCAGATAGTCCAGCGCGCGTCGCGCCATATAGGCGTCGACCAGGGCGCCGTCGATCTCGCGCGGATGCTTCATCGCATCCGTGACGGCCTGCTTGGTGATGGCGTTGAACACCACGCGCTCGATCTTCTGATCCTTGAGCGCGCGCTTCTCCTTCATCACCTCCAGCACGTGCCAGGAGATGGCCTCGCCCTCGCGATCAGGGTCGGTCGCCAGAATCAGGCGGTCGGCACCCTTCAGGGACCTGGCAATATCGTTGAGGCGGCCAGCCGCCTTGGGGTCGACCTCCCAGATCATCTTGAAATTGCTGTCGGGATCGACGGAACCGTTCTTCGCCGGCAAGTCCCGGACATGGCCGAACGAGGCCAGAACCTCATAGGACGAGCCCAAATACTTGTTGATCGTCTTGGCTTTCGCCGGCGACTCCACAATGACGATATTCATGTAGTTCCAGTGACTTACGGGAAAATCCTGGGCCGAAATCGACAAGATTCGGGTCGGCCGTTTCGACCCGAACATGGGTGGTGAGGCGGGTCCTGTCAAATCGAAGGGTGTTGAAAGCTAGCGGATTGAGAAAAGTTTCATATCGAGAAAGTTGCGAAATACCACCTTGGAGTTGTGGCCGGTGTCAGCGTAATGTTTCCGCGGGGCATGGGATTCGGGTGGGGCTGGTGGCAAAGCCAGGGAAGAAGCGCGTGCGCGCCGCGTCGGGCGCAGAAGCACGTTCGCGCAACGAGGAACCGGGGGAAGGCGGGGTCGATGAAGCCGTGACCTTCATCGCCGAGCAGGTGGGCGCCTTACGCAAGCTCGCCGAGCGCCACAAGCTGGATGTGCTGCATTATCTCCTGGGAATGACCAAGCTCGAGGCCGACGAGCACCTGCGGCTGCGGAGCAAGCGCAAGCTGTCGTGAGGATGGCTATCGGGGAAGGTGCGAGCTCTGGCCGCGATGACGGGGCAGGAGATGCAGTCATCGTTGTCCAACTGGCGTTCGGAAGGCAGGTTTACGTATCCGTTACGCGATAGACGCACGCGGCCCCTTCCACCCCCCGAAGCGGTGCATCGAACGCGACGACATCGTGACCAGCGAGAAGCTGACTTACCCCCGGTGCCGAGTAGAGCGCCTCCGACAGGCAAATTTCGCCGGCGCCGGCCAATGCCTGTACGCGTGCTGCAACATTCACGGTCTGCCCGAAATAGTCGAGATTTTCGTTCAAGGTGACCGCGATCGATGGTCCGCAATGGGCGCCTATCTTGAGGATGATACTGGGATCGCCGTGCTCCGCATTGTAGCGCTCGATATCCGCCAAAATATGCAACGCTGCCGAGACTGCATCGCGCGGGCGGGAGAATACGGCCATCACGGCATCGCCGATCGTTTTGACGATCGCGCCGGAATGCTGCTGCACGGTTGAGCCAAGCAGAGCAAAGTGCTCGCGCACCAGCGCATAGGCATTGAGGTCGCCAAGCCGTTCGTACATGGCGGTCGATCCCTTGAGGTCCGTGAACAGCAAGGTGACCTGCCTGATGCCGAGGCCTTCCTTCTCATCGACACGCTCGGACCGGAACAGACGTCGGAAAGTCTGTCGGGCAAGCAGCATGCCGCCCGACAGGTAGGGATCAAAGTCGAGCGCCGGCTTGACCGTCTGCGCCAAAATCTCCGGTGGCCAGTTGATGAGAAGCAATGAGCCGCGTGTGGCGGAGCAGTTCTCCACCTCGACCACCGCCGGTCCGGGCGGCACGGCCGATGCGAGCGGTGAAAAGCGGCGTCCGTCATATTTCACGGACAAGCGCGTCGGTATCGCCGCAGTGTCGCCAGCCACATTGACTGCGAAGCTGGCCTGCGTCTGCACATTGACCCCGGAGAGCGCTCCGGGCGCGAGTTCGACCGGGAGCGCCGTCGTCGAGCCCGGAGGCAAGAACGACATGCCGCGAGCAAGGCCGCGGAGGACATCAAGAAAGCGGGTCGGCTGACCGGGCAAGCGCCCGTCGGCGAGAAAGCGGGCCTTCCAATGGAAGTCCTCGACTGAGAGCTGTTCGAGGTCGTGAAACTGAAGCCTTCGAAGCTGCGGAGACACCGTGAAAGTCACTTCGATGAAATCATCGAGGTCGGTATCGCCGCTGACGTCGCACAGACCGCAGACATAGTGGGTCTTCAGGGTCCGCAAGGCACCAAAACTGTCCAGCACCATGCCGGATTGGGGGCAGACGACATCCCAACTCATGTCGAACAGGCCGCTGCGTGCTGCATGGAGAAACAGGTCGATGCTCTCTGCTTCGCTGATGGCGCGGTCGCGGGCAAAGCCAAGCGGATTGACGCGGTAGAGAGAGAGATCGTCGCCGCCCCGGATCAGGCTTTCGAATTTGGAGATGACGCGCGGGCTCCAAGACCGGGCCTGCTCGACCTCGATCATCTTGCTTTCGAGGAGCCGTTCTTGAACGTGATGCATCTTCCCACCCAGGTCATCGACGAGGTTGAACGGGACGTCACGCGTCAGCAAAAATGGCAGCTGCTTCCAGCAGTTCTAGAGTAGCATAAAACCCAACGGGACAAATGCATCCTTGAGTGCACGTCGGGAGTGCTCCGGCCCCGTGCGCGTGCTTTGCGCGGACGGCCGGGAGCCGATGCGCACGCAGCTATCCTGCCGCGCGCCGGCGCGGCGCGGGCCTCGGTTTCAGCATGGTGTCGGCGGGACTGAGCAGCCGCCCGTCCTCCGCGTGCATTTCGAGCTTCCTGACCGGGCGGCCCTTCGCGCGATCGACCAGGATGGTCGCGATCTGCTCGGGATGGTCGTCGAACTCCTCGCTCCATTGCCGCAGCGCCACCAGGATCGGGAAGGTGCCGCGGCCCTTCGCCGTCAATACATATTCAGAATAAGCACTGCCGTCGGAGGCGGGGGCGGTTTCCAGGATGCCGTGGTCGACCAGCGATCGCAGCCGCGCCGACAGAATGTTCCTGGCCATGCCGAGCTTGCTCTGAAATTCGCCGAAACGGCGCACGCCGAACAGCGCCTCGCGGATGACCAGCAGCGACCACCAGTCGCCGATCGCTTCCAGCGAGCGTGCGATCGGGCAGGCATCGCCCTCAAAGCTCGTTCGTTTCACCATCGTTCCGGTCCTGTCGCGTTCGCACGATTTCGGCGCCGATCACGCGGATGTGTGGTTGCATCATAAAACCATATGCCCTAGATGGCAACATAGTTTTATCATGCAACTACTGGAGGCGAGCGTGAGGCTGAAGAACAAGACGGCACTGATTACCGGCGGCAACAGCGGCATCGGACTGGCAACGGCAAGGCTGTTCGTGGCCGAAGGCGCGAAGGTAATCATCACCGGGCGCAACAAGGAGACGCTGGAGGCCGCCGCGAAGGAACTTGGCCCGAACGCGATTGCACTTGCGGCTGATGCCACCGACATCGCCGCGACCGAAGCTGCGATCAAGAAGGGCACCGACAAGTTCGGCAAGCTCGACATCTTGTTTGCCAACGCCGGCATCCCCGGCGGCACGCCGCTGGGATCAGCGACGCTCGAGGTGTTCGAGAAAGTCATCAGCACCAATCTCACCGGTGTGTTCTTCACGGTGCAGTCGGCGCTGCCTTATCTCAACGACAACGCCTCGATCATCCTCAACGGCTCGGTGATTTCAGTGCTCGGCATTCCCGGCTATTCGGCTTACGGCGCCGCGAAGGCGGGCGTGCGGGCGATGGCGCGGATCATGGCTTCGGAACTGTCGCCCCGCGGCATTCGCGTCAACGTGGTCGCGCCGGGTGCGATCCGCACGCCGATCTGGGGCGCGGCGATCGCAACACCCGAAGCGGAGAAGGCGTTCGAGAAGCGCATCGCGCTGTCGACGCCGCTCGGCCGGATTGGTGAACCCGATCACATTTCGAAGACGGTGCTGTTCCTTGCGTCTGACGATGCCGCGCATGTTCAGGGACAGGAGATCTTCGTCGATGGCGGAGCGGTGGCGTCTCCGAGCGGAGCGCCGATCTATCGCGGTTGATCAAATGCTCTGAGAATTGAATCGGCCGGCGCCAACTGAAACGGTTGCGCCGGCCGGTTCCCTCGTCTTGCAGGACGTATTTTCTGAAGCCTGCGTGATACGTTGAACCTTCGCTTATGCTGCCAAGAC
This sequence comes from Bradyrhizobium sp. CCBAU 53338, assembly GCF_015291665.1. Classification (NCBI taxonomy): domain Bacteria; kingdom Pseudomonadati; phylum Pseudomonadota; class Alphaproteobacteria; order Hyphomicrobiales; family Nitrobacteraceae; genus Bradyrhizobium; species Bradyrhizobium sp. CCBAU 53338. Next base: position 3,520,767 of record NZ_CP030048.1, read on the forward strand.
TTTTCTACGGGCGTGGGGTGATAAGACCCATTTAAGGGAGCCCGTTATGCCGAAACCAGCACGCATTCTTGCTCCGATTTCAGAACCGCGTATCTACACCGAACATTCCGCAGTTCCGGCCAAGCATTCCGACATGTCGGAGTTCATCGGGGTTGCCATCTTCTCCGGCGTCGGGCTGCTCGTGTCGCTCGTTGCCGTGATCCTGGGCATGCAGGGTTCCTGGTTTTAGTTTTGTCGATTTTGCAGCCGCCGCCGGGGTCCGGCGGCGGCTCTCGCCGGTGTAGCGTTACGCCGCGCGCAAACTGGTGGCCGCCTGGAGCGCGCCGGCCAGCGCTTTCTCGCGATGCTCAGGGCCAACCTGGATGCCGTCAGCGACGATGAATTCGGGGCTCGTGATGCCCATGAATGCGAACACGCCGCGCAAATAGCTTTCGAGATGCTCGAGCGCGGCGGCAGGCGTACCCGCACCGTAATAGCCGCCGCGCGAAATCGCGAAGATCACGCGCTTGCCGCCGGCAAGGCCCTCCGGGCCGCTCGCGCCATATTTGAACGTCTTCCCCGCCACCATCACGCGGTCGATCCAGGCCTTGAGCTGGCTCGGGATCGTAAAATTGTACATGGGCGCGCCGATCACGACGACGTCTGCATCGAGGAACTCATTCAGCACGGCTGCGCTTGCCGCGAGATCGGGTGCGAGTTCCGCTGGCGCGGGCGCGCCTTGGGCGGCCGCGAGGTGCGAGCCGGAGAGGTGAGCCAGCGGGGTCTGGGTCAGATCGCGATAGGCGACCTCGAGCGAGGGCGTCGCCTGCCCGAGGCGGTCGACGATGGCGGCAGAAACCTGTCTGGAGACGGAGTGGGGGCCGAGGACGCTGGAGTCGATATGGAGGAGTTTCATTGGGGTCACCCATGGTATAGATTTGTAACCCGCACTACATGAGTGACTGGCGAAACCCCCGCAAGAACGCACTTTTTTGAGCCATGGGCACATCTTTGAGACCTGCACACATCGATTTTCCTGCTCCAGCGAGACCCGATCCGAACCATGCGGACTGCCGTGGGGTGGCTTCCGTGCTGTCCCGCGTCGGCGACAAGTGGAGCGTGTTCGTCATCATGATGCTGAGCGACGGGCCGAAGCGCTTCAACGAGCTCAAGCGCATGATCAATGGCATCTCGCAGCGGATGCTGACCTTGACCCTGCGCGGGCTGGAGCGCGACGGCCTCGTCACGCGGACGATCTTCCCGACCATTCCGCCGCGCGTGGATTACGAGCTGACCGATCTCGGTCGCGGGCTGTCGCAGCCGGTCGAGGCGCTCGGCAAATGGGCGAAGGACCATCTGGTGCAGATCGAGGCGGCACGCTCGCAATTCGACGAGCGCAACGATCGTTAGATCAGCGACACCAATCCGCCACCATGACGCTCGAGCTTTCCGGCGAGTTCGAGCTCCAGCAGCACCGTGCGCACGATCGCGGGCGAGGCGCCGGACATCCGCACCAGATCGTCGATCGTGATGGGGGCAGGGCCGAGCAGGCGCGTGATCTGATCGCGGTCGTGGCCTTGCGGGTCGCTCTCGAACGGTTCGCTGTCGGGCTCGCCCATCGGATGCATCAGCGGCCGCTCCATGATCGGCTGAACCGCGTTGATGATGTCGGCGGCTTCCGTGACGAGTGTTGCGCCCTGCTTGATCAGGTCGTTGGTGCCGGCGGCGCGCGGATCGAGCGGCGAACCCGGGACGGCGAACACCTCGCGGCCCTGCTCGGCCGCCATGCGCGCGGTGATCAGCGAGCCCGAGCGATGCGCGGCCTCCACCACGACCACGCCGAGCGCGGCGCCGGAGATAAGGCGGTTGCGGCGAGGAAAGTCGCGGGCGCGCGGCTCGTGGCCGAGCGGCATTTCGGAGACCGCAGCGCCCGTGTGGTCGAGGATCGCAGTGAGCAAGTCGCCGTGCTCGGGCGGATAGATGCAGTCGTGTCCGCCGGCGAGCACGGCGATCGTGCCGCTCGCGATGCTGGTGCGATGCGCGGCCTGGTCGACGCCGCGGGCAAGGCCCGAGACAATGACGAAGCCGGCCTCGCCAAGCTCGCGCGCGAGCTGGCCGGCGAATTTCAAGCCCGCGCCGGAGGCATTGCGCGAGCCCACGATGGCGATCATCGGCCGCATCGGCGTTGCGACGTTGCCGCGCACGGCGAGCAACGGCGGCGCATCGTCGATCATCGCCAGCCGCGCCGGATAGCCGTCCTCGCCGGGCGCGAGCCAGGCGATGCCGAACTGGCGGCTCGCGGCGAGCTCGGCCTTCGCCTCGTCCGCGCTGCAGATGCGCCCGGATCGTGACGCGCCGCCGCGGCGCGCCAGGTCCGGCAGCCGCTCCAGCGCGGCTCGCGCCGAGCCGAAATGATCGACCAGCGATCGGAATGTACGCGGCCCGACATTATCGGAGCGGATCAGCCGCAGGCGGTCGATCCTGTCAGCCTCGGTCAACTCTGCGCTTCTGTTGATGGCGTCCACGGCGTCTCCTTGTGGGCGCAGCATGAAGCAACCTGAGGGCGTGGGCAACCGCGGCGTGCGCTTGCGCGGCCTCGCCCCGATGCTAAAAGCGATGCCAATAAGAAGGATTTTGCCATGATCTCGCTTGCCGACCTCCAGCGCCGCATCGAAGCGGGGGAGCTTTCGCCCGATGACGCCGTCGCCCAGTCACATGCGGCGATCGAGGCCCGGGAGAAGGACATCCGCGCCTTCGTCCGCCACGACAAGTCGGCAAAAGCGCAAACTGCCGGACCCCTGCGCGGCATCGCCGTCGGCATCAAGGACATCATCGATACCGCCAATATGCCGACCGAGATGGGCTCGGAGATCTATCGCGGCTGGCAGCCGCGCGCGGACGCGCCTGTCGTGATGATGCTGAAGCGGGCGGGCGCCACCATCATCGGCAAGACCACGACCACGGCGTTCGCCTCGCGCGATCCGACCCCTACGCTCAATCCGCACAATCCCGGCCACACGCCGGGCGGCTCGTCCTCGGGCTCGGCGGCGGCCGTCGGCGCCGGCATGATCCCGCTGGCGCTGGGCACCCAGACCGGCGGCTCGGTGATCCGTCCCGCCGCCTATTGTGGTGCTGCTGCGATCAAGCCGTCGTTCCGCATGCTGCCGACGGTCGGCGTGAAATGCTATTCGTGGGCGCTCGACACGGTCGGCCTGTTCGGGGCGCGTGCGGAGGATCTCGCGCGCGGACTTCTGGGAATGACCGGCCGCACAGAGTTCGCAGGCATCGCGCCGGCGAAGTCACCGCGCATCGGCGTGGTCAGGCAGGAGTTTGCGGAAGCCGTGGAGCCGGCGGCGGAAGAGGGCCTGCTGGCCGCGATCAAGGCGGCCGAGAAGGCCGGCGCCAGCGTACAGTCGATCGACCTGCCCGAGGCGGTCAAGGAGGCCTGGCGCATCCATCCCATCATTCAGGATTTCGAGGCGCATCGCGCGCTCGCCTGGGAGTTCGACGAACGCCATGACGAGATCGCGCCGATGCTGCGTGCCAGCCTCGATGAGACGGTCGGCCTGACGCCGAAGGAATACGACGATGCGCGCCGGATCGCCCGCCGCGGCCGTCGCGAGCTCGGCGAGCTATTCGAAGGTTTCGACGTGCTGCTGACTTATTCGGCGCCGGGCACCGCGCCGGCCAAGGAGCTCGCCTCGACCGGCTCGCCTCGCTACAACCGGCTGTGGACGCTGATGGGCAATCCTTGCGTCAACGTGCCCACGATGAAGGTCGGCGGCCTGCCGATCGGCGTGCAGGTGATCGCGCGCTTCGGCAACGATCCGGGCGCGCTGGCGGCTGCGTGGTTTCTGGAGAATGCGCTGGCGAGGTCAGGCTAGCGCGGGTTCGGCCGTGGGCAGGGCGCGCCGGGCCTCTGCGCCTGTTGCGCCTTGCCTGACCCAGCGCTCGGCGGCTTCGCGGCCGCTTCGGTGCAGCGTGCGGATGAAGCCTCGGCCGAGATCGGTGGACGAGCGTTGCGCAAGGCCCTCGATCGAATCCTCTGCGGCGATTGTCGATAGCCGCAACGTCGGTGCAGCGTGCGACTGCGCCCACGCGATCGCCGCGATCTCGGCCTTGAGCGCAGCGTTGGCGGCGATTTGGTCGAGACGGCGATCGATCGCGGCGAGGGTGATCGGGACGTAGCTGTCGCGCGTGGGCGTGACCTGGATGAGCAGAAGGTCGGCGGTTGTCGATTGCTGCGCCAGCTTGATCAGCGGCGGATTGCCACCGAAGCCACCATCCCAATACGCCGCGCCGTCGATTTCGACGGCGCAGTGAACCAGCGGCGGGCAGGTCGAGGCGAGCGCAACGTCGGCGGTGATGGCGTCGTTGCCGAAGACCTGCTGCTGCCCGTCGCGGATGCGCGTCGCTGCGATCAGGAGCTTTGGGCATTTTGGATCGCGCAAAGCTGCAAAATTGATGTCGCGCGAGAGGGCTTGCCGGAGCGGGTCGAGATCGAACGGATCGAACTGGCCCGAGCGCAGCGTCGGGCCGAACGCGACGGAGCTTCCGGCCGGCGAGAAACCGCCGACCAGCATCAGCGAGCGGAACGAGGCTTCGTGCATCAGCCGGAGCCAGAACCGGTTCAGGCGATTGCGGGCACCTTCGCGGCCGCCCTCGGCAAGACCGCCAGCGAGCAGCAGCGCGTTGATCGCGCCGGCACTCGCGCCGCTGATCGCGTCGAATGCAATGGATGGCTCTTCAAGTAGCCGTTCGACCACGCCCCAGGTGAAGGCGGCAAACGTGCCGCCACCCTGGAGCGCAAGCGACAGTTTGCGCGGCGGCCATTGAGTGGGGCGAGTCGGCTCGGCGGGCTCGGCCGTCGCGGCCACCGGCGCATGCGCTTGCACGGAGGGGGCCGGCGGCGAAACGGGAGCAGGTTCTGGCGCAGCAGGCGGCGAGGGCACGTCGGACCAGATGCTGGTCGTCAGGAGCAGGCGGCTTGCCGCAGTCTCCTGCGCGCCTTCATCGTGCGTGCCGTCAATCGTCTCGCTCATTCTGAGCAACCGCGTAACGCCATGTCCTGTGCCAGGATGACAGGCATGGAACCGGTTCGCCACTGGCACCTGCCAACCGGACAGAAGTTGCGAACAGCATTTGGGCTATAATGCGAAAGGCCGGCGGCGGTATCCGTACTTTTTCCGGCTTCTGGCTTTAGGTCTTCTCGCCGATGCGGCCTTCTTTTCCTACTTGCAGCCGCTTGATGTTCTCGCGGTGCATGTAGAACAGCAGCAGCGTCAGCACCGCGAACAGGGAGGCCAGTGCGAGGTGGCCGAACCACCACAGGAACAGCGGCGTGATGAACGCCGCCACCAGCGCCGAGAGCGAGGAATAGCGGGTGGTGAAAGCGGTCGCCAGCCACAGCAGGCAGAACACGGCGGCGCCCGGCCAGAACAGGCCGAGCAGGATGCCGATATAGACGGCGACGCCCTTGCCGCCCTTGAATTTGAGCCAGACCGGGAAGAGATGGCCGAGGAAGGCGCCGAGGCCGGCCACCATTGCGGCATTGGGGCCGGCGATGTAGCCCGAGATCACGACCGCCGCGGTGCCCTTGAGCGCGTCGAGCAGCAGGGTCGCCGCGGCGAGGCCCTTGCGGCCCGTGCGCAGCACGTTGGTGGCGCCGATATTGCCGGAGCCGATCGAGCGCAGATCCTGCGTGCCGGCGAGCCTGGTCAGCACCAGCCCGAACGGGACAGAGCCGAGCAGATAGCCGATGACGAAGGCCACCGGCAGGAATGCATCAAACCCCATGTCTGTCTCTCCCCACCTCAGACATGCTCGTACACCGTGCGCCCGCCGACGATGGTCCTGACCGCGCGACCTGTAAAGCGCGCTTCGTCGAACGGGGTGTTCTTGCAGGGCGATTTGAGGTCGGCGGGATCGACCACCCAGGGCACGTCGGGGTCGATCACGACGACGTCGGCCGGCGCGCCGGGGCGCAGGGTTCCGCCCGCTAGCCCGAGCAGTTCAGCCGGCCGTGTCGACATCGCCCGGATCAGGGTCTTGAGGTCGAGTTCGTCATTGTGAACCAGCCGCAAGCCCGCCGGCAGCATGGTCTCGAGGCCGATCGCGCCGGGGGCGGCTTCCGCGAACGGCAGGCGCTTGACCTCGACGTCCTGGGGATTGTGGTCGGACATGATGACGTCGACGAGGCCGGATGCCACCGCTTCCACCAGCGCGCGGCGGTCGTCCTCGGTGCGCAGCGGCGGCGAGACCTTCAGGAACGAGCGATAGGGGCCGATGTCGTTCTCGTTCAACGCAAGATGGTTGATAGAGACGGAGGCGCTGACGGCAAGGCCGGCTTCGCGGGCGCGCTTCAGGATCTCGAGCGACTCGATGCACGACAGCGAAGCGGCGTGATAACGGCCGCCGGTCAGCGCGACCAGGCGCATGTCGCGTTCGAGCATCACGGCCTCGGCGGCCTTCGGGATGCCCATCAGGCCGAGGCGCGAGGCGAACTCGCCCTCGTTCATCACGCCTTCGCCGACCAGATCGGGGTCCTCGGTGTGATGCACGATCAGCGCGTCGAAATCGCGGGCGTAGGTCAGCGCGCGCCGCATCACCTGCGAATTGGTCACGCTGCGGTCGCCATCGCTGAAGGCCAGGGCGCCGGCGGCCTTGAGCAGGCCGAACTCGGTCATTTCCTCGCCGCGCATGCCCTTGGTCAGCGCGGCCATCGGCTGGATGTTGACGATCGCGGTGTCGCGCGCGCGGCGCATCACGAAATCGACGGTCGCCGAATTGTCGATGACCGGCGAGGTGTCGGGCTGGCAGATGATGGTGGTGATGCCGCCGGTCGCGGCTGCCTGGCTCGCAGAGGCAAAGGTCTCGCGATGGCTGAAGCCGGGCTCGCCGACGAAGGCGCGCATGTCGATCAGGCCGGGCGCGACGATCTTGCCCGAACAGTTGATGACGTCGGTTCCTTCGGGGACGCCGGCGGCTCCAATGCCGCGGCGGGTCTCGCGGATGATGCCGTCGGCAATCAGGACGTCGCCGGGGCCGTCGAAATCGCGGGACGGATCGACGACGCGAGCGTTGGCGAGCAGGATCGGGCGGCGGTCGGTCAGCATGGGCATCACGCGTTCGGCAGGTTACGGGCGAGCGCTTCCAGCACCGCCATGCGCACGGCAACACCCATCTCCACCTGTTCGCGGATCAGGGATTGTGCGCCGTCGGCAACCGCAGTGTCGATCTCGACGCCGCGGTTCATGGGGCCGGGATGCATCACCAGCGCGTCGGGCTTGGCGTAGCCGAGCTTCTTCTGGTCGAGCCCGAAATAGTGGAAATATTCAGAGGTCGACGGCACGAAGGAGCCGTTCATACGCTCGCGCTGGAGCCGCAGCATCATGACGATGTCGGCCCCGTTGAGGCCCTCGCGCATGTCGCGCGCGACCTCGACGCCCATCCGCTCGATGCCGGGCGGCAGCAGCGTGGAGGGGCCGACGACGCGAACGCGGGCGCCCATCGTGTTGAGCAGGATGATGTTGGAGCGGGCGACCCGCGAATGCAGCACGTCGCCGCAGATCGCGACCACGAGGCCTTCGATCCGGCTCTTGTTGCGGCGGATGGTGAGCGCGTCGAGCAGCGCCTGGGTCGGATGCTCATGCGCGCCGTCGCCGGCATTGATCACGGAACCGTCGACCTTGCGGGCCAGCAGTTCCACGGCGCCGGAGGCATGATGGCGCACCACCAGGATGTCAGGGTGCATGGCGTTGAGCGTCATCGCGGTGTCGACCAGCGTCTCGCCCTTCTTGATGGACGAGGAGGACACCGACATGTTCATGACGTCGGCGCCCAGCCGTTTGCCGGCGAGCTCGAACGAGGACTGGGTTCGGGTGGAGGCCTCGAAGAAGAGGTTCACCTGCGTCCGTCCGCGCAGGACGGTGCGCTTCTTGTCAACCTGGCGGTTGAGCTCGACGTATTCTTCGGACAGGTCGAGGAGGCCGGTGATGTCGGCCGCGGAAAGGCCCTCGATGCCCAGCAAATGCCGGTGGCCGAGGACGAAGGTCGATTTCGATGTCATTAAAGCCAGAGCTATAGGCGGGGATGGCGGGGTGGGCAAGGGCCAATCGGCGGAAGGCGAGTTATCCCCTGATCTGTAGCCTTGTCGTCATCCTTGCCGTCATTCCGGGGCGATGCGAAGCATCGACCCCGGAATCTCGAGATTCCGGGTCTGGTCCTTCGGACCATCCCGGAATGACGAAGGGAATTGCGGATGCATTTCGTTAAATCAATTCGATTGGCAATCATCGCGATCGCTGCTGCTTCATCCGCCCACGCCCAATCGCTCCCCGGCGGATTCGTCTATCTGCGCGATGTCGATCCCAGCATCGTCCAAGACATCCGCTACGCCACCTCGAGCAATTTCGTCGGCCGTCCGCTCGCCGGCTACGGCGCGGGCGAATGCGTGGTGAAGCGCGAAGTCGGGTTGCGGCTGAGGGCGGTTCAGCAGGATCTCGCCGCGCAGCAGCTGTCGCTCAAGATGTTCGACTGCTACCGGCCGGCGCGCGCCTCGCTCGACATGGTGAGGTGGTCGCAGAACGGCCACGAGACGGCGGCCGACCGGCGCTACAATCCGCGGATTCCCAAGACAGAACTGTTTCGCCTCGGCTATATCGCGAGCCACTCGCAGCATTCGACGGGGGCCGCGCTCGATCTCACGCTGGTCGATCTCAAGGCGGACAATTCCGCCAAGATCGATCCCTCGAAGGCCTACGCCGATTGCACGGCGCCGGTCGCGGAGCGGCTGCCGGAAGGCAGCGTGGATATGGGCACGGGCTATGATTGCACGGATGCAATGGGGCATACCGCAGCACCATCGATCACACGGGATCAGCGCGCCTGGCGCAAGCGGCTGGTGGCTGCGATGGCGAAGCAAGGCTTTGTGAACTATTCGAAGGAGTGGTGGCATTTTTCCCTGCCGGGGGCGGGCGGGGCGGCCTATGATTTCCCGATCCAGCCGCGACGGAACTGATTCCGGCCCGAGACACGCCATGACCCAGCCGAGTTTCGCAACCCACGAGGTCTTCAACCAGTCGCCGCCTTTCGAGGATGTCGACCTGTTCGCCGTGGACCGCCCGCTGGTCGAGGCAGTCAAGGCCAATGGCGGCGCAGCGGCAGAGCAGGAGCTGTCCGAGTTCGGCAAGCATTGGGGCTCCGCGGCGATGGCCGATCGCGGCCGCGTCGCGAACGAGAATTCGCCAAAGCTGCGCACCTTCGATGCCAAGGGCAATCGCCGCGACCAGGTCGAGTTTCACCCCGGCTATCATGAACTGATGGCGCACAGCGCGCATGCCGGCTTGCACAATTCGACCTGGACCGCGGACGGGAAGCCTGCCGGTGGTGCCGCCGAAGTCATCCGCGCCGCAAAATTCTACATCGCCTCGCAGGTCGAGACCGGTCACCTCTGTCCGATCACGATGACGCGCGCCTCTGTTGCTGCCTTGGCGATGCAGCCGGACGTGCTCGCGCGCGTGATGCCGGTGCTGTCGACCAGGAGCTACGATCCCAGCTTCGCGCCGTGGTGGGAGAAGCGCGGCATGACGCTCGGCATGGGCATGACCGAGAAGCAGGGCGGCACCGACGTGCGCGCCAACATGACGCGCGCGGCGCGCGACGGGCACGCCTACCGCATCACCGGCCACAAATGGTTCATGTCGGCGCCGATGTGCGATGCGTTCCTGGTGCTGGCGCAGGCCGAGCAGGGACTGACCTGCTTCTTCATGCCGCGCTTTGCGCCTGACGGATCGGTCAACGCGATCCAGTTCCAGCGGCTGAAGGACAAGCTCGGCAACCGCTCCAATGCGTCCTCGGAAGTCGAGTTCGTCGGCGCCCATGCCGAACGCGTCGGCGAGGAGGGCAAGGGCATCCGCACCATCATCCAGATGGTGCAGCTGACGCGGCAGGATTGCGCGATCGCCTCGGTGGGCTTGATGCGCTCGGGGCTCGCGCATGCGCTGCATCACGCTCGCCACCGCAGCGTGTTCCAGAAGCATCTGGCCGATCAGCCCTTGATGCAGGCCGTGCTGTCCGACATGGCGCTGCATGTCGAGGCGAGCACCGCGCTGGTGATGCGGCTCTGCCGCGCCTTCGACCGCACGCCGCAAGATGCGGCGGAGGCCGCCTACATGCGGCTGCTGACGCCCGCGATCAAATACTGGACCTGCAAGAGTGCACCGCCGTTTCTTTTCGAGGCGATGGAGTGCCTCGGCGGCAACGGCTATGTCGAGGACGGCATTCTGGCGCGCCACTACCGGGAGTCGCCGGTCAACGCGATCTGGGAAGGCTCGGGCAACGTGATGTGCCTCGACGTGCTCCGCGCGCTCTCGCGCGAGCCGGAGGCGGCGATGGTCGTGCTGCAGGCGCTTTCGGCCGAGACGAAAGGCCTGCCCGGAGCAGGCGAGGCGGCCGCCTTCATCGGCAAGACCTTCCGCCGCGCCGACAGCGAGCGCGTCGCGCGGCTCGCGGTGGAGAAGCTGGCGCTGCTGGCTGCTGCCGCCGCGCTCAACGGCGTTTCACCGCACAGCGCCGAACTGTTCGCGGCAACGCGTCTTGCCGCCAATCATGCCAGCATGTACGGCGCAGTCGAGCTCGACAGCGGCGATGTGCGTGCGCTGCTGGAGCGTGCGCTGCCATGATTATTCATCCGTCATTCCGGGGCGCCCAAAGGGTGAGGCTGGAATCTCGCGCTTCCGGGTTCGGTCCTTCGGACCGCCCCGGAATGACGGTGTGAACCTAACGAAAGCCTCTCGATGGATTCTCTCAATCCCGACCACCCGCCGTTCACGGAGATGCCCGCGCCGCCGCGCGTCTGGAATTTCTGGGGCACCGCGCTGTGGGGTCTGTTCGTCTTCGTCGCGATGTTCGTCGGCCAGGTCGGCGCGATCCTGGTGTTGATTGCGATGCGCGGTGTGCCGCTCGACATGGGCTCGATCCAGTCGGTCGGCCGCGAGCCGCAGGCGCTGGCACTATCGGTGATCATGGGGCTGCCTGCGACGCTCGCGGCGGTGTGGCTCGCCATCCGGATCAAGAAGGCATCCTTCGTCGAATACCTCGCACTGCACTGGCCGACCTGGCGGCAGCTTCTGCTTGGAGCCGCCGGCCTCATCGTGGTCGTCATGGCCTGGGAGGTGGCATCGCGATCCCTGGGCCGTGAAGCGACACCGGGCTTCATGACCGATCTGCTGAAATCGGGTCGTGACAAGGGTGCTGCCATGTTGCTGCTGATCGCCTTCAGCGTGGCGGCGCCGATGTCGGAAGAGGTGCTCGCGCGCGGCTTCCTGTTCCGCGGCTGGTCGGCGAGCTTCCTGCGTGTGCCCGGCGCGATCATCCTGTCGTCACTGGTGTGGACGGCGGTGCATCTGCAATACGATTTGTACTTCCTCGCCGAGGTGTTCTCGATCGGACTGTGGTTCGGCTACATGCGCCACCGTGCCAACTCACTGTGGCTCACCATCGTGCTGCATGCGCTGAACAACATGACAGCGGTGGTGCTGACGATGTGGCTGGGGGAGTGAGGGCGGAATTTGCTCGCGAAGGGCCGCCGCTCATCAAGCGGCTGGTCGTCTTGCCATGCCATATGATAGGTGGAACCAGGTCCGATCCCCGCGGATAGGTTGTTCACTTATGTCAGAGCTCCCTCATTTTCCGTCAGCCATGGGCTCGCCGCGGCCTCCAAGGACGTGGGATTTCATGGAGACGCTGCTCGTTGCTCTCATCGCTTATGCCGTTCAAACTCTGACATTGAAATTTGCCCTGAACGCGATGTGGGACTTGCGCCAAATCGTGACGCAATTCTCGTTGGCACAGGTGCGGGTAGGGTTTGCCGTTATTTTCGCGTGTCCGGCGACAATGGTCGTGTTCTGGATTGCGACACGCATGGCCAACCAAAGGTTCGCTGACTACCTCGCTTTGAGCTGGCCGACTTCACATGAATTGGTAATTGCGCTCGCTCTCACGGCGGCACTTCTCTTGGCTGAATCTCTCGCTTGGCCCATTCTCAATAGATGGGAATTGACTGCCTCCGATCATTCTTTCTCGAGCTCGCCGGACGGATTGCTGATTTACTTGATGGGCGGGTGCATTGCCGCGCCAATCACGGAGGAGCTCGCCTTCCGCGGCTTTATCTTTCGCGGTTGGTCGCAATCATTTCTGCACCCACGAGGTGCCATCGCACTGACGGCCGTCGCGTGGGCATTACTCCACACTCAATATAATTGGCTCGGCCAGGCTTCGGTGTTCGCCGGCGGGTTGCTCCTTGGATACATACGCTGGCGCAGCAATTCGACTTGGCTGACAGTCATGATGCATTCGGGAGTCAACATCATCATGTTCCTCAGAGGTGGTGTCTACGTCTAGCGCTCACGCCACCAGCGCGATCGCAATCGGCATGGTGATCACCGCCAAGATCGTCTGCAGTGTGATGATCTGCGCCAGCAGCGGCGCGTCGCCGCCCATCTGGCGGGCCAGCACATAGGCGCTGGGTGAGGTCGGCACCGCCGCGCAGATCGCGACGATCGCAAGGTTGGTGCCCGTCAGCCCGAACCAGACGGCGAGCGCCAGCGCGAGCACCGGCATCAGCGCCAGCTTGAATGCGACACCGATGGTCACGCCAAGGCTTGGACGGAACAGGCCCTTGAGCTGCAGGCCGGCGCCGGTGACGAGCAGGCCAATCGCGAGCGAGGAACGGCCGAGCGCGTCGGCAACCTCGTGCCAGATCTTTGGCAACGGCAAATGGACGACGTTGATGAAGAGGCCGATGACGCAGGCCCAGATCAGGGGATTGCGGATCACCGTCATGGCGATGGCACGCGCGGACTGCTTCTCTGGCGACGCGTAATGTGCGAGCACGGCCACGCTGAACACGTTGACCAGCGGGATGATCGCGACCATTGCCACCGAGGCCAGCGCCAGCCCGACATCGCCATACAAATTGGCCGACACGGAGAGGGCCACGTAGGTCTGCCAGCGCGTCGCGCCCTGGAAGATCGACGTGAAGGCGGGGCCGTCGATGTCGAGCCGCGCCAGCACCGGGCGCAGCGCCAGGCAGAGCAGAGACATCGCCAGCGCCGACAGCAGCAGCGCGCCGCCGACGCCGGCGACCGGCACTTTTGACAGATCGGCCTTCACCAGCGTCTGGATCAAGAGCATCGTGAACAGTACGAAATAGGTCAGCCGCTCCAACCCGTGCCATTGCGTGTCGAGCCGCATCAGGCTGTGCCGGAGCACGACGCCGAGCACGATGAGGATGAAGACCGGCAGCAGCGCCGCGATCACGACGGCCATGGATCAGCCATTCTCCGACGTCGAGCGAAGATTGGCGAGGCGGTCGAGCGCGCCCTGCAGGATGAAGATCGCGGCGTGCTCGTCGATCACCTCGGCGCGCTTGGCGCGGCTGACATCCATGCCGATAAGCTCGCGCTCGACCGCTGCGGTCGACAGGCGCTCGTCCCAGAGGCCGATCGGGAGCGTTGTCAGGTTGGCCAGATTGCGGGCAAAAGCCCGGGTCGACTGCGCCCGCGGGCCCTCGCTGCCGTCCATGTTGATGGGCAGGCCAAGCACGAAGCCGACGACCTTTCGCTCGGTGGCGATGGCGAGCAGTCGCGCCGCGTCCTGCTTGAACTGCTTGCGCTGGATGGTCTCGACACCGGTCGCCAGCCGCCGGTCCGGATTGGACACGGCAACGCCGATGGTCTTGGTGCCCAAATCAAGGCCGATCAGCCCGCCACGTTCGGGCCAATGGGTTGCAGCATCAACGAGGGGCAGGATAAGAGCCGGCATGGAATTAGCGCATAACATGCGTCGCGCCGCGGAGTGAACCCTGAACGATGGATGCACTGACACTATTCGGCTTGTTTGCCGTCACCGCGATGCTGGTCACTTACGCGATGGAGGACCGCAGCCATTGGTTCGTGCTGCTGTTCGCCGCCTCCTGCGCACTCGGCTCGGCCTATGGCTTCCTGCAAGGCGCCTGGCCGTTCGGCCTGGTCGAGGCGATCTGGGCCCTGGTTGCGCTGCGGCGGTGGTGGCTCAGGCCGCGATGATCTCGTCGTCCCCTGTCAGACAGGAGCGGAAGCCTTGAAGCGCGCTGGTTTGATGGCCGGCGCGGCGCTGGATGAACAGCGTCTCGACGCGCGCATGGGACGGGCTCAATGCATGCATCGTCACGCTGGAGTTCATCGTGCTGCGTTCGACGACGGCGCGGGGCAGCAGCGTCACGCCCATGTCGGCGGCGACGCAGCCGATCATGCCGTCGAGTGTGCCGAGCTCGAAGCGCATTGCGGACGGCCAGCCGAACTCGACAAAGATCTGCTCGAGGCGCTGGCGGTAGGTGCAGCCGGTGCGGAACACCAGCGCGGTCGGGCCTGACTCGGGCGTGCCGGCGCGCAACTCGGCCAGCGAGGACCAGCGCCGCGCGCTGACCAGCACCAGCTCTTCGCGGAACACGCTTGTCGTGGCGAGGTCGGCATGCGTGATGGGGCCGGCGACGAAGGCGCCGTCGAGCGTGCCTTCGAGCACGGCGGCGACGAGATCGGCGGTCGGCGACGTGCGGAGGCTGAGGCGCACGGCCGGGAAACGGCGGTGGAAATCGGCGAGCAACGGCGGCAGCCGCACCGCGGCCGTCGTCTCCATCGAGCCGATCGCAAGCGGTCCCTTCGGCTCGCCATCATCGCGCGCCGCGAGGACGGCTTCGCGCGATAGCGCGGCCATCCGTTGCGCGTAGGGGAGGAGGCGCTTGCCGGCGCCGGTCAGCGCCATGCCGCGGCTGTGGCGCTCGAACAGCGGCGTGCCGATCTCGGCCTCCAGAGACTTGATGCGCTGGGTGACGTTGGATTGCACCGTGTTGAGCTCTTCGGCGGCGCGGGTGATGCCGCCGGTGCGGGCGACCGCGGCGAAGGTCTGGATGTCACTCAGTTCCATGGTGTCGTTTCGCTTTTGTGATGGCAGCGTTCGCAAGAATTCATTTTTCGAGAATGCTAGTTGCACCTAATCTCCGTGTCCAGAGCGGGAGATCCCATGCCAATCACGACGCCGTTGACGGAGCTTCTCGGGATCAGGCATCCGATCCTGCTGGCGCCGATGGATATCGTCGCCGGCGGTCGCCTGGTGACGGCCGTGAGCCGTGCCGGCGGATTTGGCATTCTGGGCGGCGGCTATGGCGAGAAGGCGTGGCTGGTGCAGGAGACGGCGAAGCTCGCGGCATTAGATGCGCCGTTCGGGATCGGCTTCATCACCTGGAGCCTCGCCAAACGACCCGAACTTCTCGATGTCGCGCTCGCAGCAAAGCCGTCCGCGATCATGCTCTCGTTCGGCGATCCCGCGCAGTTCGCCGCGAAAATCAAATCAGCCGGCGCGCGGTTGATCTGCCAGGTGCAGGACGAGGCGATGGCGCGGCAGGCGCTCGATGCCGGCGCCGACATTCTGGTCGCGCAGGGGACAGAGGCGGGCGGCCACGGCGCCTCGCGCACCACCATCGATCTCGTACCTGCCATTGTCGATCTGGCCGTCGGCCGTGTGCCTGTGGTGGCGGCCGGCGGCATCGCCGACGGGCGCGGATTCGCCGCCATGATGATGCTGGGCGCGAGCGGCGTGCTACTCGGCACGCGCTTCTATGCCAGCCTGGAGGCCGATGGTGCTGATGAGGCCAAGCGGCGCATCTGCGCGGCGAACAGCGGCTCCACGGTCCGCGGCATCGTCTTCGATCTCTCGCGCAATAATGTGTGGCCGGCTCCGTTCACGGGACGGTGTCTGGTCAACGACCACGCCCGTCGCTGGATCGGGCGCGAGGTCGAGCTGATGCAGAATGTCGCCGCAGTCGCGGCGGAGTATGCGGCCGCGAAAGTCTCGGGCGATTTTGATATTGCCGCGGTCATTGCGGGAGAAGCGGTCGGCCTGATCCATGATATTCCACCGGCGGCCGAGATCGTCGAACGGATTGCGTCCGAGGCCGAACAGTTGCTGGCCGGCCGACGCAACTCCATCGCCTCGCTCGCCTGAACCAGGAGAGACCCACCATGTGGCCCGACCGTCGACTGATCGATCTTTTCAAGACCGAATTCCCGATCGTGCTGGCGCCGATGGCTGGTGTGATGGATGCCGAGCTGGTGATCGCGGTGGCTGAAGGCGGCGGGCTCGGCTCGCTGCCGAGCGCGATGCTGTCACCGGAGAAGGCGCGCGAGCAGGTCAACATCATTCGCCAGCGCGTCAAGGCGCCGGTGAACATGAATTTCTTCTGCCACACGCCGGTCGATCTCACGCCGGAGGCCGAAGCGCACTGGAAGAGGCGGCTCGCGGGCTACTACACCGAGCATGGACTCGATCCGGCGGCGCCGATCAATGCGGCCAACCGGGCACCGTTCGATGTCGCCTTCTGCGAGGTCGTCGAGGAGCTGAAGCCGGAGATCGTCAGCTTCCATTTCGGCCTGCCGGAGCAAGCGCTGCTCAAGCGCGTCAAGGCGGCGGGCTGTCTCGTCATCTCGTCTGCTACGACGGTGAAGGAGGCGGTCTGGCTCGAACAGCGCGGCGTTGATGCCGTGATTGCCCAGGGCGCCGAAGCGGGCGGCCATCGCGGCATGTTCCTGACCGACAAGATTGCGGAGCAGCCCGGCACCTTTGCGCTGGTGCCGCAGGTTGCCGATGCCGTGAAGGTGCCCGTCATCGCGGCGGGCGGCATCGCGGACGGGCGCGGCATCGCCGCGGCCTTCGCGCTCGGTGCCTCCGGCGTGCAGGTCGGCAGCGCCTATCTGCGCTGTCCCGAGTCCAAGGTCAGCGCAGGCGGCCGCAAGGCGCTGGCCGAGGCGCGGGACGATTCCACCGTCATCACCAACGTCATGACCGGCCGCCCGGCGCGCGGCGTGCAGAACCGCCTGATGCGCGAGGCCGGCCCGATCTCGCCGGATGCGCCGCCGTTTCCTCATGCGGCTACCGCGCTGGGGCCGCTCAAGGCGGCGGCCGAAAAGCAGGGCAAGGTGGACTTCACCAACCTGTGGGCTGGGCAGGCCGTGGCGCTGGGCCGCGAGGTCCCTGCGGCCGAATTGACCCGGGATTTCGCCAAATCGGCGCTGGCGCGCCTCCGCCAGATGGCCGGGTAGCGTCCGCCGCCGGTTGCGGCGCAAAACCGGCCTCTGCTATACGGCACATGAGTTTTGCCGTGAGAGGCCTTATATAATGTCCGTCGACGCCGCTACCGTCCGCCGCATCGCGCATCTGGCGCGCATTGCGGTTTCCGAGGACGAGGTTCCGCATCTGCAAGGCGAGCTTAACGCCATGCTCGCCTTTGTCGAGCAGCTCTCGGAGGTCGATGTCGAGGGCGTGGAGCCGATGACCTCGGTCACCCCGATGCAGATGAAGAAGCGGCAAGACGTGGTCAACGACGGCGAGATCGCCGACGATATCGTTGCCAACGCGCCTGCGACCGAAGGTCACTTCTTTCTCGTGCCCAAAGTCGTCGAGTAACTGTTAGGACGCCGTGCGATGTGCCTGCTTTGCGACGATGAGAAGGCCTATCAGGCCTACATGAACTACCTCGACAAGATGGAGCGGCAGGGCAAGGCTGCCGATCCCAATGTCGCCGTCAACGCCGTGCTCGACGAAATGCAAGCCGCCGCGAACGCGGCCGCCAAAAAAGACGACCCGGCCAACGACAAGACCCTGTCTCCGTTCTTCTGCAGCCCGATCAATAAATGACCGATTTGACATCGCTGACGCTCGCCGAGGCCCGCAAGGGTCTCGCCGACAAGACTTTCACGTCGCTCGAGCTGACCGACGCGCATCTTTCCGCGATCGAGAAGGCGCGCGTGCTCAATGCCTTCGTGATGGAGACGCCCGACCAGGCGCGCAGCATGGCGCGCGAGGCGGACGCCAGGATCGCCAAGGGGGACGCCGGCCCGCTCGCCGGCATCCCGCTCGGCATCAAGGACCTGTTCGCGACCAGGGGCGTGCGCACCACGGCGTGCTCGAAGATCCTCGGCAATTTCGTGCCGACCTACGAGTCCACCGTCACCTCGCAGCTCTGGCGCGATGGTGCCGTGATGCTCGGCAAGCTCAACAATGACGAGTTCGCGATGGGCTCGGCGAACGAGACCTCGTGCTTCGGTCCCGTCGGCAATCCCTGGCGGCGTGAGGGGAGCAACACGACTCTGGTGCCGGGCGGCTCGTCCGGCGGCTCGGCCTCGGCCGTCGCCGCGCTGCTGTGCATGGGCGCGACCGCGACCGACACCGGCGGCTCGATCCGCCAGCCGGCCGCGTTCACCGCCACCGTCGGCATCAAGCCGACCTATGGCCGCTGCTCGCGGTGGGGCATCGTCGCCTTCGCGTCCTCGCTCGACCAGGCTGGTCCGATCGCGCGCAGCACGCGCGATGCAGCCATGCTGCTGCGCTCGATGGCCGGCCACGATCCGAAGGATACGACGTCGGTCGACATTGCCGTGCCTGACTACGAGGCTGCGATCGGCAAGTCCGTGAAGGGCATGAAGATCGGAATCCCCAGGGAGTATCGTCTCGACGGCATGCCGGCCGAGATCGAGAAGCTCTGGAGCGAGGGCGCAGCCTGGCTGAAGGCGGCCGGCGCAGAACTGGTCGAGGTGTCGCTGCCCCACACCAAGTACGCGCTGCCGGCCTATTACATCGTGGCGCCGGCGGAGGCCTCGTCGAACCTCGCGCGCTACGACGGCGTCCGCTACGGCCTCCGCGAGCAGGCCAAGAACATCATCGAGCTCTACGAGAATACCCGCGCCGAAGGATTTGGCGCCGAGGTGCGCCGCCGCGTCATGATCGGCACCTATGTGCTCTCGGCCGGCTATTACGACGCCTATTATCTGCGCGCCCAGAAGGTGCGCACGCTGATCAAGAGGGACTTTGAGGATTGCTTCGCCAAGGGCATCAACGCGATCCTGACCCCGGCGACGCCGTCGGCAGCCTTCGGCATCGGCGAGAAGGGCGGTGCCGATCCCGTCGAGATGTACCTCAACGACATCTTCACGGTGACGGTGAACATGGCGGGCCTGCCGGGCATCGCCGTGCCCGCCGGCAAGGATAGCCAGGGCCTGCCGCTCGGCCTGCAACTGATCGGCCGTCCGTTCGAGGAGGAGACGCTGTTCTCGCTCGGCGAGGTGATCGAGCAGGCGGCAGGCCGCTTCACACCCGCGAGGTGGTGGTGAATGCCGCCGACTTCATCGCAAGCCTCGACGGCGCGGCGCCCGCGCCTGGCCTGACCGCGCCGCTCGCCGGTCTCTGGTGGGCGGCGAAGGGCGACTGGGACGAGGCGCACAGGATAGTTCAGGACGACACCAGCCGCGACGCTGCCTGGGTGCACGCCTATCTGCACCGCGTCGAAGGTGATCTCGGCAATGCCGGCTACTGGTACCGGCAGGCCGGTAAGCCTGCGGCAAAGGATTCATTGGAAGCGGAGTGGGAGCTGATCGCTGTCACGCTGCTCGGGAGCACAACATGAGCACGGCCACGCACAAGCTTCTCAAGGGAGCCACCGGCGATTGGGAGATGGTCATCGGCATGGAGATCCATGCCCAGGTGACGTCGAACTCAAAGCTGTTCTCGGGGGCGTCGACCGCATTCGGCGGTGAGCCGAACACCCATGTGTCGCTCGTCGATGCCGCGATGCCGGGCATGCTGCCCGTGATCAACGAGGAATGTGTCAGGCAGGCTGTCCGGACCGGGCTCGGGCTCAACGCAAAGATCAATCTGCGTTCGGTGTTCGACCGGAAGAACTATTTCTATCCGGACCTGCCGCAGGGCTACCAGATCAGCCAGTACAAGTCGCCCGTGGTGGGCGAGGGCGAAGTTCTGGTCGAACTCGACGGCGGCCGCAGCGTTTCGGTCGGCATCGAGCGGCTGCATCTCGAGCAGGACGCCGGCAAGTTGCTGCACGACCGGTCGCCGACGATGACCAATGTGGATCTCAACCGCTCCGGCGTCGCGCTGATGGAGATCGTCTCCAAGCCCGACATCCGCGATGCCGAGCAGGCCAAGGCCTACGTGACCAAGCTCCGCTCGATCCTGCGCTATCTCGGCACCTGCGACGGCGACATGGAGAAGGGGAGCTTGCGCGCCGACGTCAACGTCTCCGTTCGCAAGCCCGGCGCACCGCTCGGCACCCGCTGCGAGATCAAGAACATGAACTCGATTAACTTCATCGGCCAGGCGATCGAGTTCGAGGCGCGCCGCCAGATCGAAATTCTCGAGGATGGTGGTGCGATCGACCAGGAGACGCGGCTCTACGACCCCAACAAGGGCGAGACGCGCTCGATGCGCTCGAAGGAAGAGGCGCACGACTACCGCTACTTCCCCGATCCGGATCTGCTGCCGCTCGAGTTCTCGCAAAGCTTCGTCGACGAGCTGAAGGCGAAGCTGCCGGAACTGCCGGACCAGAAGAAGGCGCGCTTTGTCGCAGACTTCGGCCTGTCGGCTTACGACGCGAGCGTTCTCGTCGCCGAGCGCGAGAGCGCGGTGTTCTATGAGACGGTGCTCGACAAGCTCGCCGACCGCGCCCGCGACGGCAAGATGGCGGCGAACTGGGTGATCAACGAGCTGTTCGGCCGCCTCAACAAGGAAGGCCGGGATATTACGGGCTCTCCCGTCACGTCCGAGCAGCTCTCAGGGATCATCGACCTGATCGGCGAGGGGACGATATCAGGCAAGATCGCCAAGGATCTGTTCGAGATCGTCTGGCAGGAGGGCGGCGACCCGCGTGCGCTGGTCGAAAGCCGCGGCATGAAGCAGGTCACGGATCTTTCGGCGATCGAAAAGGTTGTCGACGACATCATCGCGGCCAATCCCGACAAGGCCGCGCAGGTGAAGGACAAGCCGCAGTCGCTCGGCTGGTTCGTCGGCCAGGTGATGAAGTCTTCAGGCGGCAAGGCGAACCCGCAAGCGGTCAACGAACTGCTCAAGTCCAAGCTCGGCGTCTGATCTCGCGCGTTCGGACGATGTGGCGACGCGCTTCGTCACCTCGCTTCGCGTCGCGATGCGGCGCTCGCACGCGTCATCGACGGCAATCATCATCGCTCAAGGGCGCGCAGCGCCACCGAATCGCAGGTCGCGCGATTCGCTCGAAACGGCGACTTGCTCGCGCTCTGGCGAGCGCTTCCGCCGTTAAGCATGAAAATAATTTCGTTGCCAAAACTTCCGACTCAGAGTCCGCGACTCCGTCTCGCGACGCCATCGCGCGCTTCGCGGTGTCCGTCGTCGCGCTGATCGCATGTGGTGCGCGTGCGCAGAATCATCCTTGCTGCATAGTGTTTTCCTGCAATCGTTGCGCTCGACGACGTCGATGTTGCGAGATGCATCTGCAATCGCAGACGCATGTCGCTGCCGACGGGCAAATCAAGCGCGGCTGTCGCACGCTCGCCACGTCGTCAACACTTCCTTAAGTGAGAAGATGTTTTTTTCGTCGTGTTGGTGTATTCGGGGTGAGTGCATTCGATCCCCGAATGCGCGCAGCGATTAAAGCCATCTCACACATCGGAGGGCAACATGGCCAAGAAAGCGAAGAAGGCGAAGAAGGCGAAGAGCGCAGTGAAGAAGACTGCGAAGAAGACCCGCAAGGTCGCGAAGAAGAAGAAGTAACTTCGCTTCTGAAGTTGCCGGCTCTTCGTAGCCGGCACGTCATCAGCGCCTTTCGGGGTTCTGGTCGACGATAGAGGGTGTCGGCGAGACATCAGGTCAACGGTCGGATCGTCAGCTTCGCGAGCTTGCTCGTCAAAGTCCGGTCCGGCAGAAGAAACAAGTTTTCTTCGTTCGGTGCGGGTCTCCTTCAAAAAGGGCTCCGCAATTCCACAAGCGGCCTTCGGGCTCATTTGGAATCTGGTCCTGACGTGTTCGCCGACGCCCTCGTTCCCTGAGGCCGGGGTATTGCCGGCAATCCCTTTTCCCCACATTGTTGATCTGATCGCGACGCAGCCGCATGATCTCGGCCGCGGTGCTTCAGCCGTTCTGCCCTGAGGCAGGCGAGGGCTGAGGCCCGGTTGCGCGTTGTTTGCGCGACGCTCCTCCATGCGCGGTGTCATCGCCCGGCTCCGACCGGGCGATCCCGTACGCCGAGATGTCAGTGGGTGAATCGATGAGCCGCGGCGTACTGGATTCCCCGCCTGCGCGGGGAATGTGGGCGGACGCGGTCCGCCACCGTGCGCGATGGTTATCGATGTCCTGAAGCCGCAGGGTAAACCGAATCTGACGAATCGTGGAAGTGCCTGCAAATCAGGGACTTCTTCAATCGTCCGCGGTTGCGGCGCGGCCTCGCGTTTACGTCTGCTTCATCGCGATACTTAAACTGCCATTCAAATTTGCCCGCCATCATCGCCTCCAACAAGCCGGTAAACGGCAACGGGCAAGAAGCCCTGGGGATGAGTTGAACAGCGCGATCCGGAAGGGTCACGCACATCAGAGTTGGACGGGAGCCGCGCTCGGGGGAACGAGGCGGCCTAAGAAAAAAAGGGGATGCGTTATGTTTCAGGGTACTTTCGATTTCGAGACGGCAACGCCGATCGATGCAAGCGCGCTGTCGGACGTTCTGTTCGAGCGCGGGATCTATTGGGCGAGCGGCCGCTCCGGCCTCGTCGATCTCGTCGCCGCGCACAAATGGTTCAACCTCGCAGCCCTGAAGGGCCGCAAGGACGCCGTCGCGCTGCGCCAGGAAGTGGCAGGCCAGATGTCGGAGACCGAGATCTCGGCCGCGCAGCGTGAGGCGAGGGCGTGGGTGTCCGCGCACTGAACTGAGCGGCTCATCCGGCCCGGTGGTTCTACGGGGCGCAGGAATTGCGCTGAATCAAGTTCGCAGGGCGTATCGCCATCTAGACCTGCGCGGCATGAGCGATTCCGACAACAGCGACCCGGGACCGAGTCCAAGACCGCGCGAATGGCTGCCGATTCAGATCGCGCCCGACGATTGCGATCTGGAACTCGGACGGCCGCACAAGTCAGGCATTCTGCCGCTGACCTTTCCATGCCGCCGCAAGGGCGGCGTGTGGTTCAATGTCTGGGCGAACGAGGCCGTGCTGATATCGCCTTCGCACTGGCGGGTCTGGCGATCGCGCATCTAGGTGTGCGCACACTTATATATAAGGTGAGCGCGAATCGGGTTGAGATCGGCCGCGCGGAACCTTGCGCTTGGCCTTTGCCCCGACGGCTTTCATAGGAAGACACGCGACAGAGCTGGAATCTGCGGCTGGGTGGCGGAGAGAGAGGGATTCGAACCCTCGATACAGCTTGAGACCGTATGACGCTTTAGCAAAGCGTTGCCTTCAGCCACTCGGCCACCTCTCCGGTGCGAGCCTTATGCATCTAATTGCTTGGGCCGGTCAATTTGGAAGCGTGTGTTTTCGTTCAAATATTCCCAACGAATTCCGCATCACTGCGCGCCGATAGAGACGGTTTGCTGTCCGGTTGCGAAACATTGAGTCGAAAGGGCTGACCAGGATCCAGCGCGATCGAAAGAGGCGACGTCGAAGGGGCCGCGCAAAACGTCATCCATCTCGCGTTAAGCGATTGAATTCACTAGAAAGTTGATGCGGAGGCACGGCGCCTGCAAGGCGTCACACCGGCTGGCTGCTGCATCCGAGGCTTATGAAGGGCCGTCCGCCGGGCGACGTCGTCCGTGGCCGCCGGCCCTGATGTCCCGATCCCCCGAGCGACTTCAACCCGCGCAAAGGGGCGGCGCTGCGGTGGTCGCGTTGGTCGCTTTGCGTAGCGCCCCCCTTGAGATCACCGCAAGTTACGGCGCGTTACGCATCCCCCGAGTCGCGCGCATCGATTCCACGATTCGAGCGCGTCGGAGCCGGCTCTGTGCGTAAGCCGGCGCGCGTACGGCTGGACCGGGAATTTCGACGGCAAATGGAACCGTTCAGAAAGCGGTAATGAAAACAATGTGTTACCGGCGCAGTTTGATCACATCTGCGTGTTATTTGTGCAACACTTTCAGGGAAACACGCTTCGTGGACCCGTTTCGGAGCGTTCTGTTGTTGTGTGTGCAAGGACGTTCGGTAATTGTGATCGGGCGACGGAGGGGGGCATCCCAAGGTCGTCCCGTTTAGGTCTTTCGCTTAAGTCCCTCGCGTTCATGCGGGTGTGTCCGAAGACGCGAAGGTGACCAAAGCGGTGATTTAGAGGGGGTTGGGGAATTGGCCGTCCGGGTCAGTGACCTTCCCTGAAGAGCAACTTGGAGGTTTAACATGAAGTTGGTTAAGAGCCTTTTGCTCGGCTCAGCGGCGGGTCTGATCGCCGTGGGCGGAGCTCAAGCAGCCGATCTCCCCGTGAAGGCCAAGGCGGTCGAATACGTGAAGATCTGCTCGCTGTACGGTGCGGGTTTCTACTACATGCCGGGCACCGACACCTGCATCAAGCTGGGTGGTTACGTCCGCGCTGACATGGTTCTCGGCGGCGCCGGAGACTATAACTTCAACGCTAACGGCCCGACGCTCAACGGTGGTTCGAACAACCGTCTGACGAACTACTACTACACCCGCGCTCGTATGGACCTCAACGTCGATACGCGTACCGCGACCGAATACGGTGTTGTCCGTACCTACGCTGACATGATCTTCTCGTATGATACGGGTCAGTGGTCCGGCAGCGCTCCGTCGACGTTTACCGCTGGCGGCGTTTCGCTCGGCCTCTACCATGCGTTCATCCAGTTCGCTGGCTTCACCTTCGGCCGCACGGTCTCGATCTTCGACGCTCCGTGGCAGAGCTACAATGCTGGCGGTCCCGATACCGTTCCGGGCGGTTCCAACCACGTGACCGGTATCAATCAGGCCGCTTATACTGCTGACTTCGGCCAGGGCATCACCGGTTCGGTCGCCTTGGAAATGCCCGATACGCAGTCCAACGGTCTGGGTAACCTCTGGAACGTTTCGGCCACCACTGCTAACGCTGCGTTCATCACGGGCTCCTACGGCAACAACGGTTGGGGTGGAACGCGTTCGCCCGACATCGTCGGTGCTCTCCGTGTCGACCAGGCCTGGGGTCTGGGCCAGATTTCGGTCGCCGCGCATGAACTGCATGCTGGCTACTACGGCACGACTGAGCCCACCGGTCATCCTTCCGACAAGTGGGGTTGGGCTGTGATGGGCGCCTTGTCGATCAAGAACATCCCGACCGGTGCGGGCGACACGATCAACATGAACGCCGTCTACACCGATGGCGACACCCGCGAGAACTTCCAGGTTCTGTTCCCGCAGACCTTCTTCATGTACAGCGGCACGGGCGTGGCTGGCGCTTATCAGAGCATCGGTTTCGCTGGTATCTCTGACGGCGTGTTCAGCTCTGCTGGCGGTGGCATCGAGACCACCAAGAGCTGGGGCTTCCGCGGTGGTTACACCCACAACTGGAACCCGAACTGGGCGAGCGCCATCTACGGCGGTTACGGTGGCGTGAGCTACAGCACCACTGCCAAGGCGACGATCTGCGCTGCCTTTGCTCTGGCTGTCACGACTGCCGGTGCGACCTGTAACCCGGACTTCAACTTCGGCGTTATCGGCGTCAACACCGTCTGGACCCCGGTCAAGAACCTGGCGTTCACGGCTGACCTGAGCTGGTCGCATCTCGACCAGAAGTACTCGGGCGTCATCTCGGGTGCGAACACTGCGGTCGCTGCTGCTGCGAAGCCGGTTGCGACGTATGAGCTGAAGGATCAGAACTCGCTGACCCTGCTGCTCCGCGCCAACCGCACCTTCTAAGTTCGACCACTCCACTCGAGCCCCCGGCGGGAAACCGCCGGGGGCTCTTGCTTTTGGGCGGTACGGCGATCGTCCCGTGTCACACCAATCAGGATGACCATCGACGAGGGCCGGGCGGACGAAGTCGACCTCGTCTTTTGAAACGAAAGAGGCCGCCTTGCGGGGCGGCCTCTTCGATTCCTGTGCCCCGCCGTCCTGGCTTCGGGCCAAGGCTCGGCAGATTGTCGAGGCTTTCAATATCGCTCCCGCTTCGACCCATCCAGGCGGTTCGGTCCGGCTCGTCCAGGCCACGCAACCCGGCAGGCGCCATTCGACCGAGAAGCTTGCCGTCAGCTTCGACCGCGGGGTGACGGGGCGCGGCGCGCACGTGCAATCGACCGGGCAGCAGCAACGAAGGTGCAATGCAGCTTCGCTTCCTGTTTGTTGTCCGGAGGCAGCAGATGCTTGGCCCGGGAGCGAGCGCAAGCGCAAGCGAGCCGGCATGAAGCAGCCTCGCGCACCCCGGCCTCGCCGGAAATCGGGGTGAGTGTCTTCCGTCCGAAAGGGAGCGGCTCTATTCGACGCTGCCGACGCCGCGATGCAGGTCGGCCTCGATCTGCAAGCGCGTGCCACCGCCGAAGCGGGCGCGGTAGACCTGAAGATTCTCCATGATCCGCTGCACGTAGTTGCGAGTTTCGGAGAAGGGAATCAGCTCGACCCAGTCGACCGCGTCGACCTTTGCGTCACGTGGGTCGCCGTAGCGGTCGATCCATTTCCTCACGCTGCCGCGGCCGGCATTGTAGGCCGCGAAGGTCATGATGTAGGAGCCGCGATAATCCTCGAGCAGGCCGCCGAGTTCGGCCGCGCCGAGCGTGGCGTTGTAGGACGGATCGTTCTTCAGCCGCGACAGGTCATAGGTCGCACCGTGCCGCTTGCAGACATAGCGCGCGGCATCGGGGGTTACCTGCATCAGGCCATAGGCCTGCGCCGGCGAGACCACGGCCGGATTGAACGCGCTTTCCTGCCGCGCGATCGCGTAGACGACGCTGCGCTCGACCTCGGGGCCGATCTGGGTGAAGTGCGGAATGCCGTTGACTGGGTAGGCGTAGAAATCGAACGGCAGGCCGCGATTGAGCGCCGCCTTGCCGACCAGCAGCATGCCGCGCGCGTCGCCGTAGCGCTGGGTCAGCTCGCCGAGGCCGGTCAGCGCCTCGGGATCGCCGTTCTCGCCCATGTCGGCAAGCATCGGCACCGCCAGATCGCGCTCGTCGAGCTCGTAGAGCAATTGCGCCGCGCGCACGATCTCCAGCCGTTCGGCGCCGCGGCCGCGCGGCTGGCTGTTCAGCTCGATTTGCGGCAGGCCGAGCTTTGCGCGAGCGAGCTGGCCGTAATAGCTGGTCGACTGCTCGGCAGCACGGGCATAGGCGTTGCGCGCCTCCTGCTGCCGGCCGGCGGCCTCGGCGGCGCGGCCCTGCCAGTACCCGGCACGCGCGAGTGTGGTTGGATTGACGCTGCCGACGCCGATGCGGGCAAAATGCTGGGCGGCTGCCGCGGGATCGTTGAGGAAGCGCAGCGCGATCCAGCCCGCGGTGAACTCCTGTTCGGTCTTGTAGATGTCGCGCGAGGGCAGGGCGGCGTCGCGCGCGA
This sequence comes from Bradyrhizobium sp. CCBAU 53338, assembly GCF_015291665.1. Classification (NCBI taxonomy): domain Bacteria; kingdom Pseudomonadati; phylum Pseudomonadota; class Alphaproteobacteria; order Hyphomicrobiales; family Nitrobacteraceae; genus Bradyrhizobium; species Bradyrhizobium sp. CCBAU 53338. The sequence continues at coordinate 3,548,105 of NZ_CP030048.1, forward strand.
TCAGATAGGCGCTGCGGAAGTCTTCGCTGTCGATCATCTTGCGTGCCAGCAGGCGTCGCTCGATCCACCATTCGTCGACATTGTAGAGCCGGTTGGGGTCCTTCGGCGCCGACAGCATCAGCTGAGCCGCTTCGGGAAACTTCTCTTCGCGGCGCAGAAGCTGAATCTTGCTAAAGATGAAGCCGGGATCGCCGTGCAGCTCGCGCGGCACCTCTTCGAGCAGCGCGCGCGTGTTGGGCGCTTTCCTGAAGGAGGCGATACGGGCCCTGGCGAGCGCGACATAGCCGGCGCCAAGCCGTTTTGCCGCGCGCAGGGCCGCCTCATGCTCGCTGCCATAGAGCAGCGCGTCCATCCGCGCCTTCTGGTCGCCCGGTGTGAGTAGCGCACCGAACTGGTCGAGCGCGTTGTTCTCGGTATCCTCCGACATCGGATCGCTGCGCCAGGCTTCGCGCACCAGCCGCTCGGCATTGGCGCGGTCGCCGCGCGCCAGCATTGCCTTGGCGAGGGCGAAGCGGCCCTTGGCCGAAACAGGGGATTCGTTCTCGAACCACGACCATGCAACTGAATCGTCGCGCCTGTCGTCCCACATTGCAGCTTCGAGGCGCCGACGCAGGAAGGTCTGCGACGGCCAGCTTGGATTTGCAGTGAGGAAAGCGCGGTAGCGCTCGACGCTCGCGCCATTGTCCTCGCTGCGCAGGATGATCCATTCCGCGAGTTTTCGCGCGACTGGATCCGAGATCGAATCCGCATAACTGGTGGCATCGCCTGGTTTGCGCTTGCGCACGAGCTCGATGACGTTCTCCAGCGTGTCCTTGTCGGCTTGCGATGTCGACGAGGTCGCCGCGACGGCGGCCGGCATGACCGGCTTGCGCGGCGCGGCGTGCTGGCGCGTTGCCGGCGCGAGCACGGGCGTTGCGACAGGTCTGGCCGAGACAGGTGCCGGGGCGGTGTGTCTCACGGTAGCCGTCGCCGTCGGCGCGACGTGGGAAGCCGACGCGTTGGAGGCCGGTCGCGACTTTGACGCGGAGGCAGCTGCAGGCTTCGGCTTGTCCTTCGCAGCGTTCTTGCTGGCAGGTTTCTTCGCCGCATCCTTGGCTGGCGCCGAGGCTGCGCCCTTGCTCGCTCCCTTGGCGGCCTCTTTGCTTGCGCCCTTGGCTGTGTGCTTGGACGTTTCTTTGGACGTTTCCTTCGCGGCGCCGGTGGCGAGTCCCTTGGCAGATCCCTTCGCCGCGTCTTTCGCTGGCTGCTTGGCGGCTGGTTTCGCGGTTCCCTTCGCTGTTTGCTTTACGGGTTCCTTCGCGGCGTCCTCTGTCGTCTCCTTGGACTTGGCCAAAGCGACGCAGCCGGCCGACAGGCCGGCCATCAGGCACAGCGCCAGACCGGCTGATCGCCATGCGGCACGAGCAAAGGAGGTCACGGCGTTTCGTCGCCCCGAATCAGTCAATTGGCTCAAGACCTATCTGTACAAGATCTGGCTGTATTTGATTGAATATGCGGACAAAATACCAACAGCCGCTTACCGCCGCCGGGTTTGCACCACCACAGCGGCAAAATCGCGGCTTAAACGGTGCGTCACACGGATGCAGGCCTTTTACGGGCGGGTTAGACTCGATAAGAATGGGGCTTGCTCTAAATCTCGCCGCGTACGGAGGAAGTCCATGGCAGCCAAGACGAAATTCCGGGGATCTTTCACCGCCTTGGTCACGCCGTTCAAGAATGGCTCGCTGGACGAAGCGGCGTTCCGCTCCCTGGTCAACTGGCAGATTTCGGAAGGCACCAACGGCCTGGTCCCGGTCGGCACCACCGGCGAGAGCCCGACGCTCAGCCACGACGAGCACAAGAAGGTCGTCGAATGGTGCATCGAAGAGGCCAAGGGCCGGGTGCCCGTGATCGCCGGCGCCGGCTCCAACTCGACCAAGGAGGCTGTTGAGCTGGCCCAGCACGCGGAGAAGGCGGGCGCCAACGCCGTGCTGGTGGTGACGCCGTACTACAACAAGCCGACCCAGGAAGGCATGTATCAGCACTTCAAGGCGATCAACGATGCGATCGGGATTCCGATCATCATCTACAACATCCCGCCGCGCTCGGTGATCGACATGTCGGTCGACACCATGAAGCGTCTGTGGGAGCTGAAGAACATCGCCGGCGTCAAGGACGCCACCGCCAGTATGGTGCGCGTGTCGCAGCAGCGCGCCGCGATGGGCGAGGATTTCAACCAGCTCTCCGGCGAGGACGCCACCATCATCGGCTACATGGCCCATGGCGGCCATGGCTGCATCTCGGTGACCTCGAACGTCGCGCCGCGCCTGTGCGCCGAGTTCCATGCCGCGTGGGCGAAGGGCGATACCAAGGCGGCGCTCGCGATCCACGACAAGCTGATGCCGCTTCACAACAACCTGTTCATCGAGAGCAACCCGGCGCCGATCAAGTACGCGATGTCGCTGCTCGGCAAGCTCGACGAGACGCTGCGCCTGCCGATGGTTCCGGTCTCCGAGCCGACCCGCGTTGCCGTGCGCGACGCCATGGTTCACGCCGGCCTCATCAACTAGGCGGCGTTCGTAAACTCGTCGCCACAGGCAAATCAGGGGGATCACCGATGCTGAAGGAATTCCGCGAATTCGCGATGAAGGGCAACGTCGTCGATCTCGCCGTCGCGGTCATCATCGGCGCCGCTTTCGGGGCCATCGTGACCTCGATGGTCAACGACATCATCATGCCGATCATCGGTGCAGTCACCGGCGGCCTGGATTTCTCCAATTATTTCATCGGACTTTCCAGCAAGGTCACCGCGACCAATCTCGCTGATGCCAAGAAGCAGGGGGCGGTGCTGGCGTATGGCAGCTTCTTCACCCTGGTCGTGAACTTTGTCATCGTCGCTTTCGTGCTGTTCATGGTCATTCGCACCATGAACCAGTTCAAGCGCAAGGAAGAGGTCAAGCCCGCGGAGCCGCCGAAGCCGTCGGCCGAGGTCGTGCTGCTGACCGAGATCCGCGATCTCCTCAAGAAGTGACGCGCGCGCTTCATCCAATCTGTTAGCGTCGCTGCGCATCCCGATCAGGTTTGTCTGCCAGGTTTTTGAAGGTCATGGCCGATAAGAACGAACGTCCGATCAAGGTCATGGCGGAAAATCGCAAGGCCCGCTTCAACTACGCCATCGAGGACACGATCGAGGCGGGCATTGCGCTGACCGGAACCGAGGTGAAGTCGATCCGAAACGGCAAGAGCACGATTGCGGAGTCCTACGCCGATTCCAAGGACGGCGAGATCTGGCTGATCAACGCCACCATTCCCGAATACCTCCAGGGCAACCGCTTCAACCACGAGCCCAAGCGGCCGCGGAAGCTGCTGCTGCATCGCCGGCAGATCAACAAGCTGATGGGCGCGGTCGATCGCGAGGGCATGACGCTGATCCCGCTCAAGCTGTATTTCAACGAACGCGGGCGCGCCAAATTGCAGCTAGCGGTTGCAAAGGGTAAGAAGCTGCACGACAAGCGCGAGAGCGAGAAGAAGCGCGACTGGAGCCGGGAGAAGGGCCGGCTGATGCGGGCGAGGGGATAGGGCCGAGAGGACGGGATGACGCAGAAGAACCTGCTCGAGGTGGACTGGAGCCGAATTCCTGCACCTGATGACGATGGCGGCGCTGCCCATCTTGCAGGTCTGACGCTGCCCGCGATCAGCCTGCTTGCGACCGACGATACGTCGGTCAATCTGTCGGCGCTACCGGGGCGCACCGTGGTGTTCGCCTACCCGCGCACCGGCGAGCCCGGAAAGATCGGATTGGTCGACGATTGGGACATGATCCCCGGGGCGCGGGGCTGCACGCCGCAGACCTGTGCGTTTCGCGACCTGTTCGCCGAGTTGAAGGCCGCCGGCGCGGCGCAGGTGTTTGGTCTCTCGACCCAGAGCAACGCCTACCAGACCGAGATGGCATCCCGGCTGCATCTGCCGTTCCCGGTGCTCTCCGACGAGAAGCTGGTGCTCACGCGCGCGCTCAATCTGCCGACCATGGAGGTCGCGGGCCTGACGCTGATCAAGCGCCTCGCGCTTGTTGTCGACGACGCCAGGATCACGCATGTGTTCTATCCGGTGTTTCCGCCCGACCGGAACGCCGGCGATGTGCTGGACTGGCTGAAGGCCCATCCCGCCAAGGATTCAGCAAAAGCCTAGTCGAGATCCGTCTTCACCTTCGCGAATACGCTGCGGAACATGTCCGGCGTGAGGACGCCCGTGTTCGTGTTGTAGCGGGAGCAGTGATAGCTGTCGTACAGCTTGAACGCGCCGGCCTGGTGCACGGCGCCGTGGCCGAAGGGGGCCTGCGAGGCCTTCAGCTTCAGCGGCTTGAGCACGCTGTCGTGCGCAATCCGCCCGAGCGCAATGATGGCGCGCAGCTTCGGCATCGTTTCGAGATTGGCGACGAGAAACTGCCGGCAGGTATTGATCTCGACCGGCAGCGGCTTGTTCTGAGGCGGAACGCAATGCACGGCATTGGCGATCCGGCAGTCGACCAGCTTCAACCCGTCATCGGGACGCGCCTGGTAGCTGCCCTTGGCGAAACCGTATTCGAGCAGCGTGGCGTAGAGCAGGTCACCGGCATAGTCGCCGGTGAACGGCCGGCCGGTGCGGTTGGCACCCTGCATCCCCGGCGCGAGACCGACGATCAGGAGGCGAGCCGAGATGTCGCCGAACGGCGCAACCGGAGCATTGTGCCACAACGGCTCGCGCGCGCGGTTCGCCTCGCGAAAGGCGACCAGGCGCGGGCAGAGCGGACAGTCACGGTCGGGGACGAGGTTGGGGGCCTGGCGGCTCGACTTTGCCGCCTCACTCCTCGAAGTCGTCATCGCCCCTCGGCGCCATCGTGGTCGCGCGCTGGAGGAATTGCGGGGCGTGGTGGCGGGCCTCGCGCTCGCCGCGATCACGTGGCGCTGGGCGCTCGGACGGGTCGCGGCCAAGCTTGGACTGCAACTCGACGAGATCGGTGAAGACGTCGGCCTGGCGGCGCAGCTCGTCCGCGATCATCGGCGGCTGGCTGGCGATGGTGGAGATCACCGTGACGCGGACGCCGCGGCGCTGCACGGCCTCGACCAGCGAGCGGAAGTCGCCGTCACCCGAGAACAGCACCATCTGGTCGACGTGCTCGGCGAGCTCCATGGCGTCGACAGCGAGCTCGATGTCCATGTTGCCCTTGACCTTGCGGCGGCCGGAGGCGTCGATGAACTCCTTGGTCGCCTTGGTGACGACGGTGTAGCCGTTGTAGTCGAGCCAGTCGATCAGGGGACGGATCGAGGAATATTCCTGATCCTCGATGATCGCTGTGTAGTAGAACGCCCGCAGCAACGTCCCGCGGCTCTGAAATTCCTTCAGAAGGCGCTTGTAATCGATGTCGAAGCCGAGAGTTTTCGCCGTTGCGTAAAGATTGGCCCCGTCGATGAAGAGCGCGATCTTGTTGGTAGGGGAAGGTGACATTCAGTTTGCTCGCGTAGCGTTCGTGATAATTCGTTTTTTGTTGGCGCGATGGCAGCAAGCCGCGCAGTTTTAAAGTGCTGCCGAAACCCGTCGAAACCGCAAATCCGGAGAAGTCGGGGCAATCAAGGTATAGTTATGGCGGCCCTTCATACACCCGGCGCCGCCCACAACGGCAGCCCGGGAAACCACCCATCCCAGCCCTAATGTGGAGGTAACAGAGCCGTTTGGCGAGGCCAAATCACAAATTGGCCTTGCGAAATCGCCCCGGCCCCTATAATTAGCCCCGATCATCCACATATTTCGTCCCACCCACAACGGAGCGACAGTCTATGGCTCGCGTCACCGTAGAAGATTGTATCGACAAGGTCGACAACAGGTTTGACCTGGTCTTGCTGGCCGCCCACCGTGCCCGCATGATTTCGTCCGGTTCACAACTAACGGTTGACCGCGATAACGACAAGAACCCTGTTGTATCCTTGCGCGAGATCGCCGACACGACCATCTCGCCCGAGGATCTCCGCGAGGAGCTGGTGCATTCCCTGCAGAAGTTCGTCGAAGTCGACGAGCCGGAGCCGGATACGGTGCCGCTGATCGGTTCCGCCGGCGCCAGCGTCGATGCCGACGACACCGAAGTCGCTGTGGAGCGCATGACCGAAGAGGAGCTCCTGAAGGGCCTCGAAGGCCTCGCGCCGCCGGAAGAGCAGCCCGAGGAGGACGAGTAATCGTCTTACTCGCGATCGTCGATTTCTTGTGATCTTATCAAAGGCCCGAACCTGCGTTCGGGCCTTTGCTTTTGTTGGCGTTTTCGTGGTTACCATAGCGTTGCCGGTTCGCGCCGCCCGCCTGTCATCGAATTGATCGGCCGCGTCCGCGATCGGGCTTAGGATGTATGCAACGGGCCGTCTCATGGTCCGTTTGAAGGCAGGATGGAATGGTGTATCGACGCCGCAGACCCACGCAGATGCTGGCCGCAACCGAATCGGTTGCCGTGGCCCCGACTGCGCCGGTGGCACGGCCGGCGAAGCCGCGCGCGCGGATGATGCGTCAATACGACCTCGTCGAGCGCGTCCGGTCCTACAACCCGAACACCAACGAAGACCTGCTCAACCGCGCCTATGTCTACGCCATGAAGGCGCACGGCTCGCAGACCCGCGCCTCCGGCGATCCGTATTTCTCGCACCCGCTCGAAGTGGCGGCGATTCTCACCGACCTGAAGCTCGACGACGCCACCATTGTTGCGGCCCTCCTGCACGACACCATCGAGGACACTGAAGCGACGCGCGCCGAGATCGATCAGCTGTTCGGGCCCGAGATCGGGGCGCTGGTCGAGGGCCTGACCAAGCTGAAGCGGCTGGAGCTGGTGTCGCGCGAGGCCAAGCAGGCCGAGAACCTGCGCAAATTGTTGCTGGCCATTGCCGACGATGTCCGCGTGCTGCTGGTCAAGCTCGCCGACCGCCTGCACAACATGCGCACGCTCGACTTCGTGCCGACCGAATCGCGACGGCGCATCGCCGAGGAGACGCTCGACATTTACGCGCCGCTGGCCGGGCGCATGGGCATGCAGGAAATGCGCGAGGAGCTGGAGGATCTGTCCTTCCGCACCCTCGATCCCGAAGCCTATTCGGTGGTGATGCAGCGGCTCGATGCGCTCGCCGAGCGCAACCGAAACCTGATCGGCGAGATCGAGGACCAGCTCTCCAACAATCTGCGTCACCGCGGCTTGGGGGCGCGGGTCTATGGCCGCCGCAAGAAGCCGTTTTCGATCTGGACCAAGATGGAGCGCAAGTCGATCGGCTTCGAGCAGCTGTCCGACATCTTCGGCTTCCGCGTCGTGGTCAACGACATCGAGTCCTGCTATCGCGCGCTCGGCATCGTTCACACCACCTGGCCGGTCGTGCCGGGTCGGTTCAAGGACTACATCTCGACGCCGAAGCAGAACGATTATCGTTCGATTCACACGACGGTGATCGGCCCCGGCAACCAGCGCGTCGAGCTGCAGATCCGCACCGAGGCGATGGACCAGATCGCCGAACGCGGCATCGCCGCGCATGTCTTCTACAAGGAAGGCGTGGGCTCGCCGACCGAATTCCTCAAGCGCGAGTCCAACGCGTTCGCCTGGCTGCGCCACACCATCGGCATCCTCTCGGAGAGCGCCAACCCCGAGGAATTCCTCGAGCACACCAAGCTCGAACTGTTCCACGACCAGGTGTTCTGCTTCACCCCGAAGGGCAAGCTGATCGCGCTGCCGCGCCACGCCAACGTGATCGACTTCGCCTATGCCGTGCATACCGACGTCGGCAACAGTGCGGTGGGCTGCAAGATCAACGGCAAGTTCGCGCCGCTGTCCTCTGAACTCCAGAACGGCGACGAGGTCGAGGTGCTGACGTCGGAGGCGCAATCTGCGCCGCCCTCGGCCTGGGAGACGCTGGCGGTCACCGGCAAGGCGCGCGCCGCGATCCGCCGTGCCACCCGCACCGCCGTGCGCGATCAATATGTCGGCCTCGGCCGGCGCATCGTCGAGCGCCTGTTCGAGCGCGCCAAGATCGAATATGCCGACGACAAGCTCAAGGGCGCGCTGCCGCGGCTGGCGCGCACCTCGATCGAGGACGTCATGGCGGCGGTCGGGCGCGGCGAGATCAAGGCCTCCCACGTCGCGCGCGCCATGTATCCCGACTACAAGGAGGAGCGCGTCGCGCGCTACGGCATCAAGAAGGGGCTCGCCGCCAAGCTCAAGGAGAAGGTGCTCGAGCCGTCACGCAGCCCGGTGGCGATCCCGATCGGCGGCATCAATTCCGACCTGCCGGTGAAGTTCGCGCCGAACGGCGGCGCGGTGCCGGGCGATCGCATCGTCGGCATCGTCACGCCGGGCGAGGGGATCACGATCTATCCGATCCAGTCGCCGGCGCTGAAGGATTTCGAGGAGGAGCCGGAGCGCTGGCTCGACGTCCGCTGGGACATCGAGGATTCCGCGCCGCAACGCTTCCCGGCGCGCATCAAGGTGGAGAACGTCAACGAGCCCGGCGCGCTGGCGCAGATCGCGACTGTGATCGCCGAGCACGACGGCAACATCGACAACATCAGCATGCAGCGCCGCTCGCCCGACTTCACGGAGACGACGATCGATCTCGAAGTCTACGATCTCAAGCATTTGAGCGCGATCCTGGCCCAGCTGCGCGCCAAGGCGGTCGTCGCCAAAGTCGAACGTGTCAATGGATAGGCGCCTCTCTCTCCGATCTCGTGAGTCCTGAAATGCCCGCATCTCCGCTTCGCCTCGGCGTCAACATCGACCATGTCGCGACCGTCCGTAACGCTCGCGGCGGCCGCCATCCCGATCCGGTCCGCGCCGCGCTGCTGGCGATCGAGGCCGGTGCCGACGGCATCACCGCGCATTTGCGCGAGGATCGCCGGCACATCCGCGACGAGGACATGGCGCGGCTGAAGGCGGAGATCTCCAAGCCGCTGAACTTCGAGATGGCGGCCACCGACGACATGATGCGGATCTCGCTCGCGACCAAGCCGCATGCCGTCTGCCTGGTGCCGGAGCGCCGTCAGGAGGTGACGACCGAGGGCGGATTGGACGTAGTCGGCCAGCACAACGCGCTCGCGCCCTATATAGCGCGGCTCAATGATGCCGGAATCCGCGTCTCCCTGTTCATTGCCGCCGACCCGGCGCAGATCGAGATGGCGGCGCGGCTGCGCGCGCCCGTGATCGAGATCCACACCGGCGCGTGGTGCGACGCCGTCACCGACGGCCACACCGACAAGGCTGAAGCCGAATGGCAGCGGATCGTGGCGGGCGTGAAGGTCGCGACGGTGGCGGGGCTGGAAGTCCATGCCGGACATGGCCTCGACTATGCGACCGCGGAGAAGATCGCCGCGCTGTCCGAGATCATGGAGCTCAACATCGGTTACTACATGATCGGCGAGGCGCTGTTCGTCGGTCTTGCCGAGACGGTGCGCAAGATGCGCGCGGCGATGGATCGGGGCCGGAGCCGGGCATGATCATCGGCATCGGCTCCGATCTCATCGACATTACCCGCGTGGCCAAGGTGATCGAGCGCCATGGCGAGCGCTTTCTCGACCGCATCTTCACCGCGGCCGAGCGGGCCAAGGCGGAGCGCCGGGCCAAGAACGAGAGGATGGTGGTGGCGACCTACGCCAAGCGCTTTGCCGCCAAGGAGGCCTGCTCCAAGGCGCTCGGCACCGGCATCCGGCAGGGCGTCTGGTGGCGCGATATGGGGGTGGTCAACCTGCCCGGGGGCCGGCCGTCCATGCGGCTGACCGGGGGCGCGCTGGCCCGGCTCCAGGCCCTGACGCCAGAGGGGTTCGAGGCCCAGATTGATCTATCGATCACCGACGACTGGCCGCTCGCGCAGGCCTTCGTGATCATTTCCGCCGTCCCGATGGCCAAGCCCTGATGGCTAAATGATCGTTTTATAATTATCGTTGAAAATCAACATCTTATGAAGTTTTGATGCGATCCTTGATTGCGTGGCCTGCGACAACCGTCTAAAAGTCCGCGAACGCAAATCAGGCTGGGCGAATTCGGCTTTACGCCGGAATTGGCCCTCACTATCAGAATCAGGACAATCTCCTTGGGCCGCGAACCGGTGGGCCGTTCGCGGGAGGAGGGCGTTCTATGATCGCCGGCCGGAATTGAGAGAGCAATGAGCGTGACTTCGGGAACGAAAACTGAAAGCGGCGTCGGCGAAACGGTCCGGGTCGTTATCCACGCTCTCCTGATCGCGCTGGTGATCCGCACCTTCCTGTTCCAGCCGTTCAACATCCCCTCCGGCTCGATGAAGGCGACACTGCTGGTCGGCGACTATCTGTTCGTCTCGAAATATTCCTACGGCTACAGCCACTACTCGATCCCGCTCTCGCCGCCGCTGTTCTCGGGACGGATCTGGGGCTCGGATCCGAACCGCGGCGACATCGTCGTGTTCCGGCTGCCCAAGGACGACACCACCGACTACATCAAACGCGTGATCGGCCTGCCCGGCGACCGCATCCAGATGAAAGACGGGCTGCTCTACATCAACGACACCCCGGTCGAGCGCCAGCGCATGAGCGAGTATGTCGGCGAGGATCCCTGCGGCTCCGAGGGCGGCGGAATCTCGCGCGTGAAGCGCTGGAAGGAAACGCTGCCGAACGGCGTTTCCTACGAGACGCTCGATTGCGCGGACAACGGCTACATGGACAACACCAACGTCTACACGGTGCCGCCCGGCCATTTCTTCATGATGGGCGACAACCGCGACAACTCCACCGACAGCCGCTTCCTCGGCCAGGTCGGCTACGTGCCGCGGGAGAACTTGATCGGCCGCGCCCAGATGATCTTCTTCTCGATCGGCGAGGGTGAGCACGCCTGGATGTTCTGGCGCTGGCCGTGGGCGGTGCGCTGGAATCGCTTCTTCAAAATCGTCCGATGAAAGACGAAGCCAAGGACATCACGACCCAGCCGATCGAGGCGCAAGCCGCTCCTGAGGGCGAAGCTGCAACAAAGACGCTTGCGCCGAAGACCCCTGAAGCCAAAGCTGGTGAACACAAGGCTGGTGAAGCCAAGACCGCCGACGCCAAGACTGCCGCGAAGAAAAAGCGGACGCGGAGCAGCAAGGCCAAGGACAAGGCGAAGGCCGCGGCTGACGCGAATGCTGCGCTCGAGGCCCGCATCGGCCACGGCTTTGCCGATCCGAACCTGCTGATGCAGGCGATCACGCATGTCTCGGCGCTGAAGTCGGGACGCAAGCGCGGTGACAGCTATCAGCGGCTGGAGTTCCTCGGCGACCACGTGCTCGGGCTCGTCGTTTCCGACATGCTCTATCACGCCTTCCCGAACGCTGATGAGGGCGAGTTGTCCAAGCGGCTTGCCGAGCTCGTGCGCAAGGAAAGCTGCGCCGACGTCGCCAAGTCGCTCGGTCTGCTCGACGACATCAAGCTCGGCTCGGTCGGTTCCAGCGCCGATGCCCGTCTGCGCAAGTCCATTCTCGGCGACATCTGCGAGGCCGTGATCGGCGCGATCTTTCTCGATGGCGGCCATGCGGCGGCGGACGAGTTCGTCAAGCGCAACTGGACCGAGCGCATGCACAAGCCGCGCCGGCCCTTGCGCGATCCCAAGACCGTGCTGCAGGAATGGGCGCAGGGGAAGGGACTACCGACGCCTGTCTATCGCGAGGTCGAGCGCACCGGCCCGCATCACGATCCGCAGTTCCGCGTGGCGGTGGATCTGCCGGGACTGGCGCCGGCCGAAGGCATCGGCGGCAGCAAGCGCGCGGCGGAGAAAGTAGCAGCTTCAGTGATGATCGAACGTGAAGGCGTTGGCGGCGGCAATGACGGCTGAAGCAAGCGGTGAGGCGCCTGCCGCGACACGCTGCGGTTTCGTCGCGCTGATCGGCGCGCCCAACGTCGGCAAGTCCACGCTGGTCAATGCGCTGGTCGGGGCCAAGGTCACGATCGTCTCGCGCAAGGTGCAGACCACGCGCGCGCTGATCCGCGGCATCGTGATCGAGAACAACGCGCAGATCATCCTGGTCGACACGCCCGGCATCTTCCTGCCCAAGCGCCGGCTCGACCGCGCCATGGTCTCGACCGCCTGGAGCGGGGCGCATGACGCCGACCTCGTCTGCGTGCTGCTGGATGCCAAGACCGGGATCGACGAGGAAGCCGAGGCGATCCTGGCCAAGGCTGCCAGCGTCAACCACGACAAGATCCTGGTCATCAACAAGGTCGATCTGGTCCAGCGCGAGAAGCTGCTGGCGCTGGCGCAGGCCGCCAACGAACGGATGAAGTTCGTAAGAACCTTCATGATCGCGGCGATCTCGGGCGACGGCGTCGACGACATCCGCACCACGCTGGCCGAGATGGTACCGCCAGGTCCTTACCTCTATCCCGAGGACCAGATGTCGGACGCGCCGATGCGGCAACTGGCGGCCGAGATCACGCGCGAAAAGATCTATCAGAAGCTGCACCAGGAATTGCCCTACCAGTCCACGGTCGAGACCGACAAGTGGGAGGAGCGCAAGGACAAGTCGGTGCGGATCGAGCAGACGATCTTCGTGGAGCGCGAGAGCCAGCGCAAGATCGTGCTCGGCAAGGGCGGCGCCACCATCAAGTCGATCGGTGCGGACTCGCGCAAGGAGCTGATGCAGATCCTGGACGCGCCGGTGCATCTGTTCCTGTTCGTGAAGGTGCGCGAGAACTGGGGTGACGATCCCGATCGCTATCGCGAGATGGGCCTGGAATTTCCCAGGGAATAGCCAAGAAAAGATCAGTCGCCGATGAGTGTGCCCCGCAACGTCCAGCGTTTCGAAGCGCTGCTTTATGCCTCGCTGATGCTGGATGCGTTGTCGGTGGCGGTGCAGGACCGCACGCCCACCGCCGAGATGACCGAACAGATGATCATGACGGCGACGCTGCTCGCCGGAGGGATGATCCTGCTGCTGGTCTATTTCGTCCGGCTCGCCGCGCATTGGCGCAAGAACTGGCCGCGCTGGGTGCTGGCCGCGGCGCTGGTGCTGTCCGTGATCTCGCTCGGCCAGATTCTCGGCGAAAGGGGCCTCGAACTCGACAGCGCCATCGAGATCGTCTCCTGCGTGCTGACGGCGTTCGGGCTGTACTTCTCGTTTACCGGCGACGCGCAGGGCTGGTTCAACGCGTGAATTGATACGTTCCATCATTCCGGCGCGAGGCGAAGCATCGAACCCGCAATTTCGAGATTGCGGGTTCGCCTCTTCGAGGCGCCCCGGAATGACGGGAGATAGCGCTGCGCGCCTCACTGGAATCCTATAAGCTTCCTGCCATGGAATGGACCGACGAAGGCATCGTGCTGGGCGTGCGGCGGCATGGCGAGAGCAGCGCCATCGTCGAGCTGCTGACGCGCCAGCATGGCCGGCATCTTGGTCTCGTGCGCGGCGGTGCCAGCTCGCGGCTGCGGCCGCTCCTGCAACCCGGCAACAGCGTCAGTGCGGTGTGGCGGGCGCGGCTCGACGAGCATCTCGGTACCTACGCGATCGAGGGACTGAAGCTGCGCGCCGCGACGCTGCTCGGATCGTCCCACGGGGTCTACGGCGTGACCCATCTCGCCTCGATTGCGCGGCTGCTGCCCGAGCGGGATCCGCACGAGGAGATATTCTCGCTGCTCGAACACTCGCTCGATGATTTCGACGACATCGGCAGCGCCGCCGTGCATCTCATCCATTTCGAGCTGGCCATGCTCGCCGAGCTTGGCTTCGGGCTTGCGCTGGAGAATTGCGCGGTGACGGGGGAGACCACGGACCTGATTTACGTCTCGCCGAAATCCGGCGGCGCGGTGTCGCGCGGCGCGGGCGAGCCTTGGCGCGACCGGCTGCTGCGGCTGCCGCCGTTCCTGCGTCATGGCGAAGCCTCGCATGAGCTCACTGACGAAGATATCCAGGACGGCTTTCGACTGACCGGCCTGTTCCTGCTGCGCCATGTGCTGGAACCGCGCGGGCAGGGCCATTCCGATGCGCGCGCCGGCTTCATCAATGCCCTGATCCGGCAGCAGGCCAAGGCGGCGCTTCCCGCGCCATGAATGGATCGCGCTGCTGTGCTGCCTGAGCATCAGGGTTCCCTCGGGAACGAAACGCCGCCAGATGCGTTGGGCGGGCAGGTTCCACAACGGGGACAGCCCAAATGTTGATCAGGGGTTTTGCGCTGACCGCGGCGCTGCTTGCCTTTGCGCCTGACGCAATGGCCGGCGAGCCGCAACCTGGCGTGTTTCGCCGGGCCTCCTGCACCGTCGTCCGGTACTATGTGGCGAAATATTCCGCTGCGGCCGCAGAGACATGGGCGCGGTCCCATGGCGCGACCGATGCCGAAATCGAGGCGGCCCGCCGCTGTGTCGCCAACATGCCGGCGACGCCTCCGGTCAAGGTCCAGCCGACCGTGACCGCGGGCTGGGCAGGGCAGTAGAAGCCCACCGGGAACCAATCCATCCTTGCCCGATTCGCTTCCACGGTTTAACCGGGCGGCATGGGAAAACGAATCGTTCCGCCGGAAGAACCGGCTGAAATTCACGACGTACCGCTGCGCGAGGCGCTGGAAGAGCGCTACCTTGCGTACGCGCTTTCGACCATCATGCATCGCGCGCTCCCCGATGCGCGCGACGGCCTGAAGCCGGTGCACCGGCGCATCCTTTACGGCATGCGCCTGCTGCGGCTCGAGCCTGGCGTTATCCCTAAGAAGTCCGCGAAGATTGTCGGCGAGGTGATGGGCTCCTACCATCCTCATGGCGACCAGGCGATCTATGACGCCATGGTGCGCCTCGCGCAGGATTTCAGCTCGCGTTATCCACTCGTCGACGGCCAGGGCAATTTCGGCAATATCGACGGCGATAACCCGGCAGCCATGCGCTACACGGAAGCGCGCCTGACCGACGTGGCCCGCCTGCTTTTGGACGGGATCGATGAGGACGGCGTCGAGTTGAAGCCGACCTACGACGCCAGCGGCAAAGAGCCCGTTGTCTTGCCCGGCGGCTTCCCGAACCTGCTCGCCAATGGCGCGCAGGGCATCGCGGTCGGCATGGCGACCTCGATCCCGCCGCACAATGCAGCCGAGTTGTGCGACGCCGCGCTGCATCTGATCGAGAAGCCGGACGCCAAGTCCAAGGCGCTGATGAAATGGGTCAAGGGGCCCGATTTCCCGACCGGCGGCATCTGCGTCGATTCCAAGCAGGCGATCGCCGAAGCCTATACGACCGGCCGCGGCTCGTTCCGCGTCCGCGCCAGGTGGCAGCAGGAAGAGGGCGCGCGCGGCACTTGGGTCGTCGTCGTCACCGAGATCCCGTTCCTGGTGCAGAAGTCGCGCATGGTCGAGAAGATCGCCGAGTTGCTCGACCAGAAGAAGCTGCCACTAGTCGGCGAGGTGCGCGATGAATCCGCCGAGGACGTTCGCCTCGTCATCGAGCCGAAGTCGAAGAACGTCGATCCGGCGCTGATGATGGAATCATTGTTCCGGCTGACCGAGCTCGAAAACAAGATTCCGCTGAACCTCAACGTGCTGATCAAGGGCCGCATCCCGAAGGTGGTGGGGCTCGCGGAGTGCTTGCGCGAATGGCTCGACCATCTGCGCGACGTGCTGATACGTCGGACCAATTATCGCAAGGTGCAGATCGAGAACCGGCTCGAGGTGCTCGGCGGCTTCCTGATCGCGTTTCTGAACATCGACGAGGTGATCAGGATCATCCGCAACGAGGATGAGCCGAAGCCAGCGTTGATGAAGCGGTTCAAGCTCACCGAGGTGCAGGCCGAGGCCATCCTCAACATGCGCTTGCGCTCCTTGCGCAAGCTGGAAGAGATGGAGATACGCACCGAGGACAAGAATCTCCGTGCCGAGCTCAAGGGCATCGACGCGGTGCTCGCATCCGAAGCCGAGCAGTGGAAGAAGGTCGGCGAGCAGGTCGGCAAGGTCCGCGACATGTTCGGACCGAAGACGCCGCTCGGCAAGCGCCGCACCACTTTTGCGGACGCGCCCGAGCATGATCTCGCCGCGATGGAGGAAGCCCTCGTCGAGCGCGAGCCGGTGACCGTGGTCGTCTCCGACAAGGGCTGGATCCGCACCATGAAGGGGCATGTCGAGGATCTCTCGGGGCTCGCCTTCAAGCAGGACGATAAGCTCGGCATCGCCTTCTTCGCGGAAACGACGTCGAAGCTGCTGCTGTTCGCGACCAACGGAAAGTTCTTCTCGATCGACGTGGCGAAGCTGCCGGGCGGCCGCGGCCACGGCGAGCCGATCCGCCAGTTCATCGATCTCGAGCCGGAGGCAGCACCGGTCACGCTGTTCGTCAACAAGGGCGGGCGCAAATTCCTGGTCGCGAGCCACGAGGGCCAGGGCTTCGTCGTCAGCGAGGACGATTGTGTCGGCACCACCAAGAAGGGCAAGCAGGTTCTCAACGTGGACATGCCCAACGAGGCGCGCGCGGTTACCGAGGTGATCGGCGACACCGTCGCGGTCATCGGCGAGAACCGGAAGATGCTGATCTTCCCGCTCGAGCAGGTGCCGGAGATGGCGCGTGGCCGTGGCGTGCGCCTGCAGAAGTACAAGGACGGCGGCCTCTCCGACGTTACGGTCTTCGAGGCCAAGGCAGGCCTGACCTGGAAGGACTCTGCCGGCCGCGAATTTTCCGCGACCATGAAGGAGCTCGCGGAGTGGCACGGCACCCGCGCCGACGCCGGCCGTCTGCCGCCTAAGGGCTTCCCGAAGTCGAACAAGTTCGGCAAGGCGATCGGGTAGCCGCTCTCTTATCCCCGATGTGCAGCAATGCGCTCGCATGGCTGCATCGGTATGCGCGTTCTGATACCGTCCGCCATGCCGGTCCTTGGGACCATTGAGAAGTAGCGCGATGTACGATGTCATTGTTGTCGGCGGCGGCTCGGCCGGCGCTGCCGTTGCGGCGCGGCTGTCCGAGGATCCCGCACGGCGCGTCCTGCTGCTGGAGGCGGGCCTCGACTGGCGCGCCGACGAGGCGCCCTGGGAAGTCAGGACGCCGAACCCGATCCCGATCATCCACAAGCGCGAGTACCAGGAGAAATGGCAGTGGCCTGATCTGCTGACGCGTCGGGTGGCAGGGCAGGAGCCGCGCTTCTACTGGCGCGGCAAGGGGCTTGGCGGCTCATCGATGATGAATGGCCAGATCGCCATCCGCGGCGTCGCCGATGCCTTCGACGAGTGGGCCGCCAATGGCTGCACCGGCTGGTCGGCGAAAGAGGTGATGCCGCTCTTCTCGGTCATCGAGGACGATCTGGAATTCGGCGACGCTGTAGGTCACGGCCGCGGCGGACCCCTGCCGGTCTATCGCGCGCCGCTTGAAAAATGGGGGCCGATCGATCGCGGCCTGCGCGATGCGGCACTCGCGAGCGGTTATCCCTGGTGCGCCGATCTCAACGGTCCCGATGGTGAGGGCGTTGCCTGCTATCCCATCAACAGCCGCGACGGCCGCCGTATCACCACCAACGAGGGTTATCTCGAACCCGCGCGCGGCCGCGCCAATCTGGAGATCCGCGGCAGGACGCTGGTCGATCGCGTGCTGATCAGCGATGGCCGCGCAACTGGCCTGCGCGTTCACACCGAAGGGCAGGGCACCAGCGAGATCAGCGCACGCCAGATCGTGCTCTGCGCCGGCGCCATCCACAGCCCGGCGATCCTGCTACGCTCGGGGATCGGACCTGCCGGGGAGCTGAAGGCGATGGGGATCGCGGTCGCGCGCGATCTGCCGGTCGGCCGCCACTTCTTCGACCATCCGCTGTTCCGTGCCACGATCCAACTGCACGAGAACCTGCGGCCGATCGATCCGGACACGCGCCACACCAATTGCTGCGTGACCTATTCGTCGGGCCTTGCCAATGGCGGCAAGCGCGACATGATCCTGATCGCGTTCAACCACCGCGGCATCGGCGTGCCAGGAGCGATCGGCGCCGGCCTGTTCAACGCCTATTCGCGCGGTACGCTCAAGCTGGCATCCGCCGATCCGTCCGTCGATCCCATCGTCGAGGAGAACATGCTGGCCGATCCCCGCGACATGCTGCGCATGATGGACGCGGTGAAGCGGCTCGCCGTGATCACCTCGCAGCCGGCGCTATCAGGTATCGCCGACTGGATCAGGCTCACCGACACCGATCTGACGTTGCCGCAGGCGGCCGGCTTGCCGGATCACGAACTCGATGCGCTGCTGCGACGAGAAACCGGCGACATCCAGCATGCCGCCGGCAGTTGCCGCATGACCGGCGCGAACGACGCCGATGGCGTGGTCGATCCTGACGGCTCGGTGAAGGGCATCTCGGGCCTGCGCGTCGCCGACGCCTCGATCATGCCGTCGGACTGCCGCGCCAACACGCACTTCACGACGGTGGTGATTGGGGAGGCGATCGCGCGGATGATGATGCGGTAGCTCTTGCTCCAGCCTCTCTGTCATTCCCCGCGCAGGCGGGGAATCCAGTACGCCGCGGCTTCTCTCCTCAATCACGTCGTCTCGGAGTACTGGATCGCCCGGTCAAGCCGGGCGACGACACCGAGGGTGATCGCTCCGATGCACGTTTCAGACAGCAGACACAGCTTCGCCTTCTCGCGGCGCCGTCGCCCGAGTTTGTCTGTTCGCTTCGCGCCTTCGCGAAGACGAGGGCGCAGGGAAGGCCGGGTGCCGGCTGGCATCCGCGGTCCACTGTGCGAAGGTTGCGCTACAAGAGGCTGCACAGCGGCACACAGGTGAAGCCGAACAACCGGCCTTCCCTGCGCAGTGGGTTGACGGCTTATGTCGTGATCTCCCTGGGGGAGCGATGCACTATTGCCCCCGTCGCTTTGCGGATTGGCGAAGAGGCTTGACGTGAGAGGTAGGAACGATCGCGGCTGTTTTTGCCCGACGGGCAAATACCCGTCATCGGCGGGGCGTGTCTTTGATGTCCGATCCGGTGCGCCGATCTGCCGTCGCCGCAATCATCGATCATGCCGTTTCGCGATAGTGCACTCCAGCCCAGGTAACATGCGCGCGCGCGAACAAGGCTGGTCCGTCATCCTCACATGTATTGTCTCACACTCTGGAGAAATCGTTCTTTCTCGCCCGGCGCGTAACCTTGGGAAGCTCCATAGTAGGGTTCGTTGAATTGATTGTACGGCGCAGCCCGGTAGTGGATCCGCGGCCTGGGTGGCGTGTATGTTTGGCGAGAATTGCGCCGATTGTTCCCTCTGGCCGTTGCACCAGCATAATACGGGTTGAGGACGCACATCTGACCGTTGGCCCACGCCCTGCATTGGTCCATCGTCGTGTAGCTGCATCTGTAGTATGGGCTGGTTCCGAAAGAGACGACATACAAGCAAACGGGAAAAGCGGGATCATATCTTTGAGCCCGTGCGTGCCCCACGGTGAGGGCGATACTCACTGCCAAAACCGTCAAAGCCAATTTGCACATGAGAGCTTCCTCCAGTTGGCCCAACACACCGGTGGCACGCCGACCGTCGACAGTGCTGATCCAAGTCAATACTCACGGAGTTCCGCGCCAAACCGCCTCCAGCCTCGACGCCCGAGCTAGATCACGCCCACCATTCTCAGCGCCACGCCGGCAGCACAGCTGCCGGCAAGCACCGTCAGCATGCCCAGCTTGAAGCGGAAGATCGCGGTTGCGGCCGCGATCGACAGCACGAGCGCGGGAATGTCGACGCTCGTCAGGACCGGCCTGTCGAAATCCAGCGGGAAGGCGTGAACCGGCACGGTCTCGCGGAACAGGGTGTGGAGCGCGAACCAGATCGAGAGGTTGAGTATCACGCCGACGACGGCGGCGGTGATCGCGCCGAGTGCTCCGGCCAACCCCGTGTTGCCGCGCAGGCGCTCGATGTAGGGCGCGCCGACGAAGATCCAGAGGAAGCAGGGCGTGAACGTGACCCAGGTCGCGAGCAGTCCGCCGAGCGTTGCCGCGACCATCGGCGACAGGCCGCTTGCATCACGATAGGCCGCCATGAAGCCCACGAATTGGAGCACCATGATCAGCGGGCCTGGCGTGGTCTCGGCCATGCCGAGGCCGTCGAGCATCTCGTGCGGCTTCAGCCAGTGGTAATGCTCGACCGCCTGCTGCGCGACATAGGCAAGCACCGCGTAGGCGCCGCCGAAGGTGACCAGCGCCATCTTCGAAAAGAACAACGCGATCTGGCTGAACACGCTGGCTTGCCCGAGTATCAGAAGCAGAGCCACCACCGGCACCAGCCAGAGCGAAAGCCACAGCGCAGCGGTCCGGATCGCGCGCGCGGTATTGGGACGAACATGCTCGGGCACGGCTTCGCCGAGCATGCTGTCGATGACGGCGCCGTTGCCGCCATGGCCGTGGCCGGCGGGCGCGAATTCGGGGCGGCCGGCGCGCGCGCCGGCATAGCCGATCAGGCCGGCGGCGATGATGATGACGGGGAAGGGTATCGCGAAGAAGAAGATTGCGACGAAGGCGATCACCGCGAGCGCAATCATGATGCGGTTCTTCAGCGCGCGTTTGCCGACGCGGAAGACGGCCTCGACGACGATGGCGAGCACGGCGGCCTTCAGGCCGAAGAACAGCGCCTCGATGAAGCTGACATTGCCGTAGGCCGCGTAGACATAGCTCAGGCCCATGATGGCGATGATGCCGGGCAGGATGAAAAGCCCGCCTGCCATCAGCCCGCCCTTGGTACGATGCATCAGCCAGCCGACATAGGTGGCGAGCTGCTGCGCTTCGGGGCCTGGCAGCAGCATGCAGTAGTTCAGCGCATGCAGGAAGCGGCCTTCGGAGATCCAGTTCTTCTCCTCGACCAGGATGCGATGCATCACCGCGATCTGGCCCGCGGGCCCGCCGAAGCTGAGGCAGGCGACGCGGAGCCAGACGCGAAAGGCTTCGCCGAAGCTGATGCCGTGACCGGCATCTGCTCCTGCTTGAGCGTTACGGACATCCATCACGCCTTCACCTTGTTGGTCGGCCAGTTGTGGGTTTCGCTCGTGGCGTCGCGGCACCAGCGGTAGAAGGCATCGTAGAGTAGCATGCCGGCCTCGAGCTGTTCGAGGTCGTCATCGTACATTCGCGAAAGTCCGAGCGAGGCGGCAAGCAGGCCGGGGGCCTCCGGCGCCAGGTCCGGCCGCCCCGTGTCGGCGCCGCGCACCAGCGTGGCCAGCCGCAGCAGCGCCGGTGTCGCGAGCCCGAATTCCTCCACCATGACGTCGAAGGTGCAGACCTCGCCGCGGTGGCTCCAGAACACGTTCTCGATGTCGAACGGCGCGGCATTGAATCGCTCGCCGACAGCGACCACCTCGGATGGCGCGACAAACAAGAACACCGCGGCGGGATCGACGAAGCGGCGGATCAGCCAGGGGCAGGCAATGCGGTCGACCTTCGGCCGGGCCCGCGTCACCCAGACGGTGCGGCCCCTGGTGTCACGCGGTGGCAGTTTTCGCGTGTCGACGAGCGGCAGCTTGGCCGCCTTCCACCCCTCGAAACCGTCTTCGAGGGTCTCTGCGTCGGCGCCGAGTTGCCTCAGCCAGGCGGCCGTGCCTTGTGCGAGCTTGCCGCCGCGCAGGCACGAGACGATGGCGGAGCGGCCGGCAAAGTCGCCGCCCCATTCGGCAACGCGCTCGTGGCTCAGCCTGATCGAGCCGGGAATCAGCCGCCGGTCGGCGGCAAAATCCTCATCGGTGCGGACATCGATCAGAACAGGGGCATTGGCCGTGCCGATCAGCCGCGCCAATTTGTCAGATGATATGGTCGTGAAACTTGACATGATGCGTCCTCGCATAAATCAAACGGGACGCGATACTTGGGCATGTCGCCTCGTGGGGAGATCGCTCAAATCCCCATGGCGCTGATTACAGCGAAACCGCGCCGGCCTGTCAACCGCCTGATACATTGGCCTTGCGCGTTAGAAAGATGTGCTGCCGCGGCCTATGGTGCGTGGAGGCGGAATTCTGCGGCAGGGACGGGGTTGATCCTCGGTCGCAGCCATAGGGCGTTGCCAGGAGGGATCAACGATGACGCGCAAGATCACGCTCGCTCTCGCCATCGCAGCACTCGCGCTGTTCGCCCAGGCTGCGTCTGCGCAGAAGCCCGGCGTGGAAAGGCTTTACATCATGAATTGCGGCGAGGGCGTCGCCGGCGATATCGGGCGCTGGTCTCCCGGAGTGAACGAAGGCAAGTCGATGGACTTCGTCGATACCTGCTATCTCATCAAGCACAGCCAGGGCTGGTTCCTGTGGGACACCGGTATTCCCGACGCGGTCGCATCAATGCCGAACGGGCTTGTGCCGGTCGATCCCAAGGCCATCACCTGGCGGCGCCCGAAGACGCTCGCCGCCCAGCTCGCGCAGATCGGCGTGAAACCCGCCGACGTCAAGGCGATGGGCGTCTCGCACACGCATCCCGACCACATCGGCAATGTCGAGATGTTCCCGCAGGCGATGCTCTACGTTCAGAAGGCCGAATATGACTGGCCCGGTGCCAACAACGAGCCGCGCTTCAAGCCCTCGCATCCGGTCGAGCTGCTTGCCGGCGACAAGGACGTGTTCGGCGACGGCAGCATCACCATCCTCTCGACACCCGGCCACACGCCGGGACACCAGTCGCTGATGGTTCGACTGCCGAGGACCGGCGTGGTGGTGCTCTCGGGCGATGCCGCGCATTTCAGGGACAACTTTGACAACCGCCGTGTTCCCGCGATCAATTTCAGCAAGGAGCAGTCACTCGCCTCGATGCAGAAGCTCGCCGACACGATTTCCAGGGAAGGGGCGCAGCTCTGGATCAACCACGACAAGGCTCAGCGCGACACCCAGAGGATGTCGCCGGAGTTCTACGACTGAGGCGTTGATCAGCTCTTCGGCGCGGCCACCGCCGGCGGGCTCGCGTCCGGCGTCTTCTTCGGCTTCAGCGTGCCGGCATAGAACGAGAGCAGCCACACCAGCAGCACGGCGAGCAGATAGACGCCCCAGGCCTGCGGCGGCGTCATGGCCCAGCGCACGAGGCCTTTGAAGGTGCGGGGCGGGGGGCTGTTGTCGGTCATGTTGCGCTTGTGCGCGAAAGCTGCGGGGGCGTCAATCCGGCCGCCGTTCTGCACGGATCAGGAGCAGCGCGGCCAATGCCGACAGGCTGAGCGCCGCCGACACCATCAGCACCCTGGCGCCCATGACGTCGATGAGCAGGCCGAAAGCCAGCGGTGCGATAGCCTGCGCCATTCGCGCCGGTGCGCCGATGATGCCGAGGCGATAGCCGAAGTCCTTCGGGCCGAAGATCGAAAGCGGCAGCGTGCCGCGGGCGATCGTCAAAATGCCGTTGCCGGAGCCGTGCAGCAGCGCAAAGGCGGTCGCGGCGGGGGCGCCGAAGATGGCGACGACGGCCGCTCCAATGGGGTGGGTGAGGCAGGCGAGCCGCGTCGACCATAGCGGATGGAAGCGGCTCAGGACGCTTGCCTCGAGAATGCGCGCGATCACCTGCGCCGGGCCGATCAATGCGCCGGCCGCGATCGCCTCGACATGGCTTGCGCCGGTGGCCTCGAGGATGCGCGGGAAATGCACGGCCATGGCGCCGGTGACGGTCCAGACCGCGGCAAAGACGAAGGCGAGCAGGATCATGGTGCGATCGAGCGGAACGTGCGGCTTCTCGGCCGTCACCGCAGCCTGCTTCGCGCCCTTGATCACCGGCAGCATGAAGAAGTTGAGCGGCAGGCCGATCAGGATGTTGGCCGCGGCCCAGGCGAAACAGGTGTCGCGCCAGCCGATATGGGCAAGGCCCCAGGCGGTCAGCGGCCAGCCGACGGTCGAGGCAAAGCCCGCCATCAGCGTGATGCCGGTGATCGAGCCGCGCGCCTCGGTGCCGTAGATGCGGCCGAGCGCGGCGAAGGCGGCGTCGTACAGCCCCATCGCCATGCCGATGCCGAGCACGAGCCAGGCGAACGCCATCACCGCGACCGATTGCGAGAAGCCGAGCAGGACGAGGCCGGCGGCGATGGTCAGGTTCGAGGCCGACAGCACCTGTCGGCCGCCGACGAGATCGATCTGCCGGCCGATGCGCGGCCCCAGCAACGCGGAGATCACCAGCGAAGCCGAGAACGCACCAAAGATCCAGTTGGTGGAGATACCGAGGTCGTGCGCCATGGGATCGGCGAGCAGGGCCGGCAAATAATAACTGGAGGCCCAGGCCAGGGTCTGCGTCGTGCCGAGCGCGAGGATGATCGGAAGCTGGCGCTGGCTCATGTCAGCGGATTTCTGGTCGTCGGTGTCATCTCCAGCATTTGCGGTGCAAGGCAAGAGCGCGTCAACAGCGTCCGCGACATATTCGACCTGCTGCGGGCGGGAGCCTGGCCCGGCACACGGTGCGCGCGTGGCCTTTCGCTCGTCACGAATGCACGCCATAATGGCGCATGAAACTCACCTCCCGCCTTGCGCTGATGAACTGGCTGGCCGGCCAGGGGCTTACCGGCCTTCCCGAAAACGAGCTGTTGCGCGGATTCTGCGAGCGCTGCCGCGCCGAAGGGCTGGACCTGTCGCGCGGGCTCGTCGTCATCGACACGCTGCATCCGATCTATGAAGGCCGCGGCTTCCTCTGGAACGACCGGGCCAGCAACGAGCGCGAAATGTTCGAATATGGCTCGACCGCCGAGGGCGATGCCAACAAGAGCTGGCGCCGCTCGGTGTTCTTCCACATGCTCGAGCACGGCGACGACGAGATGGTGATCGATCTCGCCGACGCGCCCTCGATGGATTTCTCGCAGATCGGCGATCTCGCCGAAAAGGGCCACAAGCACTATCTCGCCTTCGTGCATCGCTTCGGCGAGAGCGGTGCGCTCGGGCTGATGGATTGCCTCTATTCGTGCTGGACCACGCGGCGCGACGAAGGTTTTGAGGAGGCCGAGCTGGAGGCCCTGCGCGATCTCGTGCCGGTGCTGGGGCTCGCCATCAAGTCGGCGCAGCAGATGGACATCGCGCGGACGCTGGGGCGCGTCTATCTCGGTCGCGACGCCTCCGAGCAGGTTCTGCGCGGGCGGATTTCGCGCGGCGTCACCGAGCGCATCAAGGCCGTGCTCTGGTATTCGGATTTGCGCGGCTCGACCGGGATCAGCGAGAGCATCGGGCCGGACGAGATCATCCCGTTCCTCAACGACTATGCGCAAGCCGTGATCGATGCGATCCACGAGGCCGGCGGCGACGTGTTGAAACTGATCGGCGACGGCGTGCTTGCGATGTTCTGGGGCGAGGACATGGCGGACGCGCGGCGGGCAGCGCTGCGGGCCGAGCATTTGTTCCGCCGGAACGTCGCGGCGCTGAATGCACGCCGGGCCGCGGCGGGGCGTCCGACGACATCGGCCTATATCGGGCTTCACGTCGGCGAGGTCTTTTACGGCAATATCGGCAGCGAGGACCGGCTCGATTTCACCGTGGTCGGACCGACCGTCAACGAGGTCAGCCGCATCGCCTCGATGAGCCGCTCGGTCGATCGCGAACTGCTTGCCTCAGCCGAGTTCTACAAAGGCCTGGACGCCGCCGGCCGCCGCTACCTCGTTTCCACCGGACGCTACGCGCTCCGCGGCATCGGCCGCGCGCAGGATCTCTACACGCTCGACCCCGAGGTCGACGCGAGCGAGCCGGTGACGGGCAGCTACGAGCGCTATCTGGCGAATTAGCACCGCGCCGCTGCTTCATCCCCGACCATGGCCGGCTGCCGGTCCAGCGCCACTGCGGGCGACAGCCAGATCACCAGCGCCTGCACGCCGAACACGGCGGCTGCGAGATAGAGACACGCTTCCGCGCTCCACAGGCCGCCGACGATGGCGCCGAGTGCCGAGCCGAGCGGGCGGGCGCCATAGCTCATGATGTTAATCGCGGAGACGCGGCCCAGGAGGCGCGGCGGCGTCACCGACTGGCGCAGGGTCGTGGTCGAGATCACCCACAGGATCGGCCCGACGCCGAGCAGGAAGAAGCTCAAGGCCGCGAGCCACGGCGAGGGCACTACCACGGTCAGCGCCATCACGACAGCAGCGACGAAGCCGGTGACCGGGCCGAGGCCGACCACGGTGCCGAAGGCGATGCGCTTCATCACGCGCGTTGCGAACAGCGCGCCGATCACCATGCCGACGCCGTACATCGTCAGCACGGTGCCGACACCGGCCGCGGTCAGGCCGAGATGGCGCACCGCGTAGGGCACGAACACCGCGATCTGCAAGAACCAGCCGGTGTTGAAGATGAACTGCGTGATGAACACCGGCCGCAGCAGCGGATGGTGGAAGACGAAGCCCGCGCCCTCGCGGATGTCCTGGAACGGATGGCGGCGCGGCACGGGCGCACGTGCCGGCTCATAGAGGCCGGAGAGCAGCACCACGGCGATCGCCGAGAGCGCCGCGGCAAAGCCGAAGGCCGGGCTCGCGCCCCACCATCCCACCAGTGCGCCGCCGAGTGCGGGCCCGCTGGCAAAGGCGATAGTGCGCGCGAGCTCGATGCGGGCATTCGCCGCCGGCAGCAGCTCCGCGCTCACCAGCGAGGGTACCAGCGCTGGTGCGGCCACGCTGTAGACCACGGTGCCGCACACGGCCGTGAAGCCGAGCAGCGCCAGCAGGGGCAGGTTGAGCGCGCCGAGGGCGAGCAGCAGCACGATGGCCGCGAGCGCCACGGCCCGCAGCGCCTCGGCGCCCGCCATCAGCGAACGGCGGGAGATGCGATCGGCGAGGAGGCCGGCCGGAATCGCGAACAGGACGAAGGGCAGGGTGAGCGCGGTCTGGAGCAGGCCGGTCTGGCCTTCCGCCACGCCCAGCGTCAGCACCGCGACGATGGGGGCCGCGGCCAGCGCGATCTGTTCGGCCGACTGCGCCGCCAGATTGGACCAGGCGAGGCGGTTGAAAGTGGCGGGGAGGCGCGGCGAATTTGACATGGCTCATTTCCTGCAGAGTCTCGATGGCGCCAGTATCTGCGTCCGGACACGGCCAAACCCACCCGCTTCCCGACAGGGCGGGGCATAGCAGGGCGGCAGCGGGAACCGGAGCGGCTAGATGCAGTTGCAAATGAGTTGCAATAAGGCCCAAGTTCGGTATTCTGCCCCCATGGACGCCCGCTCGCCCGATCTGACCCAAAATGCCGCCGGCTGGCGCGCTGATGCGCCGACCACCAAGAGCCTGGCCGAGGTGAATGCCACCGTCTCCATTCCGACGGCGGGGGCGTGGTGGCGGCGACTGCTGGCCTTTGTCGGCCCCGGCTACATGGTCTCGGTCGGCTACATGGACCCCGGCAATTGGGCGACCGACCTCGCCGGCGGGTCGAAGTTCGGCTACACGCTGCTCTCGGTCATCCTGCTCTCGAACCTGATGGCGATCCTGCTGCAGTCGCTGGCGGCGCGGCTCGGCATCGTCACCGACCGCGATCTCGCGCAGGCCTGCCGCGCCACCTATTCGCCGGCTGTGAACTTCCTGCTCTGGCTCGCCTGCGAGGCCGCGATCATCGCCTGCGATCTCGCCGAGGTCATCGGCACCGCGATCGCGCTCAAACTTCTGTTCGGCATCCCCCTGATCGGCGGCGCGCTGATCGCAGCGCTCGATGCCTTCCTGCTTCTCGTGCTGATGAACCGCGGCTTCCGTTTTCTCGAAGCCTTCGTGATGGCGCTGCTTGCGGTGATCGCGGTCTGCTTCGCGGTTCAGATCGTCGCCGCGGCGCCGCCGGTGGCCGAGGTGCTGCGCGGTTTTGCGCCGAAGACCGAGATATTCACCAATTCCGAGATGCTCTACATCGCGATAGGCATCATCGGCGCGACCGTGATGCCGCATAATCTCTATCTGCACTCCTCGATCGTGCAGACGCGCGCCTATGCGCGCAACGACGAGGGCCGCCGCGAAGCCATCAAATGGGCGACGACGGATTCCACCGTCGCGCTGATGCTGGCGCTGTTCATCAACGCCGCGATCCTCGTGGTGGCGGCCGCGACCTTCCACACGAGCGGGCATTCCGACGTCGCCGAGATCGGCCAGGCCTTCGAGCTGCTCTCGCCGCTGCTCGGTCTCGGTATCGCCTCCACTCTGTTCGCCGTGGCGCTGCTGGCGTCGGGCCTGAATTCGACCGTCACCGCGACGCTCGCCGGCCAGATCGTGATGGAGGGCTTTCTCGACCTGCGCCTGCCGAGCTGGGCGCGCCGCCTCGTCACGCGCGGCATCGCCATCATTCCCGTGATTGTCGTCACCGCGATCTATGGTGAGCGTGGCACGGCCGATCTCCTCGTCCTCAGCCAGGTCGTGCTGTCGATGCAGCTTCCCTTCGCCATCATCCCGCTGGTCCGCTTCGTCTCCGACCGCCGCAAGATGGGGCAGTTCGCGATACCAACATACGTCGCTGCGGCCGCGTGGATCGTCGCGGGCGTCATCGTGGTTCTGAACGTGAAGTTGCTGGTGGATACGCTGCTTGGGTAAGCGCGCTCAGTCCTGCGGCTCGGACGTTGCATCGCCCTGTGCGTCGATGCGGAGCCAGCCCGAGGGGGCGAGGCGCTGCTGCGGCAGGAAGCGGGCCTTGTAGTCCATCTTCTTGGAGCCCTCGATCCAGTAGCCGAGATAGACGTAAGGCAGGCCTTGCCGTCGCGCGCGCGCGATGTGGTCGAGGATCATGAAGGTGCCCATCGAGCGGGAGACCTGGTTCGGCTCGAAGAACGAATAGACCATCGACAGCCCATCGCTGAGCACGTCGGTGAGCGCGACCGCGATCAGCTCCTCGCCGCGACCGGTGAGCCCGCTGTCGGGGCCGCGCTTGCGGTACTCGATGATGCGGGTCTCGACATGGCTGTCCTCGACCATCATGGCGTAGTCGAGCACGGTCATGTCGGCCATCCCGCCGTGGCGGTGGCGGGCGTCGAGATAGGCGCGGAACACCGAATATTGCTCCGACGTCGGCACCGCGCTGCGCTGCTCGCCGATGATGTCGGCGTTGCGCGCCATCACCTTGCGGAAGTTGCGGGAGGGGCGGAACTCGTTGGCGACGACCCGGACCGAGACGCAGGCGCGGCACTGATCGCAAGCCGGCCGGTAGGCGATCGACTGGCTGCGGCGGAACCCGCCATGGGTCAGGAGGTCGTTGAGGTCACCGGCGCGATCACCCACGAGGTGCGTAAACACCTTGCGCTCATGCCGGCCCGGCAGATACGGGCAGGGGGACGGCGCCGTGAGGTAAAACTGTGGGGTGTCGCGCGAGTGCTGGGTCAAGGGACGTCGTGGGCCTCCGAAGTGAGTACCAGCATCGCGCTACGAAAGCCCCTGGTCAATCGGTCCGCTCGGCGGATCAGGTCAGTCAGTCTAGCGGATTCCGGTTAGTAGGTTCTTGATCACCAGGTTCTGGCGGTCTGGACTATCGGTGCACGGACCGAATTGTTGATCACGACCGTTCCCAGCACGAAATCGTGCAACAGGCGCCGGCGTCCGTTGAACAGCCCGACCAGCACCACGAACGGCGACAGGAACGAGACCGTCACCCAGAACAGCACCGCATGGGTGGCGCCGAGCACAAAGTAGCCAGGCGCGCCGTACCAGGTGCGCAACTCCAGATCCATGATCCGCATGCCGATCGTCGCCGACGAAGGCCCGCCGATGCAGGCGCCGTAATATACGATGGCCCAGATCACGGAGGCCGGCCAGGCCAGCCAGAACAGCGCCCAGCCGAGGCCGAGCGTCACCACGCCGAACACCGCGATGAAGATGTAGCCGAGGATGACGGGAACGGAGATCACGACCATGTCGATCAGGAACGCGAACGCGCGCCGGGTCGCGACACCGCGGAACAATTCCGGATGCAGATAGGGATCATAGGCGTGCGGCTGCGCTGCGCCGCCATTGCGCCAGGGGCCCGAATTGCCCGAGTTTGAATACGACATGGTCCGTTCTCCCAGGGAAAACTCCGCATGGCAGGACATGGGAACAGGCTCTTCCCCTGCCAAGGGCGCAGCGGGATCAACAAGCCGAAATATTCCGGCGATTCGGGGGCGAAGGTGAGCGCGTGGATTATCCCTGCGCCCGCAGCTTCTCCGCCGCCTTTGGCGCAAAATAGCTGAGCACGCCGTCGGCGCCCGCGCGCTTGAAGGCCAGGAGGCTTTCCATCATCGCGCGCTCGCCGTCGAGCCAGCCGTTGTTGGCGGCGGCTGCGATCATCGCGTATTCGCCGGAGACCTGGTAGGCGAAGGTCGGCATCGCGAACGTGTCCTTCACGCGGCGGACCACGTCGAGATAGGGCATGCCGGGCTTCACCATCACCATGTCGGCACCTTCGGAGATGTCGAGCTCGACCTCGCGCAACGCTTCGTCGGTGTTGGCGCTGTCCATCTGATAGGTGCGCTTGTCGCCGGTGAGTGTCTTGGCCGAGCCGATGGCATCGCGGAACGGACCGTAGAAGGCGGAGGCGTATTTCGCCGCATAGGCCATAATCTGCACGTCGAGGAGGCCGGTGTTGTCCAGCCCTTCCCGGATCGCGGCGACACGGCCGTCCATCATGTCCGAGGGCGCGATGATGTCGCAGCCGGCTTCGGCCTGCACCAGCGCCTGACGCACCAGCACCGCGACCGTCTCGTCGTTCAGAATCTTGCCGTCGGAAATCAGGCCGTCATGACCGTGGCTGGTGAAGGGATCGAGCGCGACGTCGCAGAGGACGCCGATTTCGGGAAACTCCTTCTTGATCGCGCGCACCGCCTGGCAGACCAGATTGTTCGGGTTGGTCGCCTCCGAGCCTTCGTCGTCGCGCAAGGACGGGTCTGTGTAGGGAAATAGCGCAAGGCAGGGGATCGTGAGCTTCATGGCGCGCTCGGCCTCACGCACGGCCTGGTCGACGCTGAGGCGCTCGACGCCCGGCATCGAGGCGATGGTCTCGCGCTTGTTGTTGCCGTCGATCAGGAACAGCGGCCAGATCAGGTCGTCGGTGGTGAGCACATTCTCACGCACCATGCGCCGGGCCCATTCGGCCTTGCGGTTGCGACGCGGGCGGACGGTCAGATCGAGGGCGTGAGGCACCGCGGCACCAGTCCCGCGCGCGACCTCGCGCAATTCGATCGGACGTCCGTATTTGATCGCCATTACTCTTCTCCCGGCTGGAATTATTCTTATACCAGCTCGCATGGTTCCCGTCACCGCGGCTTGACCTTCCGCAAGGGAGGGGCTGCCGATTGATTTTGCGGGGCGAAACAGCCAGAAGGGGGCCATGTCCGATATCTCCACCCGCGACGCAGCCCGCGACAACGCCAATGCCAGGGACGCCGTCAGAGACAGCGCTCGAGACAGCGCGATGTCGGTGGCTGCGATCTCGTCAGAGCGGGCCGAGTCCGACGACAATGTCTGGACGCGCCGGCTGGTCCTGTTCCTGCGGGTGATGGCGCTGCTGTCGATCCTCAAGGGACTCTATCATTGGGCACAGGTGACGGGCTTCGTCGGCGGCGAGGACGACGCGTTCGAGAACCAGTCCATGGCCTGGCAGGCCTCGACCATCTACTTTGCAGTGATCGAACTCGTCGCCGCCGTCGGCCTCTGGCTCGCCACGCCCTGGGGCGCCGTGGTGTGGCTCACGACCGTGGTCTCGATGGCGGTGATCGAGCTGATGTTCCCGGGCATCTATGGCGGCAGCCTGATCGTCGTCGGCGTCGAGGTGTTCATGCTCGCCGCCTATCTCGCGCTCGCCTGGATGGCCGCGCGCGAACGGCCGCCGTAGGGAAGACGATTTCAACACGCACATTTTCTGGTGCCCCGGACGCAGCGCAGCACGCGGTGGCGCGCTGCTGTGCCGGGGCCCCTCGTATCTACAGCCTGCGTTCCTGGCCCTCTCGTGTCCCGGACCTTCGCTTCGCTCGTCCGGGACACGAGAGTGGCATTTGTGGAGTCGTGGTGACTTGGTTGACCGCTGGTTGCCTCAAATTCGAGGTAACTTTTCATTGACCTGGCGATTTCGGCCACAGCTCTTACGCGAGCGTTTCGAAACGGGGCGGGGCTGTTCTGGAATGTGACAGCAGGTGCGGACGGAGGGTGAACAGGATCTTGCGACGGTCAACAGACGGTTGCGAAAAGTGCTTGTGGCACAGGCTTAATCCGCAATTCACTGTCTTAAATTCATGATCTCTTTATTCTCTTATTTAAGCCGATCTTCAAACGCCCCTCTTAAGTTGCACCTATCAGACGGGACAAAAGTTTCGTCGAATGAGTGTCGATAAAAACGACAACAGGGGAAGTGTCATGATGAAAGCCGTCGCAACTGCGGCAGATACCGCAGAGCGCGTTTCCGGCCCGCAGGGTTCGGTGCAGTCGCTCTATCTGGAAGCATTGACTCTGGTGGAGCGGCTGCATCGCCGGCTCCTCGACGTGATCAAGGACGAGTTCGATCGTCGTGGCCGCGCCGACATCAATTCCGTGCAGGCGCTCCTGCTCTATAACATCGGCGACAAGGAGCTGACCGCGGGCGAGCTGCGCACGCGCGGTTACTATCTCGGCTCCAACGTCTCCTACAATCTGAAGAAGCTCGTCGAGCTCGGCTTCCTCGATCATCAGCGCTCCCGCGTCGACCGTCGCTCGGTGCGCATTCGCCTGACGCCGCAGGGCCAGGAAGTCCGCCGTATCGTCGACTCTCTCTACCAGAAGCACGTCAAGACGGTGGAGCAGGTCGGCGGCATCTCCGGCGAGGAGTTCTCGACCCTCAACAAGTCGCTGCACCGCCTCGAGCGGTTCTGGACCGACCAGATCCTCTATCGCCTCTGATATTCAAGGGATCATAGGCCAAGCCGGCCATCAACAAGACCGGCAGGCCTCCCGAACGTGCCTACTTCCCCAAGCGCGCCGGCCCGGCTTGCCCCGGACCGGTGCGTTTTGATGTCGTTTCGCGCTTGCGAGAAAATTGGCCCGATAGGCGGAACCAGCTCCTCGCGTCGCAGTTGTCTCTCCGGATCGGAGGATGCGATGCTGGTCGAGCGCGGGTTGCAGGCAATGAACGTCGAACTCGTGAGCGATTCCTACGCGATCGCCGCGAATTATCTCCGCCGCTCGGGCGCAATCCCCGACACGCTCGTCACCAACGAGCGCCTGCTCGAGATCATCATCAAGCTGCTCCAGCACGGCGAATTCAACAAACTCAGGCTCGCCAACAAGGCGATCGCGCGCTTCGAGGCGCAGGCCGGGGCCAGAGCGGTTGCCTGATCAAGATTCCCAGAATTCTGTACGTCCAGAGGGTGCCATGGAAGCTGCCATTGACCGCATCATGAAGACCTATGACCTGCTCGCCAACAGGACGGCGGCGGCCAGCGACGAGGCGCGGTTAAAGGTGACGAACTACCTCAATACCCTCATGGAAGCCGGCGAGAAGGACACCCACAGGTTGACGGTCTGCGGCCTGACCTATCTGCGCCAGCTCGACGGCAGCGTCGACCCCGTGAAGGCGGGGTATACAGGGCTGTAGACGAAGCGGCCCGAAGGGCGGCGAGCCCGGGCCAATTCGACCCCTGGGGGCCACCGGCCCCGGTTCGTCAGGGTAGGATGGCGCAGCCCGCCAACCTGCGCCGGGCAATCCCGTAAGCTTGCGGGGGTTAATCCCCGGCCATCTCCACCATATCTGGCATAATTCCCACGCCCGACCCGCAAATGCTTGGCCGGGGCGGGGTGATGTGGTAGATCGCGCTCGCCGCTTCCGATCGCCACACCAAGACCCCCGTAGCCCGCCACAAGGCTGCGGCGGTGGAGATATTCGCAAGATGACCCTCGCCAAGACCGCCTCTGCGCCCGATTCGTTTTTCGCCGCCTCGCTCGAGCAGGCCGACCCGGAAATCGCTGCCGCCATCAAGGGCGAACTCGGCCGGCAGCGCCATGAAGTCGAGCTGATCGCCTCCGAGAATATTGTCAGCCGGGCCGTGCTGGAAGCGCAGGGTTCGGTCATGACCAACAAGTATGCAGAGGGTTATCCGGGCGCGCGCTACTATGGCGGTTGTGAGTGGGTCGACGTCGCCGAGAACCTCGCGATCGATCGCGCCAAGAAGCTGTTCGGCGCCAACTTCGCGAATGTGCAGCCGAACTCCGGCAGCCAGATGAACCAGGCGGTGTTTTTGGCGCTGCTCCAGCCCGGCGACACCTTCATGGGTCTCGACCTTGCGGCCGGCGGCCATCTCACCCACGGCTCGCCCGTCAACATGAGCGGCAAGTGGTTCAATGCGTCGCACTACACCGTGCGCCGCGAGGACCAGATCATCGACATGGACGCGGTCGCCAAGCAGGCCGAAGAGGTCAAGCCGAAGCTGATCGTGGCCGGTGGCTCGGCCTATTCGCGCGCCTGGGATTTCAAGCGCTTCCGCGAGATCGCGGACTCGGTCGGCGCGTACCTGCTGGTCGACATGGCGCACTTCGCCGGTCTCGTCGCCGGCGGCGTGCATGCCTCGCCGGTGCCCCATGCCCACGTCACCACGACGACGACGCACAAATCGCTGCGCGGTCCGCGCGGCGGCCTGATCCTCAGCAACGACGAAGTGCTGGCCAAGAAGCTCAACTCGGCGATCTTCCCAGGCCTGCAGGGCGGCCCGCTGATGCACGTGATCGCGGCGAAGGCGGTCGCCTTCGGCGAGGCGCTGCGTCCGGACTTCAAGGTCTACGCGAAGAACGTCGTCGAGAACGCCAAGGCGCTGGCCGAGGCGATGAAGAGCCACGGGTTCGATATTGTCTCCGGCGGCACCGATAACCATCTGATGCTGGTCGACCTCCGGCCGAAGGGCCTGAAGGGCAACGTCTCGGAGAAGGCGCTGGTTCGCGCCGCCATCACCTGCAACAAGAATGGCATTCCGTTCGACCCCGAAAAGCCGTTCGTCACCTCGGGCCTGCGTCTCGGCACGCCCGCGGCGACGACCCGCGGCTTCGGCGTCGCTGAATTCCAGCAGGTCGGCGGCATGATCGCCGAGGTCCTCAATGCAATCGCGCAGTCCGACGACGGCAAGGCGCCGCTGGTCGAGGCCGCGATCAAGGAACGGGTCAAGGCGCTCACCGATCGGTTCCCGATCTATCAGTAAGGCCAAGAAAGCTGGTTAAGGTCAACGGATGCGCTGCCCGAACTGCAACAGTCTCGATACGCAGGTAAAGGACTCGCGTCCGACCGAGGACTCTTCCGTCATCCGCAGGCGGCGCGTGTGCGTCGCCTGCAATTTCCGCTTCACCACCTTCGAGCGCGTGCAGTTGCGCGAGCTCACGGTAATCAAGCGCAACGGCCGTCGCGTGCCGTTCGATCGCGACAAGCTGATGCGTTCGGTGTCGATCAGCCTGCGCAAGCGGCCGGTCGAGCCTGAAAGGGTGGAGAAGATGGTCTCCACCATCGTGCGCGAGCTCGAGACCGGCGGTGAGGCCGAGATCTCCTCCGAGGTGATCGGCGAGACCGTGATGGAGCATCTGCGTACGCTCGACGACGTCGCCTATGTGCGCTTCGCCTCCGTCTATCGAAATTTTCGCGAGGCCAAGGATTTCGCCGACGTGCTCGGTGAGTTGTCCGGTGAGGAGGAAGCGCGGCTCGCCGCGATCCGCAAATGATCTTCCGCATCCTGGAGGATCAGTTCGCCGCGAGGATCCGCGAGTCCAAGGACGCCGATCGCCGCTTCATGCAGCTGGCGTTGGCGCTCGGTCGGCGCGGGCAGGGGCGCACCTGGCCCAATCCGGCCGTGGGGGCCGTCATCGTCAAGGACGGTGTCATCGTTGGCCGCGGCTGGACGC
Source organism: Bradyrhizobium sp. CCBAU 53338 (assembly GCF_015291665.1). Lineage (NCBI taxonomy): Bacteria > Pseudomonadati > Pseudomonadota > Alphaproteobacteria > Hyphomicrobiales > Nitrobacteraceae > Bradyrhizobium > Bradyrhizobium sp. CCBAU 53338. The sequence continues at coordinate 3,583,736 of NZ_CP030048.1, forward strand.
AAGCAGGTGGACGGCCGCATGCGGAGCCTGAAGCGTTACGGCGCGCAGGCGAGGCGGCGCGCGGCGCCACGCTCTACGTGACGCTCGAGCCCTGCTCGCATTTCGGCAAGTCGCCGCCCTGCGCCGACGCGGTGATCGCCGCCGGTATCGCGCGCGTGGTGGCGGCGATCGAGGATCCCAATCCCGAGGTCGCGGGGCAAGGCCATGCGCGCCTTCGCGCTGCCGGCATTGCCGTGGACGTGGGCCTGTGCGCGGCGGAGGCCGCGTTCGACCATGCCGGTCATTTCCGCCGTATCCGCGACAAGCGCCCGCACGTGATCCTGAAGCTTGCGGTCTCGCCCGACGGCAAGATTGGCGCTGAAGGCGGCAAGCCGCTCGCGATCACCGGCGAGGCCGTGCGCGACCGCGTGCATCTGTTGCGTGCGCAGAGCGACGCCGTCCTGGTCGGCATCGGCACGGTATTGGCGGACGATCCGCAGCTCAACTGCCGCTTGCCGGGCATGGAAGCGCGTTCTCCGGTCCGCGTGGTGCTCGACCAGAGCCTGCGTATCCCGGCCTCGAGCCGGCTCGTACGCTCCGCGCGCGAGACGCCGCTTTGGGTGATCGGCTCGGAGCTTGCGGAAGCGGCCGCTGCGACACGTCTCGGCGCGGCCGGTGCGCAAATCATGCGCATGCCGCCGAACGGTGCGGCCGGCCTCGACCTTCCGGCCGTGCTGCATGCGCTGGCCGAGAAGGGCATCACGCGGCTGATGGTCGAGGGCGGCAGCCGCGTTGCGGCGTCCTTCGTAACGGCTGACCTCGTCGACGAGATCTGGCTGTTCCGCGGCGCGGAAGAGGTGGGCGCTGGTGGGGTCGATGCACTCGATGCATTGCCCCTGTCGAAAATCACGCAGTCGCAGGCCTACGAGGTTCATGCTAGCGAGACATTCGGCCACGATACTCTCACCATCTACGAGCGCGCCTAACATGTTCACCGGCATTGTCACCGATATCGGCGAGATCGTCAGCTTCAAGCCCGTGGCGCAGGGGCAACTGCACCGCCTGCGTATCGCTTGCAGCTACGATCAGACCACCATCGCCGACGGCGCCTCGATCGCCAGCAACGGCGTGTGCCTGACTGTCGTGGCTTCCGGCGTCGCTGGCGGCAAGACGTGGTATGACGTCGATGCGGCGGCCGAGACGCTGGCGCTGACGACCGCCAAGCACTGGAAGCTCGGCACGAAGCTCAATCTCGAGCGCGCGCTCAAGATCGGCGACGAGCTCGGCGGCCATATCGTCGCCGGCCATGCCGACGGCATCGCCACCATCGTCAGCCGCGAGGACTTGCCTGACATGGCCCGGTTCGAGCTCTCGACGACGCGGGAGCTGGCGCGCTTCATCGCCACCAAGGGCTCGATCACGCTCGACGGCGTCTCGCTCACGGTGAATACGGTGAAGGATGTGACCTTTTCGGTGCTGATCATCCCGCATACGCTCGAGGTCACGACGATCGGCGGCTGGAAGGCGGGCAGTGAGGTCAATATCGAGGTCGATCTGATGGCCCGCTATGCGGCGCGGCTGACGGAAATGAAGTGACCGGCGAAGCCGGATTTGCGCTTTAAAACTTGGCTTACACGCCTGCGGCGACTACATAACGCGCCGACCCCAGTGGAACGGATTGAACGATGGCAGACGCGCGGCGCGCACCCCTGAAGGACCAGACCGACATTTCCGGCGCGCGTGCGCTTGTCGTCGAGGCCCGGTTCTATGACGATCTCCAGGACGCGCTCCTGGATGGCGCGGTCGCCGAGCTGAAGGCGGCCGGGTTGACGCACGACGTCATCACGGTTCCCGGCGCGCTGGAGATCCCGGCGGCGGTTGCGATCGCCGTCGATGCGGCTGCAGCGAACGGCAAGCCTTATGACGCCGTGATTGCGCTCGGCTGCGTGATCCGCGGCGACACCATTCATTTCGAGATCGTCTCGCAGGAATCCTCGCGCGCGCTGATGGAGCTCGCGGTGGCGCGCAAACTGCCGCTCGGCAACGGCATCCTCACCGTCAACAATGAAGACCAGGCCTGGGCACGGGCACGCGCCAGCGAACTCAACAAGGGCGGCGATGCCGCTCGCGCGGCGCTTGCGATGCTGCGCATCAAGCGCCGTCTGGCGCGGGCCTGAGCCATGGCTGACACCAGAAAACCGGCGGGCGTGGCGGAGAAGAAAGCGAACCGGCGCGGTGCGGCGCGGCTCGCAGCCGTTCAGGCGCTGTACCAGATGGATATCGCCGGTGCCGGCATCAACGACATCTTTGCCGAGTTCGAGAGCCACTGGCTCGGCAACGAGGTCGAGGGCGACACCTATCTGCCGGCGGAAGCCGCGTTCTTCCGCGACGTCGTCTCCGGCGTCGTGCGCGACCAGAAGAAGCTCGATCCCTTGATCGACGAGGCGCTGTCGAAGGGCTGGCCGCTGAAGCGCATCGAAGCGATCCTGCGCGCGGTGCTGCGGGCAGGGGCTTACGAATTGGAACATCGCAAGGACGTGCCGGGCCGCGTCGTGATCTCCGAATATGTCGACGTCGCCAACGCCTTCGTTGACCGCGAGGAGACCGGCATGGTCAACGCCGTGCTCGACCAGATCGGCCGCCAGTTTCGCGGCGACGAGTTCGGGCGGGGATAGGGCAAAGCCGGAGGTTGGGCTGACATCGATGACCACTCCGCAAAGTCCTTCCGCCGAAGACTCCCTCATCGCGCGCTATTTCAAACCGCTGGCGACCGACCCCGGTGCGTTCGGGCTGGTCGATGACGCGGCGATCCTGTCCTCGTCCGGCGACGACATCGTCGTCACCACCGATGCCGTGGTCGAGGGCGTGCATTATCTTGCCACCGATCCCCCCGACACCATCGCGCGCAAGGCGCTGCGGGTGAATCTGTCCGACATCGCCGCCAAGGGGGCGGTGCCGGCCGGCTTCGTGCTGACGCTGGCGCTGCGCAGCAAGGAGGATGCCTGGCTCAAACCGTTCGCGGATGCGCTCGGCGAGGACGTGAAGACTTTCGCGTGCCCGCTGCTCGGCGGCGACACGGTGTCGACGCCGGGGCCGCAGATGGTCTCGATCACCGCCTTCGGCCGCGTGCCGAAAGGGCGGATGGTCGGCCGCACCGGCGCGAGGCCGGGCGACCGCATCCTGGTCACGGGGACGATCGGCGATGCCGCGCTCGGCCTCGACGTGCTCACTGGCGGCAAGGCAGCCGCGGCGCTCGTATCCGATCCCGCAGCAAAGGAAGCGCTCGTTTCGCGCTATAGGATCCCTCAGCCGCGCAATGTGCTGGCGCGGGCCGTGCGCGACCACGCGACAGCCGCGATGGACGTCTCCGACGGGCTTGCCGGCGATCTGACCAAACTCTGTGCAGCTTCGGGTGTCTCGGCCACCGTCGATGTGGCGAGCGTCCCGCTCTCAGCCGTGGCGGCCGGTCTGGTGGCTCGCAAGACCATTTGCGTTGAGACGCTGCTGGCCGGCGGCGACGACTACGAAGTGCTGTGCACGGTGCCGCCGGCAGAGAGCGATGCGCTGATCGCTGCAGGGAAGGTGGCAGGCGTGGCCATCACCGCGATCGGCACGATCGTCGCGGGCCAAGAGCGGCCACGCTTCCTGGACGGGCAGGGCCGAGAACTCACCTTGACGCGCCTGTCGTACAGCCACTTCTAGGGATTACGCTGAGTCGGCGGCTAGGCGCTCGGGATCAGGTCCAAATACCTGCCGAGATCGGCCTTTTCGCACCTATCTGGCGTTGCACCCTCAATTTGATTTTGGCAAGCTTGCGACCGACTGGGGCCGCCCCTTCGGGCAAGGGGCGGCCCTGTTCAACATAAGGGCGCCACTCCGTTTGACGGAAAAACAAAAGGCGCCGGGGGTACGTACATCAAGGATCTGAGGCAAAAATCACATGACAGCATTATGGTTGATAGTGCTCTGCGGAGTGCTTTCCGTCGTCTACGCGATTTGGGCGACGTCTTCGGTGTTGAGTGCGGATGCGGGGTCACCGCGCATGCAGGAGATCGCAGGAGCGGTGCGTGAAGGCGCACAGGCCTATCTCCGGCGCCAGTACACCACGATCGGCATCGTCGGCATCGTCATCTTCGTGCTGCTTGCCTACTTCCTCGGACTCTATGTCGCGATCGGTTTTGCAATCGGCGCGATCCTGTCGGGAGCCGCCGGCTTCATCGGCATGAACGTCTCGGTCCGCGCCAATGTGCGCACCGCCCAGGCGGCGACGACGTCGCTCGCCGGCGGCCTCGAACTCGCCTTCAAGGCGGGTGCCATCACCGGTATGCTGGTGGCGGGTCTCGCTCTGCTCGGCGTGACGCTCTATTTCGGCTTCCTGGTCCATTCGTTGAAGCTCGCGCCCGACAGCCGCACGGTCGTCGACGCCATGGTGGCGCTCGGCTTCGGCGCCTCGCTGATCTCGATCTTCGCCCGTCTCGGCGGCGGCATCTTCACCAAGGGTGCGGACGTCGGCGGTGATCTCGTCGGCAAGGTCGAAGCGGGCATTCCGGAGGATGATCCGCGCAACCCGGCGACGATCGCCGACAACGTCGGTGACAACGTCGGTGACTGCGCCGGCATGGCCGCCGACCTGTTCGAGACCTATGCGGTGACCGCGGTTGCCACCATGGTGTTGGCTGCGATCTTCTTCGCCAAGACGCCGATCCTCGCCAACATGATGACGCTGCCGCTCGCCATCGGCGGCATCTGCATCATCACCTCGATCATCGGCACCTTCTTCGTGAAGCTCGGGCCCAGCCAGTCGATCATGGGCGCGCTCTACAAGGGCCTGATCGCAACCGGCATCCTGTCGCTGATCGGCATCGCCGTGGTGATCTATTACCTGATCGGCTTCGGCAAGCTCGACGGCGTCGACTACACCGGCATGGCGCTGTTCGAATGCGGCGTGGTCGGCCTCATCGTCACCGCGCTGATCATCTGGATCACCGAGTACTACACCGGCACGGACTATCGTCCGGTGAAGTCGATCGCCCAGGCCTCGGTGACCGGTCACGGCACCAACGTGATCCAGGGCCTCGCTGTCTCGATGGAAGCGACCGCGCTGCCCGCGCTCGTCATCATCGCCGGCATCCTGGTCACCTACAGCCTCGCCGGCCTGTTCGGCATCGCGATCGCGACCGCCACCATGCTGGCGCTGGCCGGCATGGTCGTCGCGCTCGACGCCTTCGGCCCGGTGACCGACAACGCCGGCGGCATCGCCGAAATGGCGGGCCTGCCCAAGGAGGTGCGCAAGTCGACCGATGCGCTCGACGCGGTCGGCAACACCACCAAGGCGGTGACGAAGGGCTACGCGATCGGCTCCGCCGGTCTGGGTGCTCTCGTGCTGTTCGCGGCCTACAACCAGGACCTCAAGTTCTTCGTTGGGGATTCCGCGAACCACGCCTACTTCGCCGGCGTCAATCCGGACTTCTCGCTGAACAATCCGTACGTCGTGGTGGGCCTCTTGTTCGGCGGCCTGCTGCCGTATCTGTTCGGGGCGATGGGCATGACGGCCGTGGGCCGTGCGGCCGGCGCGATCGTCGAGGAGGTGCGACGTCAGTTCCGTGAGAAGCCGGGCATCATGCAGGGCACCGACAAGCCTGACTACGGCAAGGCGGTCGACCTGCTGACGCGGGCGGCGATCAAGGAAATGATCATCCCCTCGCTGCTTCCGGTGCTGTCGCCGATCGTCGTCTACTTCGTGATCTATGCGATCGCGGGCGGCGGCGTGGCCGGCAAGTCGGCGGCGTTCTCGGCCGTGGGCGCGATGCTGCTCGGCGTGATCGTGACGGGTCTGTTCGTCGCGATCTCCATGACCTCGGGCGGCGGCGCCTGGGACAACGCCAAGAAGTACATCGAGGACGGCCATTTCGGCGGCAAGGGTAGTGATGCCCACAAGTCGGCGGTGACAGGCGACACCGTCGGCGATCCCTACAAGGACACGGCGGGCCCCGCGGTGAACCCGATGATCAAGATCACCAACATCGTGGCCCTGTTGCTGCTGGCGATCCTGGCGCACTGAGCGGCGTCAACGACACAAGACAAAAACCCCGCGGTGCGAGCCGCGGGGTTTCGTTTGGTGCAGAGAGGGAACTACTGCACGTCCATCTGCAATCCTTCCTTCTGGATGATGCCGGCGAATTTCTTCGTCTCGGCGTCCACGAAGTCGGCGAATTGCTGCGGGGTGCCGTAGTCGGCGCGGGCGCCCATGGCGGTGATCTGCTTCCTGATGTCGTCGCGCTCCAGCAGCGCCTTGACCTGGAGGTTGAGCGCGTCGAGCACGGGGGCGGGGACACCCTTCGGCAGAAATACCGAGAACCATGACGACACGTCGAACTTCGCAAGCTCCGGCGCGCTCTCGCGCATCGTCGGCAGGTTCGGCGCAAGTTCGCTGCGCTCGGTCGTCGTGACGCAGAGCCCGTTGAGCGTGCCGTTCTGCACCTGCGGCAGACTCGGATAGAGATTGTCGAACAGGATCTGGATGTCGCCGGCGAGCGCGGCCTGGAGCGCTGGGCCCGCGCCGCGGAACGGGATGTGCGTCATCTTGAGCCCGGTGAGCTGGAGGAACCAGGCGCCGGTGAGGTGAGGGCTCTGGCCGACGCCGGACGAGGCGTAGCTCAGCTTGTCCGGGTTGGCCTTGAGATAGGCGATCAGCTCGGCGACCGACTTGATGCCGGTCTTCGGATGCGCCGACACGATGTTCGGGATCCGGATCATGTTGCTGACGGGCTGGAGCTGGTCCGGCTTGTAGCTGAGGTTCTTGAAGATGCTGTAGGCGATCGCGTTCGGCCCGGGATTGCCGATCAGGATGGTGTGGCCGTCAGCCTTGGAGCGAACCACTTCGCCGGTCCCGATCGTGCCGCCACCACCCGAGCGATTCTCCACGACCGCGGTCTGGCCCCAGGCGGATTGGAGATGGGCGGCGAGCAATCGCCCCATCACATCGGTCGAGCCGCCGGCCGCGGCCGGCACGATGATGCGGACATTCTCGGTCGGCTTCCAGTCGGCAAGGCTCGATCGCGGCAGGATCGCGGCGGCCGAGAGGCCAGCGGCGCCCGCAAGCACGCGACGACGGGACAACAATTTGTTCTGAAGTTTCTTGAGCACGAATCCCCTCCCAGCTTCTTGTTTTGCCGGGAGGGTAGGGAACCGGTCGCACGACGGCAAGCCGCATGCGAGAGCGCGCGTCGTGCGAAGAGCGGCACGACGCCGCAGGGCGGCCGAACTCAGCTCACGATCTCAGAAGCTGAGCAGCTTGAACAGCGGCGCGAGGTAGCTCATCTCCTGACCCGACGTCGGCGTGGTCCGGCTGATGGAGTCGAAGATCTTGCCGTCCTGGAGGCCGTAATTGGCAAGCCGGCGCACGCGCCGGTTCTTGTCGAAATAGATCGCGATCACACGTTGGTCGACGACCTTCTGGTTCATGAAGGCGACGGGGCGCTCCGAGCGCTGCGAGATGTAATAGAACACTTCGCCGTCCAGGGTTGCGACGGTGGAGGGCGTGCCCATCACGATCAGCACCTGGTCCTGACTCGCGCCGATCGGAATCTGCTCCAGCGCGCCGGGCGGCAGGATATAGCCTTTCTGGAATTGCTCACCGGTGCAGCCCGCGAGCGCGGCGCCGACCAGGGTCACGGCCGCGAGCATGCGCAGGCCGCGCCAGCGCGCGGAGAGGCCGCGCCGCTTGTCTGCGTGCAGGCTGGTCTGGTTCGTTATCGTCATAGCGGAACTGATTCCGTCCCCTTGCGTCGCGCGAGGCGCTGAAGTACCGGGCGGAGGCTTGGATTGCAACTCGCGCGCGCCCGCTTGCGGAAACCACAATGCTTTGGCCGTTCAATCACTTCAGGAAACCCCGGCTAGCCCCGGCCGGCACCATTGAAGCCATCTATGGCATGATCGTGACGCAGGCGCGAGAACCCATATTTTACCGGGACTTGGGCGTGCCCGATACGGTTAATGGCCGTTTCGACCTGTTGCTCCTGCACCTCTGGCTGTTGCTGCGGCGGCTGCGGACGGCCCAAGGCGGGGTGGAGCTGTCGCAGGCCCTGTTTGACCGCTTCTGCGAGGACATGGACGACAATCTGCGCGAGATGGGGGTGGGCGACCAGACCGTCCCGAAGCGGATGCGGGCCTTTGGCGAGGCCTTTTACGGCCGCGTCCAGGCCTACGACCAGGCGATCGATGCGGGCCCCGAAGCGCTGGCGCAGGCGATCTGCAAGAATATCTTGAACGGAGCCAGCATGGATCAGGCGCGGCTGCTGGCCGCCTACGGGCTGGCCACCAATGCGGATCTCGGCGAGGCCGGCGATCCCGCGCTGCTGCTTGGATCATTCAAATTTCCCGCACCGCTTCGGGAGGATGGGGCGTCATGAACCGACCGATGACCGGATCCGAACCAGATCCCTGGCGCTCGCCGGTGATGGTGGCGCAGATTCCCGACACCGGCCTGCACCGTGCGCTCGAGGCCTCGACGGCAGAACGCCAGGCCTTGGCCGATGCCGCGGGTCTGCGCGACATCCTGTCGGCCCATGCCGACTTCGACGTGGTGCCGAGGAGCGGCGGCCGGATCCAGGTCACGGGCCGCGTCCGTGCCCGGATCGGCCAGACCTGCGTGGTCACGCTCGATCCGATCGAGAGCGAGATCGACGAGGAGGTCGACCTGACCTTCGCGCCCGAGGCCGAGACGCGGCGGCTGGAGGACCTGATCGAGGAAGGGCAGGACGATGAGGAGCCGGCGGAGGTCGCCGATCCGCACGAAGCCATCGTCAACGGAATCATCGATCTCGGCCGCGTTGCGACCGACGCGCTGTTCCTGGCGATCGATCCCTATCCCCGCAAGCCGGGAGCCGTGTTCGAAGCGGAGGTCATCGCGCCCGACCCAGAGGATCATCCCTTCGCGGCGCTGAAGGCCCTGCAGGACAACGAGCAGGGCAAGAAGAAGGGTAAATAGTCGAAGCTTCCCCGTAAGACCTCTGTGTGACGGGACGTGAGGCGTTTGCAGGACTGGTTGGAAAGACCTTCCTATCATTCTGATTTATATGATAATTGTGTGAATTGCCGGATCCGTCGTCGGATCATCCTCAAACCAAAAGGCTGGGGGCAAGAGGTTGTTTCGGGATAGCAAAACGCTATTGTCCGCCCCGGTTCGGGTGCGGCGTGGCGCTTGGCCGGTCGCCATGTCCATGGCGAACCCACTTTGCGGCCCGCTCGTTCGAGACCGCACCAGACCAGGTTTTCCGGGACTTCTATGCCAAGCAAGGTTCGCATCGCGCTGGACGCCATGGGGGGCGACGACGGCGCTGCCGTGGTCATTCCAGGCGCAGCCATCTCCCTCGCGAGGCATCGGGACATCGAATTCCTGCTGGTCGGGGACCGTGCCAGGATCGAGCCCGAGCTCGATCGGCTCCCCCAGCTCAAGAGCGCTTCGAAGATCATCCATACCGACGTTGCCGTCAGCGGCTCGGACAAGCCGAGCCAGGCCCTGCGACGCGGTCGCAAGACCTCCTCGATGTGGCTTGCCATCGATGCCGTGAAGAAGGGCGAGGCGGACGTCGCGGTCTCCGCCGGCAACACCGGCGCGCTGATGGCGATGGCCCGCTTCCATCTGCGGACGCTGCCAGGCATCGATCGCCCGGCCATTTCAGCGATCTGGCCGACCCAGCGCGGCCAGTCCGTCGTGCTCGATCTCGGCGCCACGATCGGCGGCGATGCGCGCCATCTGGTGGCGCTCGCGGTGATGGGCGCGGCCATGGTGAGCGTGGTGTTCGACAAGAAGCGTCCGACGGTCGGCCTGCTCAACATCGGGACCGAGGAGATAAAGGGGCACGAGGAGATCCGCGAGGCCGCCGAAATGCTGCGTGCGATGGACCTGCCGGAACTCGACTATATCGGCTTCGTCGAAGGCGACGGTATCGGCAAGGGCGTGGCCGACGTAGTCGTGACCGAGGGCTACAGCGGCAACATCGCGCTCAAGGCCGCCGAGGGAACCGCGCGCCAGATGGCGGAATTACTCCGTAACGAGATCCAGCGGAGCTGGCTGTCCAAGCTCGGCTATGTGTTTGCCCGCAATGCCTTCCAGGCTCTGCGTGACAAGATGGACCCGAACAAGTCGAACGGCGGCGTGTTGCTGGGTCTCAACGGACTGGTGGTCAAGAGCCACGGCGGAATCAACGCCGAAGGCTTTGCCTACGCGATCGATGTTGGCTATGAGATGGCTCACTACGATCTCCTGAACAAGATCAATCAGATGCTCAACCGCGAGGGTGGTGCACTTAATTCCGTGCAGACCGCGCAGGAGGCTGTTTCGTGACTCAAATTCGTTCGGTCGTGCTGGGCTGCGGCTCTTATTTGCCGGAGCAGGTGGTGACCAACGCCCAGTTGGCGGCGCGCATCGACACGTCCGACGAGTGGATCGTGCAGCGCACAGGCATTCGCGAACGGCACATTGCGACCGAGGGCGAATTCACTTCTCATCTCGCGATCAAGGCGGCGCAGGCCGCGCTCTCGGATGCCGGCGTGGACGCCCAGTCGATCGAACTGATCGTGCTCGCCACCTCGACGCCGGACAACACGTTTCCCGCGACCGCGGTCTCCGTGCAGCACGGGTTAGGCATCAACCACGGTGTGGCGTTCGATCTTCAGGCGGTATGCTCGGGCTTCGTGTTCGCGCTTGCCACGGCCGACAATTTCCTGCGCACCGGCGCCTACAAGCGTGCGCTCGTGATCGGCGCCGAGACCTTCTCGCGCATCCTCGACTGGAACGACCGCGGTACCTGCGTGCTGTTCGGCGACGGCGCCGGCGCGGTCGTGCTGGAGGCGCAGGAGCAGCCGGGCAATCCCGCGACTGACCGCGGCATCGTCACCACGCATCTGCGCTCCGACGGCCGCCACAAGGCCAAGCTGTTCGTCGACGGCGGACCGTCCTCGACCCAGACCGTCGGCCACCTGCGCATGGAGGGCCGCGAGGTCTTCAAGCACGCGGTCGGCATGATCACCGATGTCATCGTCGACGCCTTCCAGGCGACCGGGCTGAATGCCGACGGCATCGACTGGTTCGTGCCGCACCAGGCCAACAAGCGAATCATCGACGCCTCCGCCCACAAGCTGCACATCGCGCCGGAGAAGGTGGTGCTGACGGTGGACCGTCACGGCAACACCTCCGCGGCCTCGATCCCGCTGGCGCTGTCGGTGGCGCGCAAGGACGGCCGGATCAAGCGCGGCGACATGGTCCTCCTGGAGGCCATGGGCGGCGGCTTCACCTGGGGCTCCGCGCTGGTGCGCTGGTAAAGCCACATCGATAAAATTTTGCCGGAATCAGCGCCCAACATCGATGCGTCTGCATTGATGAGCGGTGTTGACCGCCGTATCGTAACCTCATAATTTCAGACAACAATTGTTCGCCGTGATGTGGGGCAGGGCGATGACCGATCAAAGTAAAACCGTAACGCGTGTGGATCTGTGCGAAGCCGTCTACCAGAAGGTGGGACTGTCGCGCACGGAGTCGTCCGCCTTCGTGGAACTCGTGCTGAAGGAGATCACCGACTGCCTTGAGAAGGGCGAGACGGTGAAGCTGTCGTCGTTCGGGTCCTTCATGGTCCGCAAGAAGGGTCAGCGCATCGGCCGTAATCCGAAGACCGGCACCGAGGTGCCGATCTCGCCGCGCCGGGTGATGGTGTTCAAGCCGTCGGCGATCCTCAAGCAGCGGATCAACGCCCAGCACCGCACCAATGGCGATGCCAGCAAGGCTCAACCCGAGGCGTAAAATCGCGCCTCCGCGAAGGATTTGGCATTTGGACAAGGCGCCGGATGCGTTCCGAACCATCAGCGAAGTAGCGCAGGAACTCGACATTCCGCAGCACGTGCTGCGGTTCTGGGAGACCCGCTTCTCCCAGATCAAGCCGATGAAGCGCAGCGGCGGCCGCCGCTACTACCGCCCCGACGATGTCGACCTGCTCAAGGGCATCCGCCGCCTGCTGTACGGCGAGGGCTACACCATCCGCGGCGTGCAGCGGATCCTGAAGGAGCACGGCGTCAAATCGGTGCAAGGCCTGGCTGACGGCTCGGCCGCGGTCTCGTTCGGGGCGATCGAGGACGCCATCGGGGCGAGCCTGATGGAGCCCGACGACGAGGCGCCCATCAAGGGCGTCGCCGATACCGACGATGACGACTACCAGGGCGACGAAGAGGAAGGCATCGACTTCCGCTTCACGGAGGTCGACGACGAGGAGATCCTCACGACCTTCCGCAAGGGCGGCACCGCCGCCGCGCCCATCGGCCCCAGCGCGCTGGACCGGGAGCGGCTGGAACGGGTGCTCGGCGACCTCGTCGCTTGCAAGGAGATGCTGGACCAGGCCCTGAAGGACGGCTGAGCGGCCTTTGGCCGACTTTGCGGTCCGTTTCCTCGGCCTTTCGGCCAACACACCAAAATGGCGCGGCTCGCCTTGCGCATCGCGCCGATCCTAGCTAATGGAACGACGTTCGGAGCGTGGCGCAGCCCGGTTAGCGCACTAGTCTGGGAGACTAGGGGTCGGAGGTTCAAATCCTCTCGCTCCGACCATTTTCTTCCTGAGAGATCAACGACTTACGTCTGCGCGCATTCTCGCGCGCGCTGAGGATTTGGGAACGAAACGGCACCGGTTTGCACCGGTTGGCGCCAAAAGTCCCGAAATATCCCCGAAGACCGTTCTCGGAGCGTTCGCTACGGGAGCGCGGTCGTGATGGCGGATCTGATTCCATTTCCGGCGGCTCGCCGCTTCGACCTCGTGGCCGGCATTACAAGACGCGCTTTGGAATTGTCGCCAGAGGCTGGCGAGAAGCACATCCAGAGATCGCTCGACCTGCAAGCCACCGTCATGCGTCGCAAGGGCATCGGTGAGAATCTTATCGTTCGAGACGTCGCGGACCTCTCGGCCGCGATTCGCGCGGGCATCTGGCAAGCCGTCATGAGCCGGAAGGAAGGCTGATGGCTGACCCATTTACGAAGGCCAAGCTCGCCCTTCTGGATCGAGCAAATGCAGACCCTTGCCTAACCCACCTGGACTTTCGTGTTCTCTACTACCTGACCAGCGCCATGGACCGGACGACCGGTGTGGCTCGGCGTCGTCAGAACGTCGTCGCCGAGGCCCTCGGAACCAAGGGTGCTCGCGGCATCCAGAAGTCCATAGACCGCCTAGTGGCCGGCAGCTACCTGGTCGTTGAGAGCGGCAGATACGCTGGTCAGGCCAACTCATATTCGCTGCCAGAGTGGCTGGAGGGTACGAACGCCGGTTCGTACCCGGTACGAACGGAAGCGCAACAGGGTACGAACACAGGTTCGCAGGGGTACGAACCGCCATTCGTACATGATACTTCCCTTTCTTTATCCCTTGTTGAATCCCCTGAGAGTGAGAGAGCGCGCGCGCGAGGGATTCTTCTTCCAGAAGATTTCAAGCTCACTGACGAGAACTATATCTGGGCACTCGACTTGCTCGGCGTTCCCGAGGCCGTCGACAGATCGCTTGAGCGATTTAGGGATCATTACCGACAGGTCGCAGGCGGAGCCGCATATTCGCGAGATTGGCAGAGCAAGGCTCGCCTTTGGATCGGCGCCGACGCTCGCGAGCCATTCGACCGAGCTGTCAAGATGAAGAGGGCCAGGATCAACGCGGCGGTGGATCGCGCGGTCAAGGAACTCGACGGGACACTGACACCCACTGAAGCAGAGTGGCGAGCCGTCCTCAGTCACTACGCCAAGACTGAGCAGTGGACACGCTATGTGAATCGATTTGGGCCAGACCCGACCTCGCCTGCGTGCCACGCACCAGCCGAACTTCTCAGCGAATACGGGATCAGGAAAGCAGCCGCATGATCGACCAACCGCAAGAAGCATTCTTGGCGACTGCGTACACCCACGTCGACAACGGTTGGAGGCGGTCGTTCTCGTGGACGTGGTCCCGAACGCGGAACGACTGTTTCGAAACAGTCTATACGCGACCAACAGGCGGCGGCGGGCAGCGTGTAAGGGTCCGCGTCCACAAAAGCTACATCAAGGACGCGACCGCGGCGATCTTCGAGATCAACGGCCAGTTGAAGCAGGAGGCGCAGGCCGAGGACGAAAAGCGGCATCGGCGCCGTCGCCGTCGTCCCCGGCCCGGGAAGAGAGCGCGCGAAGCAATGCGACAGGTGGCGGCCGTCAATGGTCAGTAAGGTTGAACAGGTCTTCGATCAGATTCTAGCTCTCGTCGCCAGTGGAATGACGATACGCGATGCTCTGAAATCCCGTCCTGAGTTCCCCCCAAATCCGACCTTCAAGTCATTCGCATATGGCGGTGATCCTCAGCGACGAGTTCGCTTAGAGGCTGCGAAGGCCGCCGGTAAAGTCGCGGCGGCTGGGCGCTATAAATCGCGCTCTTTCACGGTGGAAAATTACTGTCGGTCTCTCGATATCATCTTCACAAGTGATCCCGCTGTTCGCCTGGAAGATCTGGATTACGAGAATGGGCCACCGTACCACACGTTACGATATCGCGCGGTGCGCGATGCAGCATTCGCCAGCCGTCTGAACACGGCCATGAAGGACCGGAAATGGGGCGGTCGCGCAAGGACATATTCCGACGCGCAAGTCGATCAGGCGATCAACATCATTCGAACTGAAGGCCACGCGCGCTATCGCGAGTCGCACGCGCAGCGCGGGCTTCCCCACTACTGCCAGATCCTGCGCCGAGCGGAAGGTGACCCGGCTCTGTTGCGACGTTACCAAAACGCCGTGCGTGCCTGGGTTGATACCTCAGGTGAGCTTCATCGCACTTCATTGCTGGCGAACCACATTTATCGCAGCATTGATGATGCTGTGCCCCGTGGCATTGAACGCGCCGACCGTGAAGACGTGATCTCTGACCTCTTCGAACAAGTGATTTCAGGCCGCATACCGATCGACAACGTCGCGTCGTTCGCAAGTGAATTCGTTCGGCGACACGATCGAATGTTCTCCCGGCATCGCAATCGATCGTTGGACGAGCCCGTTTTCAATGGCTCGCGCATCGATTCGGTATCGGCTGATTCGCCGGAAGTGTGGGGATATTGATGCGAAGGGGAGACATGGTGCGTGCCGGCGGTTCTGCGCCAATGCTGATCGTGGGGGAGGATGGTGGAACGGCAACTTGTGTGTTCGTGGATAGCAACGGGGCGATAAGGAAACGATCGTGCCTTGTCGGCCAGTTGACGCCGCTTTGGCTCTCGCTCAGTCCGAAAACGACTTGGCCAGATATTTCGCAGATCGACGTGATCACTATCGAAAAGGAGGAGCGCGATGCTGCCTCAGCACGCAAGGCAACCCGAGCCGCATCTCGCAAGGCAGCGCGCAAGGCTCGCCGCAGCAACCGCATCAGGCGGGGCCGCAATGCGTGAAGGCGACGACAAGGTTATAGGCGCGAAGGCCATTGCATTTGAAATGGGCTGCTCAATTCGAACGGTTTACCGACGCGCGGAGGAACCGGACTCTCCCATTTACAAGCCCTGCGGTAGATACCACGCGTTCAAGAGCGAGCTGCGCGATTGGGCCAAGAGAAAGCCGGAGTGTCATGTTCTGTCAGGTTTTGGCAGGTAGTGGCAGGTTTCAGGAATAGAGATCCGGCGGCGCTCCGACTTACACATGATGTAGGCGGAGAAGATAGCTCGTTTGTTCGATCGGCTGAAAAACATCTTCGGCTTCGGCCAGAAGTCCCTCTATGACCCTGCAAGCTGGCAGGCGCTAATTGATTTTGGCGCGCAGACCGCTGCGGGCATTCTCGTATCGCCGCGTCTTGCAGATCGCTGTCCGGCTGTTCACGCTGGCAAGCGCATTCGCTGCGAAACTCTCGCGACGCTTTCGCTGAAGCTTTATCGCCGCAATGGCGATGCGAGCGAAGAGGCCGTCGACCATCCTCTGTACAACCTACTGCATGACCGTCCGAACGGATGGACTTCCGCGACTGAATTCGTCACTGCGCTCGAGAACGACGTCATCGACCACGGACACGGCTACGCCTTTGCCAATCGAGTTAACGGCAAGATCATTGAGCTGATCCGCCTCGACCCCACGTCTGTCGCTGTCACCTTCGACCTGATCACGATGGAGCCGACATACCGGGTCACCGTGTCCTCGGGGCCGGCGCGAGAGTATAGCTGGCGCGACATCCTTCATGTCTCGTCCTGGAATAAGCGGTCCGCCGTCCGCGATTGCGCGGAGGCTATCGGCCTTGCAATTGCGCTAGAGCGGCACGCCTCCAAAATCCTCGGCAATGGCGCGCGTCCGTCCGGCGTCATCAAGGCGAAGACCAAGCTTAGCGACGTCGCGTATGCCCGGCTCAAGAAGTCATGGCGTAACGAGCAGTCTGGCGAGTCGGCAGGCGGAACGGCCATCCTCGAAGATGGTGCAGAGTTCGAGGCGCTGACCTTTTCGTCGGTCGACCTTCAATTCCAGGAAATGCGCAATTTTCAGATCCTGGAGATCGGTCGAGCTCTCGGGATTCCTCCTACACTGCTTTACGAGCTCGGCCGCGCGACCTGGGCTAATGCAGAAGAGATGGGGCAGGCCTTCCTTAGCTTCACCATGCTGGGCCGCTGCAAGCTCTGGGAGGGCGCCATCTCCCGGCTGCTGACTGAGGAAGAGCAGAAGGTCTATTACCCTGAATTCCTGACCGACACGCTAGTCCGAGCCGATCTTGCTGCCCGCTTCGAGGCGTTCGCCAAGGCCTGCGGCGGCCCGTGGATGGCCCCTGACGAGGTCAGAGCAATCGACAACATGGGTCCGATTGACGGCGGAGCGACGCTGCGTCCGCCGGCAAATGCCGTAGGCGTGACGCCGGACAACAAGCCGGCGCCCAAGCCCAGCCTGCAGGTGGCCGCATGAACGGCAAATTCGAATTCAAGGCCGATATTGCGGTCGACGATGCCGGAGTGATCAGTGGCATCGCCTGGCCCTTTGGGACACCGGACAGGGTAGGGGACGAGATCGCCCCGGGCGCCTTCAAGTCGGCTAAGGCGCCGTTGCCGCTCTTGTTCGCTCATGACCCATCACAGCCGCTGGGGGCATGGGATCAACTCGAGGAGACCGCCAAAGGTCTCCAAGTCAAGGGCCGGCTGCTCGTCGACGACGTCGCCCGGGCCAAGGAAGTCCGGGCGCTGGTCAAATCCGGCGCCGTCACCGGCCTGTCGATCGGCTTCATCACGAAATCCGCCCGTGCACGCCGTGGAGGCGGGCGCGTCATTAAGGCCCTCGACCTGGTCGAGGTCTCTCTCGTCACCGTGCCGGCGCATCCCGGCGCGCGCGTGACATCAGCGAAATCCGCGACGGCTCTAATCGCGCTGGCCGACGCGATCAACCGGGCCAGCGCAGCCCTCCAACCGAAAGCATCCAAATGAGCTTCCACGACCACAAGCGCCGCATGCTGTCCGGCGCGATTGAACTGAAGGACGGCGACGAAGATCCGGCTGCGATCGTGCAGAAGGCGCTGGAAGACCTGACGAAGTCGGTCGACGATCGGCTTAAGTCGGTCGAGGGCAAGACGATCGACCACAAGAACCTTCAGGACCGCCTCGACAAGCTTGAAGCCAAGATGAACCGCCCCGGCGCCACCAGCGGCAATGAAGATC